>NZ_JBIRUL010000026.1:0-104806 GCF_044335095.1 Streptomyces sp. NPDC020597 | reverse complement strand
TCGACCAGCAGCGGCAGCGGATCCGACGCGGTCACATGCTCCCGCAGCGGAAACCGCGCCAGCACGGCGTCCACCTCCGGCGTCAACGCCGCGGCGTAGCGCTCGGCCACCGGGGTCGTGTCGTCGAGGAGCTTCTTCGCCGTCTCCCGCAGCAGGGTGCGCTGCGGGCCGCGCGGCGCGCGGGCGGCCGCCTTCTCGTGGAGCAGGCCGCCCTCCTCCAGGACCAGTCCCGGGTCGATCCCCGCCGGGATCTTGATCTCGGCGGCGCGGCGCCAGGTGGTGATCGGGTCGCTCCAGGCCTCCACGGTGAAGGTCCAGCGGCCCATGGCCTCCAGCGTCACGTCCGCGCCCCAGCGGTCGCTGCCGGGGGCGAGCTCCCGCATCGGCGTCCAGGGTCCGCGGCCGCCCTCCGGGCTCTTGAGGACCACGTTGGCCGCGACGGCGTCGTGACCCTCGCGGAACACCGTCGCGGAGATCCGCACCGTCTCACCGACCACGGCTTTCGCCGGCCGTCTGCCGCACTCCACACGCGGTTCGACGTCCCGCACCGGGATCCGGCCGATCGCCCTGGTGGACTTCACCTCTGTACCTCCGCTGACTGAAAATTGCTTCGTTCGCCCGGTGTTGGGCGAGGGACCTGCTCCGCCGCGGGCGGCTACGTCTCCGCGGGCAGGCAGGGGAGGGGACGCGTCACGGTGAGCCGTGCGGCGCCGTTCCTCAGACTCGTGCCCCGGCGCTCGCGGTGGCGGGCGGCCGTGCCGGCGCGCAGATACTGCTCCGCGGCGTCCGCGGCCTCCCTGGCGCACCGCTTGCCCATCAGCACGCACAGCGTGTATCCGCAGTCCTCGAAGGCGGCCCGCGCGGTGCGGTCCTCGGGGTGCGCGAGCATGGCCCGCTCCCAGGACCGGAAACTGCGCAGGGTTCTGGCGACTTCGGTCTTCGCTGGTTGCAGCATCGCGCTGTTCACCTTCCGGGAGTTCACGAGGTACGCCGCTCGAGACGAGCGGGTCGGCCCTTTCCGCAGAGGTGCGAAAACGTCCAACCTCCCGAGGCCTTCACTTATGGTGCACGGCGCATCACCCAACGTCCTGTTGGATCTTGATTGTGGTGCGCTCGTGTTGCACGAATGGCGTAGCAACCCCACTGTGGTTGTGACTCTGAAGCGATTACCGCTCACGCTTCGTGTCCATGGCCCCTCCGTCGGGCCGACCGGAGCGGAGCCTCGCCGGTGAGGAGCGAACGAGATGAAGACCGCAGTCCCCTGCTACTACCACCTCGATGTGGACGTCAGCCCGGAACGCGTAGGACAGGTCGGGCGCATCCTGGCCGCACACCTGAACCACTGGGACCTCCAGACGCTCGTCGAGCCGGTCTGCCGCGGCGCCGGGATGCTGCTCGAGGCCATCGACGAGCACGCCACCGACAAGCACACGTCGATCGAGATGTGGTGGAACGGCCAGCATCTGATCACGGCCCTCGGGGGCGACGACCGTCATCTGCGCCCCGACCGGCACCTTCGGGCCTGCCTGGAGCGCATCGCCGCCATGAGCGACGGCTGGGGGTGCTGCTCCACCGACGCCGGCGGCAAGGTCATCTGGTTCTCCCAGCGGGCCCGCTCGGGCGAGCGCAAGCCGCTGGTGCCGACCGCGCCGTCGCCGAACCTGCGCGAGGGGCGCAAGGTGCCCCGCGCGCTGCCGGTGGCCGTCGTCGCCCCGGCCGCCGAGGAACCGCGCGTGCCGGCGGGGGCCCGGTGACGTCACGGAGCCGTCGGACGGATCGCCGTGCAGGGGTGCCCGCCTGGAGCGGGCACCCCTACCCGCTGGGCGCCGACTTCGACGGGCAGGGGACCAACTTCGCGCTCTTCAGCGAGGTCGCCGAACGCGTCGACCTCGTCCTCGTGGACGACGACGGCGCTGCCCACGACGTCCCGCTGACCGAGGTCGACGGCTTCGTCCGGCACGCGTACCTGCCCGGCGTCGGCCCCGGGCAGCGGTACGGCTACCGGGTGCACGGGCCGTGGAACCCTTCCTGCGGCCACCGGTGCAACCCGGCGAAGCTGCTCCTGGACCCCTACGCGCGGGCCGTCGACGGCCAGATCGACAACGACGCCTCGCTGTTCGAACGGGCCGGCGACCGCCCCGACCCGGCGGACAGCTCCGGGCACACGCTGCTGGGCGTGGTCACCGATCCCGCGTTCGACTGGGGCGAGGACGCACCGCCCCGCCGCCCGTACGCCGACACGGTGATCTACGAGGCCCATGTGCGGGGCCTGACCCGGACCCACCCCGACGTCCCGCCCGCACTGCGCGGCACCTACGCCGGGCTCGCCCACCCCGCGGTGACCGGGCACCTGACCTCGCTGGGCGTGACGGCGGTCGAGCTGATGCCTGTGCACCAGTACGTGCAGGACGGCGTGCTGCGGGACCGGGGCCTGTCCAACTACTGGGGCTACAACACCATCGGCTTCTTCGCCCCGCACAACGACTACGCCGACGGCATCCGCGGCCGTCAGGTCGCCGAGTTCAAGGGCATGGTCAAGGCGCTGCACGCGGCCGGGCTCGAGGTGATCCTCGACGTGGTCTACAACCACACCGCCGAGGGCAACGAGAAGGGCCCCACGCTCTCCTTCCGGGGGATCGACAACGCCTCCTACTACCGGCTCGTGGACGGCGACTGGGCGCACTACTACGACACCACCGGCACCGGCAACAGCCTGCTCATGCGGCACCCGCACGTACTGCAACTGATCATGGACTCGCTGCGCTACTGGGTGACGGAGATGCATGTCGACGGCTTCCGCTTCGACCTCGCGGCCACGTTGGCCCGGCAGTTCCACGAGGTGGACCGGCTGTCGGCGTTCTTCGACCTCATCCAGCAGGACCCGGTGATCAGCCGCGTCAAACTCATCGCCGAACCGTGGGACGTCGGCGAGGGCGGCTACCAGGTGGGCAACTTCCCGCCCCTGTGGTCGGAGTGGAACGGCCGCTACCGTGACGCCGTACGCGACTTCTGGCGCGCCGAGCCCGGCTCGCTGGGCGAGTTCGCCTCCCGCCTGACCGGCTCCTCCGACCTGTACGCCCCCAGCAGACGCCGCCCCCGCGCCGGCGTCAACTTCGTCACCGCGCACGACGGGTTCACCCTGCGCGACCTGGTCTCGTACAACGACAAGCACAACGAGGCCAACGGCGAGGACAACCGGGACGGCGAGAGCGACAACCGCTCCTGGAACTGCGGCGTCGAGGGGCCCACGGAGCGCCCGGAGGTCCTCGCTCTGCGGGCCCGGCAGCAGCGCAACCTGCTCGCCACCCTGCTGCTCTCGCAGGGCATTCCGATGCTCTCCCACGGCGACGAGCTCGGCCGCACCCAGGGCGGCAACAACAACGCCTACTGCCAGGACAACGAAGTGTCCTGGACGGACTGGCGGTTGTCCGACGAACAGCACGCCCTCACCGCCTTCTGCCGGCGGCTGATCGCCCTGCGCGCCGATCATCCGGTGCTGCGGCGGCGGCGCTTCTTCCGCGGCGAGACGGTCACCCACGTCGGGCAGCCGCTGCCCGACCTGGTGTGGCTGCGGCCCGACGCGGACGAGATGACGGACCGCGACTGGCTGCGCCCGGACGCGCACAGCGTCGGCGTCTTCCTCAACGGCGACGCCATCGCCGAACCCGGCCCGTGCGGCGGGCCCGTCGTGGACGACTCGTTCCTGCTGCTGTTCAACGGCTACTGGGAGCCGGTCGCCTTCCGGCTGCCCGACGCCGCCTACGGCGAGCGCTGGACGGTGCGCGCCGACACCGCGGAGCCGGACGGCGGTCCGGACGAGACGGAGTACAAGGCGGGCGCGGAGATCACGCTGGAGTCCCGCAGCCTCCTCGTGCTGACCCGGCCGCCGCGCCGTTCCTAGCCGTCCGTGGCGGACTTCGGGACCCGGGGGACCGGGCGGGCGCTCAGCGTTCGCGGCGCGAGGTGACCGTGAACTGGGCCCCGTCCGGGTCCCGCAGGACCGCTTCCTCGGCGTTCTCGAGCAGGACCGAGCCGCCGTGCTTCTCCGCGGCGCGTGCGCAGGCCGACACGTCCGCCACGGCGAAGTGGACCTGCCAGTGCGGGCGGATCGTCGGGTCCGGAGCCGCCTCCAGCGCGCCGGACTCGATCCGTGCGACGACGTCGCCGCGGTTGCGCAGCCAGACCTCGCCGGACTCGTAGTGGACCTCGCAGGCGCCGGGGCGGTCGGTGGCCCAGTCGAGGATCTCGCCGTAGAAGATCGCGGAGTCGAAGGCGTCGCGGGTGTGCAGCCTGATGAAGGCGGGCGCCGCCTGCCGCCACGCCTCCCAGTTGCCGATCAGCTCGCCCTCCCAGATGCCGAAGGTCGCGCCGTCCCGGTCGGCCAGCAGCGCCGCCCGGCCCGGCGGGAGCGAGATGGGCCCGACGGCCACCGTCCCGCCCCGCTCGCGGGCCCGGGAGGCGGCCTCGTCGGCGCTCGGCACCGCGAAGTACGGCGTCCACGCGACCGCCATCTGCCACATCGAGGCGACCGCCGCGATCCCCGCGACCGGCACACCGCCGACCAGAGCGGTGCGGAAGTGGTCGCCCAGCGTTCCGCGGAGCCACTTCCAGCCCAGCACGGCGCTGTAGAAGTCCTGGGTGGCCTCGAGGTCACGGCTGGTCAGGCTCACCCAGCAGGGAGCGCCGAACACGGAGTGCGTGGAGACGGCGCCCCGGGCGCCGGGGGCGGATGTCGGACGACGGTTCATGGCGCTCGCGTTCCTGGTCTCTCGGCGGGCGGGTCTCCCGGCGGGCGGGATCTGCCACCAGTGTCCGGCCGACCCGGCCCGGGCCGCCTGCCGAGCGGGCCGGCGGTGGCACGATGGGACGAGGGGACGAGTACCGCGCACCTCCCGTGACGAAACGGCCCGGATCTTCGCGCTTCAGGAGGAGGCCGAGCAGCTCAAGGAGGCCGTCTCCGCCCACGCCGTGGTCGACCAGGCCATCGCAGTGCTCGTGGCGCTGGGGCGGATGACGCCCGAGGAGGGGCGGGCCGTGCTGAGACAGGTCTCCCAGCACACCAAGGTCAAGCTGCGCGGCGTGGCCGAGCCGATCCTCCTGTGGGGGCGCCGGGGAGAGTTGCCCGCGGACATCCGGGCCGAGCTGGAGGACGTCCTGGACCGGCACGGCCCCACCCCGGTCCCGGGCGCCCTCGCCGGGGTAGACACGCTCTTTCCGCCCGGCGGGGCCGGAACGGCCGGGTCCGCCGTCGCGCCGCCGTCAGTCGCCGTTCTCGGCGCCGATCTCCTCGCGCAGCCGCTCGAAGCAGCCGCTGAGCAGGCGGGAGACGTGCATCTGGGAGATGCCGAGCTGCTCCGCGATGCGGCTCTGCGTCATCCCCACGAAAAAGCGCAGGTACAGGATGGTCCGTTCGCGTTCCGGCAGGGCACGCAGACAGGGCGCCGCGGCCACCCGGTCGACGACCGTGTCGTAGCCGGGGTCGGGGTCGCCGAGCGCGTCCTCGAGGGCGTAGCCGTCGGTGCCGGGCAGCTCGGCCTCCAGCGACAGCGCGGTGAAGCACTCCAGCGCCTCGGCGCCGGTGCGCACCTCGTCCTCGGTCAGCTGGGCGTGTGCGGCGATCTCGGCGATCGTCGGCGGGCGGCCGGGAATGGTCTGGGACAGCTCCTTGCCGGCGTGCCGCACCCGGTTGCGCAGGTCCTGGACCCGGCGCGGTACGTGCAGTGTCCACATGTGGTCGCGGAAGTGCCGTTTGATCTCGCCGGTGATCGTGGGCACCGCGTACGCCTCGAAGGCGCGACCGCGCTCCGGGTCGTAGTGGTCGACGGCCTTGACGAGCCCCAGCGCCGCGACCTGGTACAGGTCCTCGAGCGCCTCGCCGCGGCCGCGGAAGCGGATGGCGATCCGCTCGGCCATAGGTAGCCAGAGTTCGACCAGTTCGTCCCTGAGCGCCCGGCGCTCAGGCCCCTCGGGCAGACCGGCGAGTCGGGCGAAGGACTCGCCCGTGTCCGGGGCGTCGTCATGGGGGTGCTGCTTGGTTCGAACGGTGGCGCGCATCACGCGCACCTCCCTCAGGCAGGATGCCGGTGAAAAGGGGGACACCGTGGGAATCGCCTACTCGGACGGATGCGGGCACACCCGGGGCCGGCCGCTGCGGCGGGTCCCACGGACGTGCCTCCTGTCCGAAGCACTTACCCGTAGTTTCCCCCGTTCGAGTTCCTTGAAACCGATTTGTCCTCTTTGCTGCTTATTCTCCGAGTGCTGCGCGCCCATCGCCGAGTGCTGCGCGCCCGGCGGCGTCCAGCAGGTGTCCGGACGGCGGCTGCGGGCCGGTCCGACCGTGCCCGGCTGCGCGGGGCACCGAGGTCGGGCTGCTGCGCATGGCGGGAGCGGCGCGCACCGCTCGCGGGACGGCGCGTCGCCCGTCCGGACGCCGCCGACCGGGTGGCCCCCCGCGCTCGCCGTCACCTGCGCAGGGCTCACGCCCGCCTTCGGCGGCGCCAGGGCGTCCATGGGCTCGGCCTCGCGTCCGGGAGGCCGAAGGCGGGCCGGCCCGCTGATCTTGTCCGGGAAGTGATGTGCGGCACGCCGTCGGCAAGCCCTTTCGGGTGTCGTCGGCGGATAGTGCCTGCGCACGGCTTGATCAGCGATCAAAGGGGGTGAAGCCCCTGGCCACAGCGCATTCCGCTCATTTGACAGTGCGATCGGCGCACGGATAGGAAGCAGCCGGTAGAAGTCGAGAGGTGCACCGTGTACGAGCCGAACGTGGTCGGGGACTGGCAGGAGTACGACGAGCATGCCGGTCTGCGGGTCCGCGTCCACCGCCTGGAGCAGAGCGAGCCGCCGCGGGGGCGCGACGACGCAGCCGAGGGGCTGACGTACTTCTGTCTGCGGGTGACGGTCGAGAACCGCGGCGACGGCCACTCCACGATCCACCTCGAGGACGGTCAGATCGACGTGCGGCTCGGCCCGGACGGCGAGAGCGCGTTCATCGACTGGCGCAACTCGCAGTTCATCGAGGGCTTCGACGTCTACCCGCTGCGCCGGGCCACCGCCGTGCTGTACGCGGCGGGAGCCGAGGCCTCCCTGAAGCAGGTCGACGTCCAGATCCAGCTGCGGGTGGACGACGACTGGGCCGACCGCCGGCTGTGGAGCGGGGGCATCGGACTCCAGGAGGGCTCGGGCGGCGTCGCGACCGGCGTGGCCCGCGAGAGCCTGGCCCGCCAGGTCAGCAACTTCCTGCGCGACCAGGCCGAAGAGGGCACCGCCTGACGGCGGCCGCCCTCCGCGCCGGTCGCCGCCGCGCGCTCTTGGGCGGCCGAGCGGTCAGTGCGGGATGCCGTCGATGATCTCGCGGGCGCCCTGACGCAGCAGCGCCACCGCCACCGACGTGCCGAGGGTCGCCGGGTCGAGCCGGCCCGCCCACTCGTGGGCGTTCAGCCGGGTCTTGCCGTCCGGTGTGAACACACAGGCCCGAAGGGACAGTTCACCGCTGCGGTCGACCCGCGCGAAACCCGCGATCGGACTGTTGCAGTGGCCTTGGAGCACATGCAGGAACATGCGTTCCGCCGTGGCCTCCCGGTGGGTCGCAGGATCGCCCAGCGCGCTGACCGCGTCGATGAGGTCCGTGTCGCCCTCGCGGCACTGCAGGGCGAGGATGCCCGCGCCGATGGGCGGCATCATCGTCTCCGTCGACAGCACCTCGCTGATCACGTCCTGCCGGCCGATGCGCTCCAGGCCCGACACCGCGAGCAGCAGCGCGTCCGCCTCGCCCGCGGCGAGCTTCTCCAGCCGCCGGTTGGCGTTGCCGCGGAACGGCACGCACTCCAGGTGCGGGTGGGTGGCGGCGAGCTGGGCGATCCGGCGCACCGACGAGGTGCCGACGCACGTCCCGTCCGGCAGCTCGTCCAGGGTGAGGCCGCCGGGGTGGATCAGGGCGTCACGGATGTCGTCGCGCCGCAGGAACGCGGCGAACACCGTGCCCGCGGGCAGCGGCCGGTCGGCGGGGACGTCCTTGACGCAGTGCACCGCGAGGTCGGCCTCGCCCGCCAGCAGCGCGGCGTCGACCTCCTTGGTGAACGCGCCCTTCCCCTCGACCTGGGACAGGTCTCCCATCCACTTGTCGCCGGTCGTCCTCACGGGCACGACCTCGGTGCGCACACCGGGGTACAGAGTGGTCAACTCCGCGCGTACCCGCTCCACTTGGGCCAGGGCCATGGGCGAGTCGCGGGAGACGATGCGGATCAGTTCCGGAACGGACATGCGGGACACGATAGACCCTCGCGACTCATGCCCCGCTAAACTCGCGCTTTCTCCCGGCGTCTTCGCCGGGTGTCAAGGGCTCACTTTCAGACTGAAGCGCCGCTTGTCCGCGCCGAGGGCTCCACGCCGGGCGTAGAAGCGGATCGCCCCCTCGTTCCAGACGGGCGTCTGCCACTGCACCTCGGCCAGTCCCCGGTTTCGGGCCTCGGCCGCGACCGCGTCCATCAGCAGGGCGCCGACGCCCAGACCCCGGTGGTCGGGCGCCAGGAAGAGACAGTCCATGTGCAGGTATTCGCGGCCCTCCCAGGTGGAGAGTTCGGGCGCGCAGGTGGCGTAGCCGACGATCCGGCCGTCGGGAAGTTCGGCGACCAGACAGCACAGGCGGGGCGCCGCCGCATCGAAGAGAAGTCCCGCCAGGCGCTGGGCGAGGCCGGGCGCGGGCGGGTCGGCACGCTCGTACTCGGCGTGCTGGGCCATCAGTTCGGCGACCCGCGGCAGATCGGCCCGTTCGGCGGGCCGCACCCGGGCGGCGATCACCTGACCGCCCCCTCGGCCGTGCCCGCCCTCATCGGATGCCGGGCGGGGCGGTGCGGCGCCTGCGCGGGTATCGCCGCGGGGATTTCCTCATGAAGATCCATCCGGTCATCATGCCCGCCCGGACGGCCCCGGACGCCATATCCGGGGCCGAACCCTGCCGGTGCGGTCATGCGTTGGGGTCGAAGGCGACGCCGGAGGGCAGCGCCTTCGCCAGGTGGCCGGCGAAGCTGTCGTCCCGCAGGCCGAAGTGGGCGCTGCCGAAGTCGTAGGAGACCAGCTTGTCCCGCAGGCCCGCCGGATAGCCGTTCCAGCCGACCAGCGGCGGGTACTGCCAGACGCCCCGGTGGTTCTCCGGCGGTTCGTCGCCGGGGCCGGCGATCCGGAAGCAGTGCGTGGTGATGCCGTCCTTGTGGTAGACGACCTTCGCGTGGGCGCCCTCGAAGCGGACCGAGGACGCCGGGTGCACGGTGAACGAGCCGTGGTTGGACGTCGAGACGTACTGGACCCGGCCGTTCTGCACCCAGACCACGACGTGTTCCCAGTCGTGCCGGTGCCCGCCGAGGCTGATGCCCGGGATGGCCTGGTCCTTCTCGAAGTACAGACCGTAGAGGTAGGCGCACCAGCCGTTGTTGCACTTGTAGCGCGAGTACGTGTTGGTGGAGGCGAGGTCAGACGCGTCGCGGCAGTTGCCGTTGAGGGCCCCCGTCGGCTTCAGCCCACCGTTGATCGTGCCGTCCGGGCCGATCGCGGCGGTGGAGTAGCACCCGTCGGTGTCGTAGTCGAAGGCGGGCTGGTACGCCAGCTCGTCGGCCTCGGCGTTCTGCGGCAGGGCCGGGGGAGGGGCGGCGAAGGCGGTGGCGGGGACGGCGAGGACGAGTGCGGCGGCGCCGGCGAGTCCGGTGAGCCATCTCCTGCGGTGGGCCTTGAACCTGCGTGCTGACACGGAGTTCTCCCTCGGTGTGCGGGCGCAGCCGAACGGCTGTGGGGGAAAAGGGAGTTCAGCTTCCTCGGTTTCGGCTTCCGCGCCAAGAGGCCCGCAGGAGGTCCGTGGTGCGGGACGGCCCGCGGCCGTACGGCGAGGGCGGCGTCCGCGACGGACGGCGGCCGTTCACCCCCGCCTGCGCTCTGCCGGGGTCAGGTGGAAGTGTCCGGAAGGTCGGCCGCCGACTCCTCCGGCGTCAGGTCCGGTCGCAGCTTCAGCCAGGACGGCTGGCGCAGCAGCCCGGCGCGGGTGCGGGTGCTGTAGCGGACCTCGCCGACCAGCCGGGGCACGACCCAGTGCGCGCCCGGCGCCGGCGGCACGGCGTCGAACGGGCAGACGCCGGTCTCGGCGGCCCGCAGCAGCGCGGCGAGTTCCGTGCGCTCGGCCTCGCTCCAGCCGGTGCCCACCCCGCCCACGTAGCGCAGCCCCGTCGCGGCGCGCTGCCCGACGAGGACGGCGCCGGGCAGTCCGGTCAGCCGGCCCTTGCCGGGGAGCCAGCCGCCCACGAGGACGTCCGCGACGCGCATGTTCCGGATCTTGATCCAGGACCGGGAGCGCACGCCGGGCTCGTACCGGGAGTCCAGCCGCTTGCACACCAGCCCCTCGAGGCCGTGCGCCCGGGTCGCCTCCAGCGCCTCGCGCCCGTGACCGACCAGCGCGCCGGGCGTCGACCAGCGGGGGCCGGTCAGCGCGAGCGCCTCGAGCCGGGCTCGGCGCCGCGTGTAGGGCAGGGTCAGCAGCGAGTGCTTGCCGAGATGCAGCACATCGAACAGGACGAGGTGCACGGGCGCCGTCGCGGCGAGCCGCGCGGCCTTTCCCGGCGCTCGCACCAGCCCCATGCGGGACTGCAGCGACTGGAAGTCGGCGCGGCCCTCGTCGTCCAGGGCGAGCACCTCCCCGTCCAGCACGGCGGGCGTGCGGCCGAGCGCCTCGCCCAGCGGCCACAGCTCCGGGTACGCCCCGGTGATGTCCTCGCCCGACCGGGCCCGCAGGACGACGCTCCCGTCGCCGGCGAGGTACACCACGGCCCGCTGGCCGTCCTGCTTGGTCTCGTAGGCCCACCGGGCGTCCTGGGCGGCGGGCGGCAGCCGGCCCGGGGTGGCGAGCATGGGGGCGATGCGGGGGAGGGTCACGGGTGAGTTCTGGACGCGCACGGACCGCCGCACGCGAAAGGCACGCCCGTTTCGCCTGATCGGCGCTGCGCGGTCATTTACTTGAGTTACGCAACAAGATGGTAACGTGGGTGCATGTCCACCGAGCCGCTCCCGCTGCCCTCCGCCGTGTCCCCGGAGGTGATCGAGATCGAGCGTGCGCTCACTCGCGTCACCTATCTGAGCACCCGAGCCCGCATGCACGAGCGGCTCATGGCGATCGCGGGCATCCCCCTGGACCGTGCGGCGATGGCCCTGCTGCGGCAGGTCGCCGACTCGGAGCCGCAGCGGCCGGGGGAGCTGGCCCAGCGCCTGGGCGTCGAGGCCTCTCACGTGACCCGCACCGTGCAGCAGCTCCAGAAGGCCGGATACGTCACCCGGGCTCCGGACCCCGACGACCGCCGCGCCCAGCGGATCCAGCTCACCGGCCCCGGCCGCGACGCCGTGGACCGCGCCCGCGAGGCCGGCGCCCGGGGATTGCAGCAGGCGCTGAACGGCTGGGACCGGGAGGATCTGGGGCGCCTCGCCGCCCTCTTCGACCGGATGGTCGACGACTTCCTCGCCCACGCCGCCGACGAGGAGGGCGAGCGGTCCGCGACGGCCCCCCACGGCTGACGCCGGGGCGGGCGGCCGGCCCCGCGGCGGTGGACGGCCGGAGCCGGCCGGGAGGCGAGCCACGGCCGATGCGCCGTGTCGCCCCACCGCGATGGGCGGCACGCGCACCGGGGCGGCAACCACGGTCGCACTGGGGCCAGTTGGCGCGACGCGCTGCGGCGACCCCGCCGCCGGACCCCCGTCTACCGTCCAGTAATGTCGGCCGCCAGGTCATCTGAGGAGGAACCGTGTCCAGGTCCGAACGCTCACCCCTGCTGCTGGCGGGCCTGCTGGCCACCGCAGGCGTCGCGCATTTCGCCGCGCCGCGCTCCTTCGACGCGACCGTCCCGCGCGCGCTGCCCGGCTCCCCCAGGGCCTGGACGTACGCGAGCGGCGTCGCCGAGCTGGCGCTGGCGGCCGGTGTGGCCCTCCCGCGGACCCGGAGGGCGGCGGCGCTGGCCACGGCCGCGTTCTTCGTCGGCGTCTTCCCCGCCAACGTCAAGATGGCGTGGGACTGGCGGCACCGTCCCACCGCGCTCAAGGCCGCCGCCGTCGGTCGCCTGCCTCTGCAGGCCCCCCTCGTCATGTGGGCCCGCAGCGTCGCGAACGGCACGGAGGGACGGGCATGAGCAAGGCTCCGGAGACGGGCGACCTGGTCGAGGACTTCGCCCTGCGGGACGAGACCGGCACGCCGCGCAGTCTGACCGACCTGCTCGCGGACGGGCCGGTCGTCCTCTTCTTCTACCCCGCCGCCCTGACCCCGGGCTGTACCGCCGAGGCCTGCCACTTCCGCGACCTCGCCGCGGAGTTCGCCGCCGTCGGGGCGCGGCCCGTCGGCGTCAGCGGGGACTCCGTCGAGCGCCAGCAGGAGTTCGCCGACCGGCACACCCTCGGGATGCCGCTGCTGTCCGACGAGGAGGGGACGGTCCGGGAGCTGTTCGGCGTGAAGCGCGGCTTCTCGCTGGCGCCGAACAAGCGGGTCACGTACGTCATCGGGCAGGACCGCACCGTCCTGGAGGTCGTGCGCAGTGAACTGCGCATGAACACCCACGCGGACCGCGCCCTCGAGGCGCTGCGCCGCCGGGCCTGACAGGGCTGCCGGGCCGGCCGGCGGGCGGGGCGCGGGGTCGCCGTCGCCCGGTGGCGGCCCGGGGAAGCGCCGTGGCCCGGAGCGGAAGACCCCGGGTACTCCCACCGGCCCGTCGCGGTTGATGCGCCGGGCCAAAGGGACCATTCTGGACGACATGGAGCAAGTCGTCGCTGCGGCGGTCATCGATGCCGACGGCGTCGTGGCGGCCTGGAGCGAGGGCGCTCGTCTGCTGACGGGCCATCCTGCCGAGGAGGCCGTGGGCCGGACGGCGGCCGACCTGCTCGCCGAGGACCTGCCGCGGCGGGCGGACGGACAGTGGACCGGCCCGGTCGTCGTGCGCCACCGCGACGGCCACCCCGTCACCCTCACCGTCACGGCCTGCCCGGTGATCGGCCCCGACGGCCGGCGCGCCGGGTACACGGTCAGCGCCGAGCGGCCCGCCGCCCCGGAGCCGACCCTGGCCGGGCAGGCCTTCCAGCAGGCCTC
Organism: Streptomyces sp. NPDC020597; assembly: GCF_044335095.1. NCBI lineage: Bacteria > Bacillati > Actinomycetota > Actinomycetes > Kitasatosporales > Streptomycetaceae > Streptomyces > Streptomyces sp. NPDC020597. The sequence continues at coordinate 91,707 of NZ_JBIRUL010000026.1, read as the reverse complement.
CATGTCGATGTCCGTCTTCGACGCCCAGCAGCACTATCTGCGGCTGAACGAGGTCGCCTGCAAGGTCATGGGCGTCCCGGAGGACGTCCTGCTGGGCCGCCACTTCCCCGACACCGTCCAGGAGGCCGAGCACAGCCGGGGATTCAACTGGCACCTGCGCCACGTCGCCGAGACCGGCCGCCCGATCCGCTACGAGAGCTTCACCGGGGCCCCTTCCCTCAATCGCGAGCACGCCTGGACCACCGAGATGTGGCCCGTGCGGGACACCTCCGGAGCGGTCGCCGGAGTCGCCCTGGCCGCGTTCGACAGCACCGAGCAGTACCTCGCCCGCCAGCGGCTGACCCTGCTGAACGAGGCCGCGGCCTCCATCGGGACGACCCTCGACGTGGTGCGCACCGCCGAGGAGGTGGTCGAGCTCCTCGTCCCGCGGTTCGCCGACTTCGTCAGCGTCGACCTGCTGGACTGGGTGCTGGGCGTCGACGAGCCGCCGCCCGTCCCGACCGGCGAGGTCGTGCTGCGCCGGGTCGCACACGGCTCCGCCCACGAGGGCACCCCCGAGGCGGCCGTCCGGCTGGGCGACACCGACGTCCATCCGCCCTTCAGCCCGCCCGCCCGAGCCCTCCGGGAGGGGCGTGCCGTCCGCATCCAGGCGGGCGAGCCCGATTTCATGCTCTGGCTCGTCGAACGCAACGCGCGCGCTCCCGCGGGCAGCCGCTTCCGCAGCGGGGTCCACTCGGTGATCTCGGTGCCCCTGCGGGCCCGGGGCACCACCCTGGGCGTCCTGGTCGGCGTCCGCATCGCGCATCCCGACGACTACGAGGACGACGACGCCGTCTTCGCCGAGGAGCTCGCCAGCCGGGCCGCGGTCTGCGTCGACAACGCCCGCCGCTTCGCCCGCGAACGCACCACCGCCCTCGCCCTCCAGCACAGCCTGCTGCCCCGCGGCCTGCCCGGGCAGGCCGCCGTCGAGGTGGCCCACCGCTATCTGCCCAGCGGGTCCACGGCCGGCATCGGCGGCGACTGGTTCGACGTCATCCCGCTGTCCGGCAGCCGGGTCGCCCTGGTCGTGGGCGACGTCGTCGGCCACGGCATTCCTTCGTCGGCGACCATGGGACGGCTCTGCATGGCCGTGCGCACCCTGGCCGACGTGGATCTGCCGCCCGACGAACTGCTCACGCACCTCGACGACCTCGTCACCCACCTGGCGGCCTACGACGAGGGCGGCGACGATGTCGCCGAGCTCGGCGCCACCTGCCTCTACGCCGTCTACGACCCTGTCAGCCGCCGTCTCACCGCTGCCGCCGCCGGCCACCCCGCACCCGCCGTCGTCCTGCCCGACGGCAGCACGCGACCGGTCCCCATGACGCCCGGTCCTCCACTCGGCGTGGGCGGCCTGCCCTTCGAGGCCGTCGAGCTCGAACTGCCCGAGGGTTCCGTCGTCGCCCTCTACACGGACGGTCTGATCGAGGGCCGCGACCGCGACGTGGACCGTGCCACCGCTGAACTGTGCAGCGCCCTGACCGCGCCGACCGCCTCGCTCGACGCGCTCTGCGACAGTGTGCTGAAGGCGGTCCTGCCGGAGGAGCCCGGCGACGACGTCGCCCTGCTGCTCGCCCGGACCCGCGCCCTCGGCGCCGACCGGGTCGCGACCTGGGACGTCGACCCCGACCCCGTGCATGTGGCCGAGACCCGGCAGGCGGCCACCCGGCAACTGGCCGCCTGGGGTCTGGAGGACGCCGCCTTCGTCACCGAACTCGTGGTCAGCGAACTCGTCACCAACGCCATCCGCTACGGCGCCCCGCCCATCCGGCTGCGTCTGATCCGCGACCGCAGCCTCATCTGCGAGGTCTCCGACGGCAGCTCCACCTCGCCCCATCTGCGCCGCGCCCACGCCTTCGACGAGGGCGGCCGCGGCCTGCTGCTCGTCGCGCAGCTCACCCAGCGCTGGGGCAGCCGGCAGACCGACCGGGGCAAGACGATCTGGGCGGAGCAGTCGCTCGACCCCGGCTGACGCGGTGGGCATCCGGCCTCCGGCCGCTCCACGACTGCGCGGTGCGTACGTGCTCCCCCAGCCCCGGGGACGGGGCCGGGTCGATCCCCGGAGCCGTCCCGTCCCGGCCTCCGCACCCCGCCCGCGCGGCTCCGGCGTCGCCCGGCCTGCGTGGCTCCGGCGTCGCCCGGCCCGCGCGGCTGCCGCGCCGCCCCGCTCACGCCGCTCCCGCCCCGCCCCGGGGCGTACGCCGCTCCCGCCTCGCTTCCCGTGGTGTGCGCCCCGGTGTCAGCCGGGGCCCGGGGCACTGTCGCCATGCCGCCGTAAGGCTGTCACGATCTTTCCCGAGTGTTGTCCGACGACGAGGGGAGCGGCATGACCACGGACTTCGACAGCCGGACGGGCGACGAGGCCGCGCGGGCGGCCGGCGTACGGGTGCGACCCGTCGCCGGGCACATCGGTGCCGAGATCGACGGCGTCGACCTGGCCGCAGGCCTCGACGACGCGCAGGTCGCCGTGATCCGGGCGGCCGTGCTGCGCTGGAAGGTGGTGTTCTTCCGCGAGCAGCGCCTCGACCACGCGGCGCATGTCGCGTTCGCCCGACGGTTCGGTGAACCCGTCGTGCCGGGCCGGCGCGGCAGCGCCTCACCGCCGGACTTCCCGGAGATCGAGACGACCGCCGACCGCCTCGAACTGGGCGGCAGGTTCGGCATGGAGCACGAGGAGTGGCTCCGCCGCCGACGCCACACCCTGCTGCGCGGCTGGCACTGCGACCACGGCGCCCGCGTCGACCCGCCCGCCGCGACGATCCTGCGCGCCGAGACCGTGCCGCCCTACGGCGGTGACACCACCTGGTCCAACCTGGCGGCGGCCTACGCCGGACTCTCCGCGCCGGTACGGGAGTTCGTGGCCGGGCTGCGCGCCGAGCACCGGCTCGGCGTGGGTTACCAGCCCCGTCCCGGCGACGACGCCTACGTCCGCCACCTCCTTGACCACCAGGTCGCCTCGGTACACCCTCTGGTACGCGTGCACCCGGAGACCGGCGAGCGCGTGCTGTACGTCAACGGCTACTACCTCGAGCAGATCACCGGCCTCTCCCGCGCGGAGAGCCGGGCGATCCTGGACATGCTGCTGGAGGAGGCGACGCGGCCCGAGTACACGGTCCGCTTCCGCTGGGAACCGGGCAGCGTGGCCTTCTGGGACAACCGCGCCACCATCCACCTCGCGCCGGGCGACACCGCGCACCTGGACTTCCCCCGCACCATGCACCGGGTGATGCTCACCGGGGAGGTGCCCGTCGGGGTGGACGGCCGGCCGTCCGAGGCGGTGACGGGCACCGAGCCGGGCCGCTGGTGAGGCCCCTCAGGCTCCGCCGCCGGGCCGCCATCCGAGCGCCGGACCGAGCTTCGTCGCCATGTCGGTCAGGATCTGCACGTAGTCCTCGTGCCCGAAGGTGAACGGCAGGGCGAAGGCCACCTCGTCGATCTCGCGGAACGCGGCGTGGGCGTGCAGCCGTTCGGCGATCTCGTCCGACGAGCCCACCAGGTCCGGGGCGAAGAGCAGCCGGGCCGGGCCCTGCGGGGAAGTCGTACGGGGGAGCCTCTTCGCCGCGAACTCCTCGTACCTCGCGCGTTGTTCGGGGGAGGCGGAGTCGGTGGGGATGACCACGAGCCCCTGCGAGACACGGGCCGCCGCGCCGTCGGGATGGGCGGCGCGGAAGGCCTGTACGTGGGAGAGCTGGATCTCGGCGAAGTCCCGCGTGCCGTCGAGCCCCTCGGCCTTCACCACGCTGCTGGTGAGGAAGTTCATGCCGTGCTCGCCGGCCCACCGCGCCGAACCGAGGCTGCCGCCGCCGTACCACAGTCGGCGGCCCAGGCCGGGGGACTGCGGCTGCACCCGGTCGGAGAACACCTCGAAGCCCTCCACCCCGCTGAAGTCGGTGGCCGGTTTGCCGCGCACGAAGTCCAGCAGTCGCCGCACCCGCTCGTGGCCGAAGTCCTCCGCGTCCGACGTGCCGGGGTACAGGGCCTCCTTGACCTGCTCGTAGTGCATCGGAGGGCCCACGCTCACGCCCGGGTTGAGACGGCCCGCGGAGAGGACGTCGACGGTGGCCAGGTCCTCCGCGAGGCGCAGCGGATTCTCCCAGCCCAGCGGGATGACCGCGGTGCCGAGTTCGATGCGCCGGGTGCGCTGCGATGCCGCCGCCAGGACGGCGACGGGGGAGGAGATGCCGTACTGCAGGTGCCGGTGACGCACCCACGCACTGTCGAAGCCGAGGCGCTCGCCGAGTTCGATGATCTCGAGCGTGGTCTCGTGACCCCGGCCCGGGTCGTCCCCGTCGAACAGCCCGATGGTGAGGAAGCCCAGCTTGCGCAAGGGGCGAGAGGTGGACGACACGAGGATCCTCCATGGTCCGACGGCGCGTGCGGCCGTTCAGCGGTGTGGCGCCGATTGTCGCAGGCGGCCTCAGAACAGAGGGATCGTGACCTCGTCCTCGACCGGCGGGTGCAGTTCCTGCGCGAGGTTGCCGGTGGCCGCGAAACAGCGCAGCCGCACCGACTCCGGTGTGACGTCCAGCCGCAGGAAGCACTTGAAGAACGGCGGGCTGTACGACACCGAGCTCGGCGAGAACAACTGCGTGTAGATCTTGCGCACCGGAAGCCGGAACCTCCTGCGGCGTTCCGGGCGGCTGCCCGTCCCCAGCAGGCCGGCCAGCAGCCGGATGCGGCGCGTCACCCGGACCTGCGGACCCGGCGTGCGCGTCGGCGGGATGCCCAGCCGTTCGGCGACGACCGCCTGGGCCTGCTCCTCGCTGAGGGCGAAGAAGCGCCGCAGCCGCAGCCGCCGGCCGTAGAGCCTGCTGTAGAAGGCCAGGGAGTCGCCGCGCAGCGGATAGCAGCGGAAGTCCTGCTCGGTGACGCCGGCCACGGACACCCGCGGGATGGTGTGCGTGGCGTGCATGAAGGCGCCCCCGCCGCCGGCGACGACGTACTGCAGGGTCCGGCCGTCCGCCAGACGCACCGGATAGCGCTGGTAGTTGTGGATGTCGCCGCCTATCGCGGCCACGTAGCGGTGCTCGGGCGCGCTCACGATGTCGTCGACGGTGCCGCCCCCTTCGACGGGGCACGGGTGGTGCTCGCCGTCGACGTACAGGGGCGAGCCCGTGACGAGGATCTTCGGCCGCGGGCCCCGGGACACCTCGCGCAGCCACGCGCCCTGTTCGGCGTCGAGGACGCCGAGGAGTCCGGTGTCGATGCCGACGATCCGCACGGGGCCCGCGTCGATCGCCCAGTACGGCCCGGGCTGGACGGCCTGCTGGTCCGTCCCTGACCGCAGGGCGCGGGCCTCGGCGAGCCGCCGGCCGTCGTGCGCACGAGGCCGGTGCCACAGCAGGGAGCGCAGCCACGCGCGGGTGAGGGGACGCGCGGCGGGCTCGGGGGGCAGGGCCGGCGCGTCGCCGCAGAAGACCCGCATGAACGCGCCGAGGTCCTCGTACCAGTCGTGGTTGCCCGGTATCGCGTACACCGGCGCCCGGTAGTCGCGGTAGGGGCGGAAGAACTTGGGGCCGTAGTCGTCGGCGCTGCCGACGGGGTAGATGACGTCACTGGCCAGGACCGTGAAGGCGGTGCCCCGACTCACCCTCAGGAAGCCCGGCACCACGGCGTACTGGGGCTCGTCGCCCTCACCCGTGTCGCCGATCACCATGAAGGAGAAACGGTCCGCGTCCTCGCGCCGGATCACCTTGTCGGCGGGTGCGCCGGCCGCCGTGCGCTGCGCCACCAGACGGCTGCGGGTACGGCCCGTGGGATCGCCGAACCAGGAGGCGAGCACCCCGTTGCGGGCGGCCCACAGGAGACGGGGGTTCAGCCACGAGATCTTCTCGACCCGGCCCGGCATGAGCCGGCGGTACGCGCCTTGGTCGGCGCCGCCCCAGCCGGCGCCTTCGGCGGTATCGCGTGAGGAGTCAGACACCGGTGCACCGTAGCAATGCCCCATCGGGCGGCGGCAGTCGGGTGACCGGCGACGACGTCGTGCGCGACGGGCGTGGGCGATCGCTCACTCACGGCTCCACGATCGGACGGTCGCGGGGCGTTCGGCCGCTTCCGAGGGCGGCCCGGTCCGGTCCGCCCGGCCGGTCCGGTTCCAGTCGCCGTCGCCCAGCACGAGCAGCGGATCGAACATCACCACCACACCGGCCAGCAATAGGAAGATCATCGGCCCGATGAGCATCGGCAGCAGCAGCGAGGTCGCCGTGTCGCCGTTCCAGGACGCCGTGTCGTCGTGCACGTGGACGCTGACCGCGGCCATGGCCGTGTAGTGCATGCCCGAGACGGCCAGGCCCATCACCAGACTGGCGCCCAGGCTGGCGAGGAATCCGCGGACGGTGACGGCGGCCCACAGGGCGGCGGTCGCGGCGACCACGGCGATCACCACCGAGAGCGCCACGGTGAGCGGGGCGTACGACACCTCCCCGTTGAGCTGCACGGCCGCCATGCCCAGGTAGTGCATGGCGGCGACCCCGAGTCCGGTGACGGCGCCCGCGAGTGACAACGCCGCGCGTCCGGCGCCGCGGTAGCCCACGATGAACACGCCGACGCCGACCACCACGACCGCCACGGCGAGGCTGAGGACCGTCAGACCGACGTCGTAGCCGACCCGGGTCTGCACCACCTGGAAGCCGATCATGGCGATGAAGTGCATCGTCCAGATGCCGCAGCCGATCGACGCGGCACCCAGCGCGAGCCAACCGGACTTCAGTGCACCGGGGTTGAGCAGCGTCCGCACGATGCAGCGCAGTCCCAGGGCTCCGCCCAGGCAGGCCATCACAAAGGCGGCCACCGGGGTCACCGCCCCGTACCGGAATCCGTCGATGGTGCCTTCCATCGCCAACTCCCCCCAGAGTGACGGACGTTCGTGGAGGAATGTCTACGGGCTCGGCGTCGGTGGACGCAAGCGTTTCCGGCAAGTCGGTGTCGAGCCCGCCGGGCGGAGGGCCGCTGCCGCCGCACGCCCGCGGTCGACCGCCGCACGCCCGCACTCGACCGTCCGCACGGTCGCGGTCGGACCGCCCGCACCGCCGCCGTGCCGCTCCGACCCTTCCCCGGCTGTGGAGGTGTCTCCCCGGCGAACACACAGGTCGTTCACAGTCTTTCGGGGCCGGGACGCCCTGAGGCGCCCGGGCACCGAGGGTTAACCCTTGAACCGCTCCTCCGTGGATGACATGCCACCGACAAGCCTGTCATTCTCCTGGCCACCGCCGCACGCCGGCGGACGTTGCCCTCACCGGTGCACGGTCCCGCACAGCTCGGCTCGTCCCGGACAGCACACCCGTCTGTCCGGTCTGTCACCGGCCGTCCCCACGGCCGCCGCAGTAGGAGAACGAGTGAGACCCTACCCCCGCAAGCGGACCGCGGTCGGAGCGGCCCTGCTCTCCACCGCCGCCCTCCTGGCCGTCGGCGTCTCGACGGTCCCGGCCGCCGCGAAGCCGGCAGCCCCCCACCCCACTCCCGTACGCACCGGCGGCCTGCCGGCCGACCTGACGCCCGCCCAGCGCGCCACGCTGATCAAGGGCGCCGAGGCGAGGACGCAGCAGACGGCCGAGACGCTCGGCCTCGGAGCCCAGGAGAAACTGGTCGTCAAGGACGTCGTCAAGGACAACGACGGCACGGTGCACACGCGCTACGAGCGCACCTTCGCCGGTCTGCCCGTCCTCGGCGGCGACCTCGTCGTGCACACGCCCCCGGCCTCGCTGGCCGCCGGCACGGTGAGCACGACCTTCAACAACAACCGCCGCACCGTCTCCGTCCGGTCCACGACCGCGACGTACAGCAAGGCCGCCGCGCAGACCAAGGCTCTGGCGGCCGCCAAGGCGCTCGACGCGAAGGCCCCGGCGGCGCAGCGCGTCCGCAAGGTGATCTGGGCCGGCGAGGGCACGCCGAAGCTCGCCTGGGAGACCGTGGTCAGCGGCCTCCAGGACGACGGCACCCCGAGCAAGCTGCACGTCGTCACCGACGCCGCCACCGGAGCGAAGCTCGCCCAGTTCGAGGGCGTCGAGACCGGCACCGGCAACAGCCAGTACAGCGGCACCGTCTCCATCGGCACCACGCTGTCCGGCTCGACGTACCAGCTGAACGACACCACGCGCGGCACGCACAAGACGTACAGCCTCAACAACGGCACGTCGGGCACCGGCACCCTGATGACGGACGCCGACGACACCTGGGGCACCGGCTCGGGCTCCAACACGCAGACCGCCGGCGTCGACGCCCACTACGGCGCGCAGGTGACGTGGGACTTCTACAAGAACACCTTCGGGCGCAGCGGCATCAAGAACGACGGCGTCGCCGCCTACTCCCGCGTCCACTACAGCACGGCGTACGTCAACGCCTTCTGGGACGACGACTGCTTCTGCATGACGTACGGCGACGGCTCCGGCAGCACCCACGCGCTGACCTCGCTGGACGTGGCCGGCCACGAGATGAGCCACGGCGTCACCTCGAACACCGCGGGCCTGAACTACTCCGGTGAGCCCGGCGGTCTGAACGAGGCCACCTCCGACATCTTCGGCACCGGCGTGGAGTTCTACGCCAACAACTCCTCCGACGTGGGCGACTACCTCATCGGCGAGAAGATCGACATCAACGGCGACGGCACCCCGCTGCGTTACATGGACAAGCCCAGCAAGGACGGCGGCTCCGCCGACAGCTGGTACTCCGGCGTCGGCAACCTCGACGTGCACTACTCCTCGGGCCCGGCGAACCACATGTTCTACCTGCTCTCCGAGGGCAGCGGCACGAAGACCATCAACGGCGTCACCTACAACAGCACGACCTCCGACGGCGTGGCCGTCGCCGGCATCGGCCGGGCCGCCGCGCTCCAGATCTGGTACAAGGCGCTGACGACGTACATGACGTCCAGCACCAACTACGCGGGCGCCCGCACCGCCGCCCTGAACGCGGCCGCGGCGCTGTACGGCTCCGGTTCCACCCAGTACGCGGGGGTGGGCAACGCGTTCGCCGGCATCAACGTCGGCGGCCACATCACGGTCCCGTCGACCGGCGTCTCGGTCACCAACCCGGGCAGCCAGACCGCCAAGGTCGGCACCGCGGTGAGTCTGCAGGTCTCGGCGAGCAGCACCAACAGCGGCTCCCTGACGTACGCGGCGACCGGACTGCCCGCCGGCCTGTCGATCAACTCCTCGACCGGCCTGATCTCCGGCACGCCGACCACGGCCGGCTCCTCGAGCACCACCGTGACGGTGACCGACGCCACCGGCGCGACCGGCACCGCGGCCTTCACCTGGACGGTCAGCGCCACCGGCGGCGGCTGCACCGCCACGCAACTGCTGGGCAACGCGGGCTTCGAGTCGGGCAACGCGACCTGGACGGCCTCCAGCGGCGTCATCACCAACTCCAGCAGCCAGGCCGCCCGCACCGGCTCGTACAAGGCGTGGCTCGACGGCTACGGGTCGACCCACACCGACACGCTCTCGCAGTCGGTGACGATCCCGAGCGGCTGCACCAACACCACCTTCACCTTCTACCTGCACGTCGACACGGCCGAGACCACCACCAGCACTCAGTACGACAAGCTGACGGTCAGCGCCGGTTCGACCACGCTGGCCACGTACTCCAACCTCAACGCGGCCTCCGGCTACGTGCAGAAGTCCCTCAGCCTCGGCTCCTTCGCGGGCTCCACCGTGACGCTGAAGTTCTCCGGCGTCGAGGACTCCTCCCTGCAGACCAGCTTCGTCGTGGACGACACCGCCGTCACCACCGGCTGATCCGCCCCTGCGACGACGACGTCCCGCCCACGTGCTCCCTGCGTGGGCGGGACGTCGTCCGGTCCGCTCAGCTCAACGGGTCGAGCGTCAGGTAGGCCTGGCGCGGCGAGCCGTCGTGGACGAGCGACTCCTGGTGGCCGACGTCGTCGAAGGCGAACGCGTACGCCTTCCCGTCGGCCATCTGCGCATGGATCTTGCGCGCGTAGTGGTTGGTCACGGCGTCCTGGTAGAAGTCGGCCGCCGTGGCGTCGGGCTGGTTGGGGTTGACCAGCAGCGTGGACCGGTTGAAGCCCGCGCACAGGGTCCGTGAGATCGGCCCGCGCACGGCGTCGTTGGGCGCGTCCAGCAGCCGGTGACAGCCGAAGACGCTGGACGCGTCCGGCTTCCGGAAGCTGGTGACGACGGCTCCGGAGGCGTTGGTGAAGTTCATGACCCCGCCCGAGACCCGGCCGTGGTAACGCGTGCCCGGCTGGTCGGCGAAGGGCGTCACGGTCAGCGTCGCCGTCGCGTACTTCTGCCACACGCGGTTGACGTAGTCGTCCATGACGTTCGCCGGGAGCGCCCCGGTCTCCACCCCGTACAAGGGGGAGAGGGCGCGCAGCACCGTGCCGTCCGAGCGGGTCTGAATCAGGTTCGCCCAGCCACCGGGCTGGCCGCGCAGGGCGTTGAGGAAGCCGGTGTAGCCGCCCGGCTTGAGATGCCCGGTGCTGAGCGTGGTGCCGTCGGCGCGCTGCACGCCCACCGCGTAGGGCGCGGAGAACATGTCGACCTGGGTGCTGTTGAGCCACAGCCCCGAGTCGTTGAGCGTGTACTCCGACCAGTTGAACAGGATGTTCCGGTTGGGGTCGCCGGGGTTCTGCACGGCCGGCTGGACCAGCCCGCCGGTGGTGAGCCTGAAGTCCAGCTTCTGGCCGTACGAGAAGTAGATCCGGCCGGAGAATTTGGGAATGCGGATCGTGGCGGACTGGCCGGCGGCGGGGCCGGTGATCGACGCGTCGGGAGCCGGGGTGGGGGGCGTGCCCCCGGCCGGCCAGGCGTGGAAGGCCCCGCCGGCGTCCGCCCAGCCCTGCCGTCCCGTCGAGAGGAGGGTGCCGAGGTTGTAGACGTAGAGCCGTTCGGCGCGGCCCGAGTTGTTGGTGATCTTCAGGGGGACGGTGTCGGGAACGGTGGCCCCGGCCGGCGGGCCGAGGGTGAGCAGCGCGCCGACGAGTGCGACGGCTCCCACCAGTCTGAGGGCGGTCCTTGCGAGCACTCTCCACCTCCGTGCGGGTAGGCCTGTGGGGTTGGTCCGTACCATGTTGAGAGCGCTCTCAACGTTGCACCGGGTTGTGCTCATGTCAACAAGTTGCGCAAAAAGGGACGCCCGCGGCCCGTCCCGGCCACGGGCGCCCCGGTGAGCGCGGGGACTTACAGGGTCCGCTTCAGCAGATCCAGCAGTGCGGCCCAGTGCCGCTCCGAGGCCTTCTCGTCGTACGACGACGTGTCGGCCTGCGTGTAACCGTGCGGAGCCCCGGCGTAGACCTCGCAGGTGTGCCGCACCCCGGCCGCGGTGAGAGCCTCCTCGAACTGCGCCATCTGCTCGGGCGGCAGCCCCGGGTCGTCGTCCGCGTGGCCGAAGTAGACCTCGGCCGTGACGCCTGCGGCGGCCAGATGAGGGCTGTCCGGCGTGTCGGTCACCAGACGGCTGCCGTGGAAGCCCGCGGCCGCCGCGACCCGGTCCGGATACGCCCCGGCCGTCGGCAGCACGAGCCGGGCGCCCATGCAGTAGCCGGTCACCGCGACCGGGCCGTCCGCGACCAGCGGGCTCTGCCCCATCCAGCGCAGATACGCGTCCGCGTCCCGGACGATCAGCTCGGGAGTGAGGGCCAGCACGAGCGGGTACAGCGTCTCGAAGATCTCCGGCCGCGCGGCCGGGTCGATGAACGCGGGCAACTCCATGACGGGAGCGCGTCCGTGACGGTAGAAGAGGTTGGGCACCAGCACCGCGTAGCCGGACGCGGCGAGCCGGTCGGCCATCTCCCGCAGCTGCGGACGCAGACCGAACGCGTCCTGGTAGAGCAGGACGCCAGGGCGGGGAACACCGTCGGCGGGGTGCGCCAGATAGGCGTCGGCCACGCCGTCCTCGGTGGGGATGTCCAGTGCTGTTCCCTGTACGGAGGTCATGGGGGGCTCCTCAGCGCGGTGCACGGCGACGAGCGTGCGTTCGGCCCGGCGAGGCCGGGCAGCGCCATCGTTGCACGCGCCATCCATCCGCCCCCGAGCGCCCCCGTCCCGGGGCCGCTACTCGAACCGGGAGGCGTCTCCCGCCCCGTACCGGACGATCTCGGCCTCGCCTTCGGAGAAGTCGATCACGGTCGTCGGCTCGGTGCCGCACTCGCCGGAGTCGAGCACGCCGTCCACCACGTGGTCGAGCCGGTCCTTGATCTCCCAGCCCTGGGTCATCGGCTCGTCCTCGCCCGGCAGCAGCAGGGTGCTGGACAGCAGCGGGTCGCCGAGCTCGGCGAGCAGCGCCTGGGTGACCACATGGTCCGGGATGCGCACGCCCACCGTCTTCTTCTTCGGATGCTGGAGCATGCGCGGCACCTCCTTCGTCGCCGGGAGGATGAAGGTGTAGCTGCCGGGCGTCGATGCCTTGATCGCCCGGAACACGTCCTTGTCCACCCGGACGAACTGGCCGAGCTGCGCGAAGTCCTGACACACGAGGGTGAAGTGGTGCCGGTCGTCCAGTTCGCGGATGGCCCGGATCCGGTCGATGCCGTCCTTGCTGCCGAGGCGGCATCCCAGCGCGTAGCAGGAATCCGTCGGGTACGCGATCAGCGCGTCCGACCGGATGGCGGCCGCGACCTGGGAGATGGTGCGCGGCTGGGGGTTGTCGGGGTGCACGTCGTAGTACTTCGCCATTGGCTGAGCTTATGCCGTCCGCGCGGCGCGGGCCCCCGCAGGGCCGCCGCACCGCCCGCCCGGCCCGTTCGGCGCGGGTGAGGTAACGTCGCCGACCGATATGACTGGTTCGGCCCGCGGGCCGTGAACGACGAGGAGAGCGCCGACATGGCCGGCCGGGACGACGACAACCTCCGCTCGGGCGCGCCGGACGACGCCCGACCGGGATGGGCCCAGGCGCTCCTCGAGCATCTGCGCCCCACCGGGCGCGATGTCCCGAGGCTCGTCGAGTGGCTGTCGGCGGCCGTCGAGGCCTCCGTCTCCCTGCGCAACGGCCACGGCGTCCTGGTCGTCGGACCGCACACCCCCGTCGACGAGGCCCTGACGGCGGACATCGCCGACGGCCGCCTCGCCTCCGCCGCCTGGGAGGGCGAGGGCCGCTACGTGCGCCTGATCCGGGTTGAACTCCCGGGGCCCGCACCGGTCGGAGTGCTCACGGTGAGCCGGACGAGCCCCTTCGACCGACGCGCCTCCGACATCGTCACGCAGACCGTGAACGTCCTCGAAGTCCTCCTGCGGGCGCAGGAGAGCACGGCCACCGGACACCGTCTGGCCCGCGCCTCCGCCGACCTCCGGCTGGCCATCCTGCAGCTGCTCATGGTCGAGGACGTCGTCGCCGCCCGCCGGGTCGCCGCCGGTCTGTGGCCCCGCCTCCTCGACACCGAAACCGCCTGCGTGTACGTCGTCGAGAGCAGCCCCGAGGAACGCGACGGCCTCGCCGAGGCCTGTCTCGCGGCGACCCACGAGGAGGCCCTCGTCGTCCGCTGTCCCGCCATGGACGGGCATGTCATCGTCGTCATCCCGGACGACGCCGTCGGGCCCGAGCTGCGCGCCCTGTGCGGCGGCCGCTTCGGGGCGTTCCTCGGCGGCAGCGCCCGGCAGAGCCTCGCGAGCACCGCCACCGCCTACGGACAGGCCGTCAGCGCCCTGGCCGTGGCCCGCTTCCGCCCCGACCGGACGGCCGCCTACGCCGAGCGCACCCACCCCGAGCGGCTGATGGACCCCGACGTGCTGCGCACCTGGACGACCCGCCTGCTGCGCCCCCTGGACACCCTGCCGCACCACACCCGCGCCGAACTCCTCGCCACCACCCGGCTGGGACTGGAGTTCACGGCCGTCAGCGCGGCGAAGGTGCTCGGCGTCAGCCGCAACACGGTCCGCGCCCGTATGGAGCGCGTCGAGACCCTGCTGGGCGCCGACTTCTCCGACCTCACCGTCCGGGCCGTCGTCCATCTCGCCCTCCACCACCGGTTCGGCATCGCCGAGGACCCCGCGGTCGCCCCGGCGGCCCCGGTGCGGCTCGGCGAGCTGCTCACCGGGCCGGCGCTGCGCTCCTGGGCGCTGGAGCTGCTGGCCCGGCTCGACACCGACGGCCGGGATCTGCGAGGCACCCTGCGGTCCTGGATCGCGGCCGGCGGCAACGCCGAGCGGGCCGCCCACCTGCTGGGCGTCCACGCGCAGACCGTGCGTGAGCACGTCCGCAGCGCCGAACCCGTCCTCGAACGCCAGCTGCTCGCCGCGGGCAGCGACCTCTACGAGGTCGTCCTCGCCCATGTCGCCGTCGGCGACCTCGACCTGCCCGACCTGCACGGAAGCGGGCACCCGGCGGAATCGGGCCATCCGGACTCACCTGTGCACAGGTGAGTCCTGCGGACCCGTGAGCGGGCATCGGCACGATTCCCAAGCCGCCCGCCGCCCCGTAATTTTCTCAGGAGCCGCGGGGGTACGACCGGGACGGGGGTCCGGTCGCACCCCGCGGTGATGTCAGCCCCGCAGCCGGACCGGGATCTCCTGCCAACCGCTCGCGATGAACGACGGCACCTGCCTTAGCTGCTCCTCCGCCTCGTCCAGCCGCAGCCCGGGGAACCGGTCGAAGAGCGCGGGCAGCGCCGTCAGCGCCTCCATCCGGGCCAGCGGGGAGCCGATGCAGCGGTGCACCCCGATCCCGAAGGCCAGGTGGTCGTCCGCCGCGCGCGCCGCGTCGAACGCCTCGGCGTCCGGCCCGTACCGCGCCGGGTCCACGTTGGCGGCCGCGTACGTCGTGATGATGGCGTCCCCGGCGGGAATCGTCACGTCGCCCACCGTCAGGTCGCTCACGGCGAACCGCAGCGGCAGCGTCGCGATCGACGGGTACAGCCGCAGCGTCTCGTCGACCACGCCGTCCCAGGCGATCTCGCCCCGCCGCACCGCCGCGAGCTGCTCCGGCCGGCGCAGCAGCGCCACCACCGCGTTGCCGATGAGGTTGACCGTGGTCTCGAAGCCGGCGCCGATGACGAGGAGCAGTGTGTACAGCAGTTCCTCGTCGCTGAGCCGGTCGCCGCCCTCGTCGCGCACCCGGATCAGCTCGGTCGTCATGTCGTCGCCCGGGTGCTCGCTCTTGTGGGCGATGAGCGAGCCCAGCACCGTGCCGATCTGCTCCTGCACGAACGCGGCGTGCTCCGGGCTCGGATCGGAGGTGTCCATGATCGCCGCGATGAGGCGTCCGGTGGCGTCCCGCAACTCCTCGGGGACGCCGAAGAGTTCGCAGATGATCCGCATCGGCAGGGGGTGCGCGAACTCGGCCTTCAGATCGACGGCGGCGCCGTCCTCGGCACGCTTGTCCAGCGTGTCGAGCAGCTCCGCGGTGATCGCCTCCACCCGCTCCCGCAGCGCCTCGGTGCGCCGGTGGGTGAAGCTCGGCGCCACCAGTTTGCGCAGCCGGGCGTGGTCGGCGCCGTACGTGGAGAGCATGTTGACGACACCGACCCAGCCCAGGATCCAGCCCCAGGACGGGTGCTCGCCCAGTTCCCGCCACTGCCGCCAGTGCCGCCGCGGGTCCTTGCTGACCCGGGGGTCCAGGATCAGCGCCTTGAGCGTGTCGTACCCCGTGGGCGCCCACGCGGGGATCCCGCCGGGCAGTTCGACGGGCACGATCGGGCCGAGGGCGCGCAGCCGGGCGCTCTCCGCGTGCACGTCGGCGCCGAACGGGTCGAGGACGATGCGGTCGGTCACGGTCACGAACGGACTCCTGAGGGGTCGGAAGCGGGGGAGCGGGGGCTGAAGCGCACGGGCAGCGCCTTCAGCGACCGGTGGAAAGGCCCCGGCCGCCAGGCGAGCCGGTCACGGGGCACGACGGGATCGAGGTCCGGCAGCCACTGGGTGAGCCGCTCGATCGCCTCGGTGACGAGCAGCAGGGCGTGCTGTTTGACCGGGCAGGCGTGCGGGCCCGCACCCCACGACAGATGCGAGGCGTCGCGCGGATGCCTGCCGCCGGACGCCGTCCGCCGCCCACGGTCCGCGCCGGCCGCGCCGGCCGCGCCGGCCGTGTCATGGGGGAGTCCCAGCGCCCCGTACGAGACCACCACCGGTACCGCGTCGCGCAGCCACACCCCGTGGAAGGCCACCGGTTTGCGCGCGTAGTAGACGCCGTAGTTCGCGAGTGGCGTCTCGTGGTGCAGCACCTCCACCACCGCGTCCATCACCGGCCGGGCGCCGCTGGTGAGCGTGGAGTAGTACGCCGGATTGCCCAGCACCCGGGACAACGTGTTGGAGAGCAGGTTCGCGGTCGGCTCGTACCCCGCGCCGAGGGTGAGGAACACCTGCCAGGTGACCTCCTCACGGGTCAGCCCGGCCGGGTGCTCCAGCAGCCGGCTGGGCAGGTCGTCGCCGGGATTCCCCGCCTTGGCCGCGATGAGCTCCAGCACGTACTGGGCGTACTGCGCCTCGCCCTCGGCGGCCTGCGCGCCGCCCTCCATCATCTTGCCGAGACCCTCGTTGAGGCGGTCGCCCTGGCTGTCCGGCAGCCCGAACAGGTCGTTGAGCACCAGGGCCAGCAGCGGGCGTGCGAAGTCCGCCACGAGGTCGGCCTCGCCGCGCGGGCCCATCCGCCCGGCCAGCAGCCGCACCGCCCGGTGCACCCGGGCGCGCAGGTCGTGCGGTTCCACCAGATCGAAGACGTCGATGAGAGCGGCCCGGTAGCGCAGGTGCGCGGGGCCGTCGGCGAACAGGGCATTGGGCCGCCACCGCATCATGCCCAGCACCGGGGAGTCGGCGGGGACCGTCGCCTCCCATGCCCGCGGGTCGTGCGAGAAGGTCTCCTGGTCGTGCAGGACGTCCAGTGCCGCCCGCCGGTCGGTGACCACGTACGCCGGTATGCCGGGCGCCAACTCGGCCCAGCCGACGGGGCCTTGCGCGCGGAGCGCGGTGTAGTAGCGCTGTGGGTCCGGTGCGAAGCCGTCCTCCCACAGCCGCACGGGCGCGGAGCGGGCGAAGTCGATCCGGTCCGGGGTGCGGGCGGTCACCGGGCCTCCACGGGGTCACGGCCGATCAGATGGTCCACGAGCGCGAGCAGCGCGTCGATCGAGGAGCCGGCGTCCCGGGCGTCGCAGGTGACCAGCGGTGTCGTGGGCTCCAGGTCCAAGGCCCTGCGCAGCCGCTCCTCGCCGTGGTGGCGGGGCGCGTCGGGGAAGGCGTTGAAGGCGACCGCGTACGGCAGCCCGCTCTCCTCCACCAGCCCCAGCACGTCGAACGAGGCGTCCAGCCGGCGGCTGTCGACGAGCACGAGCGCTCCCAGCGCGCCGTAGGCGATGTCGTCCCACAGGCTCCGGAAGCGCTCCTGGCCGGGCGTGCCGAACAGGTACAGCACGACGTCGCCGGGCAGGCTGATCCGGCCGAAGTCGATGGCGACGGTGGTCGTCGCCTTCTCCCGCACCCCGTCCAGGTCGTCCACCTGCGCGGACGCTTCGGAGATCGGCTCTTCGGTGTGCAGCGGGCGGATCTCGGAGACCGAGTCGATCAGGGTCGTCTTGCCCACTCCGAACGGCCCCGCCACCAGGATCTTCACCAGGTCGCGGGCGGTGTCGGGCAGGTGGACGGCACCGGGTCCGCCCGCGCTAGACGCGGTGTTTGAGGGCGCGGAGGCCATCGGCCACTCTCTTCAGCAGGTCGGGGTCGAACCGTTCGGCGGGCGGTATCGGCGCACGGGCGAGGACCAGGTTCCGGTCGACGAGATGGGCCGCCAGCACCCGCACCGCGGAGAACGGCAGTCTGAGCAGCGCCGCCGCCTCCACCGCCGCAAGGGAGCCGCCCTCCAGGATGTCCAGCAGGGCGAGTTCGGCGGCGGGGAGCCCCGCGGGCAGCGGTGCGTCGCTGCGGGCGAGCACCGTCAGCCGCTCCAGGTGGGGACGGCAGGGCCGGGCCACACCGCCGGTCGACAGATACGCGGGAACCAGAGGGCGCCCGGCCGGGCGGCCGGTCATGCCGGCGGGTTGTCGTCGGCTCCTCGCGACGGTGCTGTCATCGCCTTCTCGCCCAGTCGGGCCACCTGGGAGTGCACCCGGTGCGCCAGCAGGTCCAGCCGCACCTCGCTGTCGCCGTACGCGGCCACGCAGGTGCCGTGGTCGGTCGGCACGATCAGCACGTACCCGTGATCCGACTCGATGACGATCTGCCGTACGTCGGCCGTCTCACGGTCGGCGAAGGCGGCCGCGGCGGTCCGGCAGGCGCCCTGCACGGTGCTGGTGATGGCGGCCACCCGCTCGGCCGACGGCTGGGACAGGGCGTCGGTGTAGCCGGTCACGAGCCCGTCGCGGGTCAGCATGACGGCGGCCACCACGTGTGGCACCTGCAGGACGGGCTCCAGGACCCATGCCGTGTCACCCGTGTTGCGGCTGGTCATCGGGCCGCTCCTCTTCGTCGTCGGTGTGGTCGATGTGATCGGCGGGCGTGTCCCCTGCGGCCCCCGCGCCGGCGTTCGCCGCGCCAGGGTTCGCCGCACCGGCGTTCGCCGCACCGGCGTTCGCCGCGGCGCGGGCCGCCGCCGTGCCGGACTGCAGTGCGCCGAGCGCCGCGGCGGCCTCCTCCGGGCTGCGCACCGGGCGACGCTCCGGGGTCCGGTCCGGAGTCTGTTCCGGAGTCCGGGCCGGCGCCGCGGGCCGGGTGCGGCGTCTGCGCTGCGGCAGGCCGTCTTCCTCGCCCTGCGGCTCGTGGTGCCCCGGCGCCGGTTCGGGCTGCGGCGGGCCGATCTCGGCGCCGTAGGCGTGGGAGGGGGCCGGCGGGTCGGGAGGGGCCTTGCGTGTGGCGCGTGTCGTGCGCGGGGCGCTCGCGGCCGGCGGCCGTTCGGCGGGGTCGAGGTGGCTGAGGAGGTGGGTGTCGACCCGCAGCACCGCCCGCACACCGCCGTACGGGGAGGTCGAGGAGACGTCCACGCCCAGGTCGAACTGGCGGGTCAGCCTGCCGATCGCGGCGAGTCCCATGCGGGGCGGGTCGCCCAGTTCGGTCAGCAGGATGGGCTCGTCGCCCGCCACCAGCTTCTGGGCGCGGTCGCGTTCGTCCCGGGTCATGCCGAGGCCCGCGTCGTCGACGGTGACGCACACACCGTGGTGCACGTGCTGCAGACTCACCACGACGTCGGTGTCCGGGGCGGAGTGCCGCAGAGCGTTGTCGAGCAGCTCGGCGACGATGATGGCGACCGGTTCGACGGCGTGCGAGACCAGGGCCGTGCCGGGCTCGAGGTGGTTGTGGACCTGGATCCGGTGGTATCCGGCGAGCCGGGCCTGGCCGCCGGTCACCGCGTCCACCAGGTGGGACTCCTCGCGGGCCAGCCCGACCCAGGCGCCGCACACCACGGCGGTGACCTGCGCGCGCCGCAGCGACTGCTCGTTCTCGTGATCGAGACGGAACAGGGTCTGCGTCAACTCGGGGTCGTCGTAACGCTGTTGCAGTCCACGCAGGGCGTCCTGAAGCCGGTACAGGGCCGCCTGGATCTCCCGGACGGCGCCGCGCATCCCGGCCTGGGCCGCGGCGTCGACCGACGTGCGCTGGGCGGCCGTCTCCGCCTGCAGCGCCAGCACCACGTTCTCCAGGGCTATGCCCAGCGGGGTGCCGACGGTGAGCGGCTGGAGCGGCCCCGGCACGACGACGTGCGGATGGGCGACCCGGCGGGCGGCGGCAGGTACGCGCCGGCTCGCCAGGTGATCCACCTCCGCCGTGAACGCCTTGAGGGAGCCGTCGAGTCGGGTGCGCAGTGCGGAGATCTCGGCCTGCTGCCGGGCCTGCCGGCGCCGTGCGCACAGCAGCCCGCCGGCCAGGGCGAGCGCGGACAGTGTGCCGGCGGCCAGGCCGCCGGTCACCAGGTCCGGCAATTCGATCATCGATTCGGTCCAGTGGGGTGGGGCGTCGTCGTTGCGGGGCGGGTGCGCGTGCAGTGCTCGAACGGGTACTCGGAGCACAGTACACACCGTCGTTGATCGATCCCGCACGGTCGAGCCGGACTTCGCGCCGAAAGCGCCCGGCATCTGTTCGCTTCTGCGTCGACTGTCGGAATTGCCTTACGCCACGCTGGAGTTGGCCCGCCCGCCGGGAGCAGTGGCGCCGCGTGGACGGGGTATCGCCGAGGTGAGCCCAAAAGGGGCCACAGGATGATCTTGAAGACATGGGGGCCCGGCTCGCCACCCGTTCGGCACCCCGCTGCGTGAGCAGGACCCGTCCGTGGCCGGCTTCGGCCAGGCGGCCTGACCACCTTTGCCGAAGGGACCCCCTCGTGCAGGCCACCGCCCTCCTCGACACCCAGCTCCCCAGGGCCCGCGCGCGGGCCACCGTGGTGACGTCACCGGCCTGGTGGCGCCTTCCCTCCGAGGACCGCGCCGCCCACCGCCCTCGCCGCCACGGTGTCCATAGTGCCCGGCCCCCGCACCGTGCCCGAGGCGGAAGCCGCCCGATCGGCGGCGGACGGCGGGTCCGGGCCGGCATCCTGAAGACCCGCCCGCCCGGCGTCGCTCCCGCTCGGCTGGATCGTTGAGCGGGTGTGGCGCCGGGCCGGGTAGGGGCCCGAATCCACCGCGCTCGTGGTCGGCTCGATTCGGCTACGCGTCGCGCCTGTGCAGCAGCAGGCTGCCGACCAGCAGCGCGGCCGCGGCCCACGTGGCGAGTACGCCCAGGCCGGCCCATGGGCCGATGGGCAGCTCGTGCAGATGGATGGTGGCTTGGACCGCGAGTCCGGCGGGCATGGGCGAGATCTGCTGAAGGTGCCGCTGCCACTCCGGGTCGTTGACCACCTGGGTGACGATCGGGAAGAGATAGAGCAGCCCGAGTACGATCCCGATGGCGGTCGCCGCCTCCCGTACCGCCGTCGCGACGCCGAGGCCGATCAGGGCGATCAGGACGAGGTAGAGGACCGAGCCCACGGCCGCGCGCAGGGTCGGGCTGTCGGCCAGGGACAGCGGGGCATAGCCGTGGGCCTCGGTGAATCCGTTGCCGGGCAGGATGTAGCGGCCGGCGAGGAGCGAGGCGAGGACGGCAGCCGTCCCGGAGATCAGGACGACCGTGGTGAGGACCGTCGCCTTGGCGGTGAGGACGGTGAGCCGGTTCGGCACCGCCGTGAGTGTGGTGCGGATCATTCCGGTGCCGTACTCACCGCTGACGGTCAGCACCGCGAGGACGGCGATGACCGCCTGCCCGACGGTGACGCCGGTCAGGGCGAGCTTGACGGCGTCCTGGCCGCACCCCTTATCCGGGCACTTCACGACCTTGGCGGTGCCGCAGCCGAGGGCCACGGTCAGCGCGACGGCGAGCAGGAGCAACCTGCCCATGTCCCCTGTGGTCCGCAGCTTTGTCCACTCCGCGCGCAGGGCGCGGCCGAAGTCCCCTCGCCACGCGCCGTCCGCCGTGCTCGTGAGTCGTGCACTTCTCAGGAGACTCATACGTCCCTCCCGCGCAGCCGCACCACGGCCAGACCGAAGGCAAGCGCGGCGTATCCGCACAGCACGGCGAGGCCGGCCCATGGCGCCAGCGGGTAGTAGCCGGTCGACGGTTCGTACACGCTGAGCACCTGCGCGTACTGCGGCAGGGTCTGCTGGACGGCGAAGCCCGCAGCCGGGGTCACCCGCAGCAGCCACTCCGAGACGCCCGGGGGCAGTACGCCGGAGGCGGCAAGCAGGAAGGGCAGCACGATCGACGCGATGACCAGGGCGACCGCCGTGCTGCTGCGCCGCAGCAGGGCGCCGACGCCGAGAGCGAGCACGGCGGTGGCTGCGCAGAGCAGGCCGGTGCCGACCATGACGCGCACTTCGGTCGCCGACGTGATGGGGAAGACATGGAAGCCCCTGCCGCGCGCGCTGCGTTCCCCGATGGGAATGGTGATCGCGGCGGCCACCAGGCCGATGGCGAACGCAACGCCCCCGGCCACCAGCGCCTTGGCACCAAGCACCCGGCCCCGCAGGGGGGTTGCCGCCATGGTCGT
This sequence comes from Streptomyces sp. NPDC020597, assembly GCF_044335095.1. Classification (NCBI taxonomy): domain Bacteria; kingdom Bacillati; phylum Actinomycetota; class Actinomycetes; order Kitasatosporales; family Streptomycetaceae; genus Streptomyces; species Streptomyces sp. NPDC020597. The sequence continues at coordinate 69,777 of NZ_JBIRUL010000026.1, read as the reverse complement.
ACGCAGCAGACCGCGCCGGTACTCGCCGGTGATGAACACCGTGCCCACGGCGATCACCACGATCAGCCCGGCGAATGTGCCGACGAGGAAGTTCTCGACGGAGAAGCCGACGCCCATGGCGGGCCCGCCGACGACCGGTGCGATGTCACCGGCCCCGGTCACGGTGAACCCGCCGCCGTCGGTCTGGGTGAAGCCGCCCTTGGTGGTGTTCGTGTAGCTGCCGGAGGTGCCCGCGTCGCCACCCACCTGTGTGCCGCTCCACGCGCTCTGGGACCAGCCACCGGTGAGGCCGGGACGGCCGAAGGTGCCGGTGGCCACGGCGGGGCTGAAGCCCGTGCCTGCCGCGGTGTCCTGCTTCGCCTCCGGTGACGTGGCGAAGAGCCCGGCCTGCACGGTGCGCGCAAGCCCAGGCAGCTTCGCATGGCCGACCTTGGTCCAGTGGGAGCCGTCGGTGGAGGCGTAACCGGTGAGGCTGTCGCCGGAGCGGACCAGGCGCAGCCAGCGCGGGGACTCCTGGGTGACCTTGCCGGAAGGACCCGTCGTGTCGTGCGTGTAGTCGTACTGCATGCGCACGCCGTGACCGCCGGTGGCCATGACCGCCGCGTACGGGGATCCCTGAGTGAGGCTTTCCTTCACGATGACCCCGGCCTTCGCCCAGGGCTGGGCGCCCTGGGCCGTCTTGCCGATCCCGATGTCGGCCACACCGGTCAGCGACCGCAGGGGAACGGTGAGGGCGCCGTCGCCGGTGAGCGTCCTGTGGACGAAGTAGAAGCTGTCATTGACGGCCTCGCCGCCGGGGCCCTTCGGATACGAGGCGGAGTCGGCGCCGCGACCGCCGGGAGCGGGGGCGGCCGTGCCGAGCAGGCCGACCACGATCGTCACCAGGAGCGCCCCTGCGACGGCGAGGACCCAGCCGCGTACGGTACGGAACTTCGTCCACTCGGCGTGCAGCGTCCTGAGGAACCCGCTCCGCTCAGCGCGCCCTGTGGCCGGGGGGCGAGGGGTGAGGGTGGCTGTCATCGCGTGGCCTCCCCCGCCGGGATGCCCCGGTATTCCACCGCGTCCCGGGTGAGCTCCATGTACGCCTCTTCGAGCGTCGCCCGGTGCGCGGACACCTGGGAGAACGGCACCCCGTTCCGGGCAAGCAGGGCCACGATCTCCTCGTCGGGCAGGCCCGTGACGCCGAGGGTGTCGGGGCCGGTGGCGAGAACGGTGGCGCCCGCGCCGTGCAGGACCTGGGCGGCTCGCGGAGGCGCGGAGGTACGCAGGGTGACCCGGCCGCCGGACGCCTCGGCGAGCAGCTCGGACACGCTGGTGTCCGCGACGACCCGGCCGCGACCGATCACCACGAGATGGTCCGCGGTGTCTTCGAGTTCGCTCATCAGGTGACTGGAGACCAGGACGGCGCGGCCCTGCCGGGCCAGCGACGACAGGAAACCGCGCATCCACACGATGCCGTCGGGGTCGAGGCCGTTGAACGGCTCGTCCAGCATGACGACTGGCGGGTCACCGAGCAGCGCCGCCGCGATCCCCAGGCGCTGGCGCATGCCCAGCGAGAAGCCGCCGGCCTTGCGCCGGGCCGCCGTGCCCAGGCCGGCCTGTTCGATGACCTCGTCCACGCGCCGGGGCGGCACGCCCTGTGAGTGGGCCAGCCACAGCAGGTGGTTACGGGCGGTACGGCTCGGCTGCAGCGCGGAGGCGTCGAGCAGTGCCCCCAGATGCCGAAGCGGGCGACGCAGGGTGCGGTACGGCACCCCGCCGACCAGGGCCTTTCCCTCCTCAGCTGCGTCAAGACCCAGGATCACGCGCATGGTGGTGGACTTGCCCGCGCCGTTCGGGCCGACGAAACCGGTCACCCGTCCGGGCCGCACGGTGAACGTCATCCCGTCCAGAGCCAGCTGTGGTCCGAAGCGTTTACGCAAACCCATGACCTCGATCGTCGCCTTCGTACTCTCATCGCTCATGGGCTCCACCCTGTGGCGGAGCGAGTTACAGGGGCCGAACGGCCACTGTCATCTCGCTGTTAGGCGCCTCGGCTTAGCCTGGCCCGGCACGTGTCCTGGTGCAGTGGCAAGAGGGGAGCATACGGATGACATGGGGTCCGCCCCGACGGCTCGCGGCCCTGCCTGCCCGGCTCGGCATGCGCCGTGGCACTGCCCGCGCCCGCTTCACCGCCTTGTACGTGACTCTGTTCCTGCTGTCGGGAACGGCGCTGCTGGCCATCGCGGCCGTGGTGGCATCCGGCGGATCGCGCTCCAGCCAGACCGCCCCCGGTGGCGGCACCGATCAGCCCGCCACGGCGGCACAGGCCCAGGGCCGCATCGACGAGCTGGAGCAGCAGCTGACCCAGGCGCACGACACCCAGTCCCGGCAGATCGTGATCGGCTCCGCTATCGCCCTCGGCGTCATGGCGGTGATCTCGGTCGGCCTCGGTTGGTTCGTCGCCGGCCGGGTGCTGCGCCCGCTGCGAGTGATGACTGCGGCCACCCGCCGGATCACCGCCGACAGCCTGCACGAACGCCTGGCCATCGGCGGCCCCGGCGACGAGGTGAAGGACCTCGCCGACACCATCGACGACCTCCTCGGCCGCCTGGAGGGCTCCTTCGACGCCCAGCGCCTCTTCGTCGCCAACGCCTCCCACGAGCTGCGCACCCCGCTCACCACGATGCGGGCCTCCCTGGACGTGGCCCTCGCCAAGCCGGGCCCGGTGCCCGAGACCACGGCCACGCTGGCCGCCCGGATACGCGCCGAACTCGACCAGGTGGACCGGCTGCTGGAGAGCTTCCTCGTCCTGGCTCGCACCCAGCACGGCGAGTTCACCGACTCGGCGCGCCTCACCCTAGGCCAACTCGCGCTGACCGCCTTGACCGGACGGGCAAAGGACATTGCGGCCAAGGGGCTGACCGTGCGTGAAATCCGGATCGACGGCTCCGCGTGGGTGTGGGGCAGCCAGACGCTGCTGCACCGCGCGGCCGACAACGTGGTCGACAACGCGATTGCGCACAACGACCCCGGGGGCTGGATCAGTGTCGCGGTACGGGCCGAAGGAGACGACGCGGGCGCAGTGTCCCTCGTCGTCGAGTCCAGTGGGCCGGTCCTTGACCAGCGGCGGGTGGCGGACCTCGCGCAACCTTTCCGCCGCCTTGGCGCCGACCGTACCGGCACCGGCCAGGGCAGCGGCCTCGGCCTCTCCATCGTCGCGGCTATCACCCAGGCCCACCACGGCACCCTGGACCTGCGCGCCCGCCCCGACGGCGGCCTGCGCGTGACCATCACCCTCCCCCGTACAGACGGCAGGGCGACAGCGGAAGCCCCCGACACAGAGACGGGCGTGGCGCGTTGAGAGTCCTGGTGGTCGAGGACGCCCGCCCCCTCGCCGAAGTCATCGCCGAGGGACTGCGCGACCAGGGCATGGCCGTAGACGTGGCCCACGACGGGCTCGACGCCGCGGCCAAGCTGGACGTCAACGCGTACGACGTCGTCGTGCTCGACCGCGACCTGCCAGGCATCCACGGCGACACCCTCTGCCAGATGATCACCGAGCGGGACGGCCGCGTGATGGTCCTGATGCTGACCGCCGCCGACTCACCCGGCGACCGCGTCAGCGGCCTGACCCTGGGTGCTGACGACTACCTCGCCAAGCCCTTCCACTTTCCCGAACTCGTCCTGCGCATCCGCGCCCTGGCCCGCCGCCGCCCCGCCGCCCGGTCCCGCACCCTGAGCACGGCGGGCATCGAACTCGACCCGCTGCGCCGCACCGCCAGCCGCGACGGCCACCAACTCGACCTCTCCGTCAAGGAATTCGCGGTACTCGAAGCCCTCCTGAACGCGAGCCCCGCCTTCCTCAGCACGGAAGGCCTCCTCGAACAGGTCTGGGACGAACACGCCGACCCGTTCACCAACACGGTCACAGTGACCATCAGCCGCCTGCGCCGCAAACTCGGCGACCCCCCGGTCATCGCCACCACACCCGGCGTGGGATATCGGATCATCGACCCAGCCGTCCCACCGAACTGAGCAGCCGACAGGGGCCGACGGCCCACGAGCGGAGGCCATGTCAGTGCACCCGACTCCAGTCATCTGCGCAGCCGACTTCGGAGTCTGACACAGTTACTCTCACAAACGGTCCTTTGCCCGAGCAAGATCAATAATTGCCCGCCGGGCCTCGGCTGATCTCCGATCGGTTCTCAGAACTCGCTCTCACTCAAAACGCAAGGGCAAGCACGGCGGCCGGCCCCCGGTCATCACCGACGACATGCTCCACACCGTGCTCCGCCGGAGGGCCAACGGCGAGTCCGTCGAGCAGATCCAGCCCGACCTGATCATCCCCACCGGCAAGCGCAAGGGGCGCAGCCCCTCCGTCGCCAGCGTCTACCGAGCGCTCGCCGAGCACGCCAAGCACGAGGCGTACCCCGAAGCCGTCGAGCAGGCCCACGTCGACTTCGCAGCCCTCCGGGCCGGCGAACTCCCCGGCCCCCGGACCCAGCCGCAGACCGTACGGTGACCCCTTCAAGGCTTCAAGATCATCCCGTGGCCCCTTTTGGGCTCACCTCGGCGATACCCGTGGACCGCGTGGCGCGGGTGTTGGCCGCACGCGGCCCGGGCGGCCGCACGCTGCCCGGGCCGCCGAGCGGGGGCCGTGCTCACCGGGTGCGGGCGGCCCGTATCCCGCGCCGTCCGCGAAGGGGCGACGCCGTGACGCCGTGGACCTGATGCGCTACGGCCCGCAGACCGGCCTCAGCACCGCCAGTGTGCCGTTGGCCTGACGCAGCGCCAGCTCCAGCGTGGCCGGTGTGTGCAGCGCGCCGCTCCCGTCCGGCGGGACCAGCCACTCCAGGAACCGGGCGGCCCGGTAGGGCGGCGGCATCGCGACCCAGGAGCCCCGCCCGGCGTACCGCAGTCCGGCCCCGATCCAGCGGCTGCCGGGGTCGGGCGGCAGGAGGAAGCCGACGCGATGGGCGGCGGTGTCCACGAGCGTGGGCCCCGGCGTGGGCCGTGAGGCCTGCCACAGCAGGTCCAGGGTGAGCAGCCCCAGCCGGTCGGGCACGCTCAGCACGTCCCAGTACCGGCCCGCTTCCAGCAGGGCGATGCCGTCGCCCTGGTCCCAGTCCCGCTTGCACGACCGCGGATCCGTCGCGGCGGCGGCCAGCCACTCCACGCCGCGCATCCACATCGCATCGATCATGTCGGCATCGCATCGCTCATGTCTGCTCCGTCGGCTTCGTGTGACTCCACCGGCGACGGCCTGCCGCCCGGCATATGCATGCTTGTAGATATTTCTACGTGGCGGAAGGGGTGGCGGACCCTGGCGATTCGGTGTGTTTCGTTCGAGCCCCGCGCCGCTGTTCGGCTCGGGGCTCGAAGCCGTCACGTCCGTCCGGCGCCGCCCTGCGGCACGGGCAGTCCCGCACGGGCGTGGGGCATCGGCAGCGGCTGCTCGGACTGGCGCAGCTCGGCCAGCAACTCGTTCTGTCCGGCGAGGAGTTCGGTGAGGATGCGGCGTGCGGCCCGCAGCAGTTCGGCGACGTCGCCGCCCGCCAGCGCGTAGCTGACGGTCGAGCCCTCCCGGATCGACACGACGATCCCCGACCGGCGCAGCACCGCCAGCTGCTGCGACAGGCTGGAGGGTTCGATCTCGATCTCGGCGAGCAGGTCCCGCACGGCGACGGGCCCGTTCTGCAGCAGTTCGAGGACCCTGATCCGCACGGGATGCCCGAGCATGCGGAAGAACTCGGCCTTCGCCTGGTAGAGGGGAACCTGCATGGTCGCTCGCTCCCTGCCGTGTTCGGTGGGGTGGATCTCGAGGCGCGGCGGCCGCCCCGGCTGTCCGTGCGCCGCCGCGCGCGACGTGCCGCGCCTCGATCCTGGTGGTTGCGGGCTCCGCACACCCGTGTGATGCGCTGATCTGGATGTGTCGAGATGAAGACATCTTCAATTCGAGGGTGTGCGAAGCCGCGGCCGTCCGCCCGTGAGATCGGGGCGTCCGGCCGGCTAGACCTCGAGCTCGGCCTCGATCCGCTTGAGCTGGTGGCGGGCCATCGCCAGGTTCGACCGTTCGCGGTCCAGCACCAGGTACATGAACAGGCCGCTGCCGCCGCGCCCCTTCAGCAGCCGGATCAGGTGGTACTGGTTGGCGAGGGTGATCAGGACGTCCTCGATCTCGCCCTTGAGCCCCAGGTGGTCCATGGTGCGCACCTTGGCCCGGATCACGTCGGTGTTCCCGGCCGCGGCGACGGTCAGGTCGAGATCCTTGCCTCCGCCGAGTGTGCCGAGTGCCATGCCGCTCGTGTAGTCCACTACGGCGACTCCCAATGCCCCTTCGATCGAGGTCATCGTCTCCTTCATCGAGATCTCCACGTTCGCCATGGCGCTCCTCCTGCCGGTTGCGCGGGTCCGGGATCCTCCGGCTCCACTGGTGCCACCGACCGTACGAAGGTCGTCCTCCTGCAGGGTGACGGCTTCCGGGACTGGCCCAAGTGGCTTCGCAACGCGCGGTTCTCTGCACGCAATTGACCGTGCGGATAGAGCGATTGAACGGATGTGCGGTGAGTGAGGGGAACGCGGGCTCGACGCCGATCGAAGACCGGTCACGGTGAGCGCGGGATCCCGGCGCTCCGCGTTCTGTCGCCGGAGGGTGGCGCACCGGCCCGTCCGGGTGCAGGATGTACCTCCATTAACAGGAATCCTGTCGATCGGACGGCGCGGCCGATCGCCGATTCCGCACCTCGAGAACGGGACCGACCATGCCGCTCAGCCCCCGCATCCAGGCCAGGGCCGTCCAACTGCTGCTCGGCGGGGTGATGTCCCGCGTGCACAAGGACCTGCGATTCTCCGACGTGCCCAAGGACACGCAGACGCTCCGGGTGGAGACCGGCGCCGGGCCGGTGGCCTGCACCGTCTACCGGCCCCCGGTCGTCGCCGGCCCGCCGGCCCCCGTCTACGTCAACTTCCACGGCGGCGGCTTCGTCGTGGCACGGCCGGAGCAGGACGACCACCTGTGCCGCCGCATAGCCGCCACGGCGGGCTGCGTCGTCGTCAACGTGGACTACGCCGTCGCACCGCAGAGGCCGTACCCCGCCGCCGTCACCCAGGCCTACGACGTGACCGCGTGGGTCGTCGAGAACGGCGGGGCGCACGGCTGGGACGGATCCCGGCTGGCCGTCGGCGGGCACAGCGCCGGCGCCAACCTGACCGCCGCGGTGTGCCGCACGGCCCGGGACCGCGGCGCCTTCTCACCGCGCCTGCAGATCATCGACTCCGCGCCGCTCGACATGGTCACCGACCCGGCGGCCAAGACGGCCCGCACGCCCAGGCCGCTGCTCACCCCGTGGCTCATGCGCGCGTTCACCGGCGCCTATGTGCCTGATCCCGCCGATCGCGCCGACCCGCTCGTCTCGCCGGGCCTGGCCGACGACCTCGCCGGACTGCCGCCCGCTCTGGTCGTCGTCGCGGAGAACGACCGCCTCCGCGACGAGGGCGACGCCTACGCCAGGGCTCTTGAAGCCGCGGGCGTGCCCGTGACACATCGCGTGTTCGCGGACGTCGACCACTACTTCACCCACACGGGCCCGGTGCCGGCCGCGAAGGAGGCCATCGAGCTGATGGCCGCCGCACTGCGTTCGGCGTTGGCCGCCGACTGACGGGACGCCGACTGACGAGACGTCGGCCGATGCGACGTCGGCCGATGCGATGCGCCTGACGCGACTTCGGCTCGCGCCGTCGCAGGCGAGGGCGCAGCGGTCAGCGATCAGCGGGCGGGATTCCGCCGGGTGGACGGGGCGGCGGTCGAGGCGCGGACGACGAGGTCGACCGGAGGGTCGCTCGCCGGCAGGGGCGGTGCGTCCGGGTTCTCGATGACGTGCACGAGCCGCCTGAGGCCGTCCTGCGCCACTGCGTCGAACGGCTGCGCCACGGTGGTGAGGGGAGGCGTGACGAACGCGGCGACCGGGATGTCGTCGAAGCCGACGACGCTGATGTCCTCGGGCACCCGGAGGCCGGCCTCGGTCAGCGCGCGGATCAGGCCGATCGCCATGTCGTCGTTGGCGGCGAACACCGCGGTGACGTCGCCGTCCGCGGCGAGCGCACGGCCCGCCGCGTACCCGGACGCGGCGGACCAGTCGCCCTCGACCGCCGGCGGCACGGTTCTGCCGTGCGCCCTCAGCGCCGTCCGCCAGCCCTCCATCCGGTCCCGCGCGGCGTACCAGCGTTGCGGGCCGGCGAGGTGGTGGACCGTCGCATGACCCAGTCGCAGCAGGTGTTCGGTGGCCGCCCAGGCCATCCGGTCGGCGCCGTGGCCCGCGGTCAGCACGCGGGGGGCGACGACGGGCGACGGCGCGCTGAGCACCAGCACCGGCACGTCGACGCGGAGGCGGGCGTCGTCCTCGGCCTCCCGTCGGCGCCGCTCGTCCGCCGGGTCCGGCCGCTCCTGCGGGTCCTCCCGGTCCTGGGCGTCCCCGCCGCCCCGCTCGTCGATCGGTTCGGAGATGACGATCCCGTCGACGCCCTGGTCGAGGAGCGAGCCGACGGCCCCCGCGACGCCCGCGGGATCGCCTTCCACGGTGTTGACCACGCGCAGGGCGTACCCGGTGTCCCTGACGGCCCGCTCGACGCCCATGAGCAGGGAGGCGGGACCGTAGAGGGCGGTGCCCAGCGTCACCACGCCGATGGCCCGGGTCCGTCCGGAGGCCAGCGCCCGGGCGGCGTTGTTGCGCCGGTAGCCGAGCTCTTCGGCGGCCTGGAGGACGCGTCGGCGCACCTCTGCGGAGACGTACTGCTCGTCGTTGAAGACCCGCGAGACCGTCTTCTGGGAGACGCCGGCGAGCCGGGCCACGTCGACGCTCCGCGGCGCCGCTGAGGCCGCGCCTCGTCCCGTCGCCCGCTGCATGGTGTCCCCCTGTGGCCTTGGATTCGAACCGATGATGCCAGACCCGGGGTCACGGCCGGCGACGAGGTCCGCCCGGTGCGCGCCGGGGCACGGGGGTGCGCGGGGCCGGCGTCAGTGCTTCGGCAGCCACTTCTCGAGGGCGTCGATGAGACGGTCGAGCGCGGGCTCGCCGGCGGAGCGGTCCGTCATGACCGTGCGGCCGTCGAACTGGAGGGCGTACTGGAACCTGTCCGCGGAGCCCGAGTCCCTGGTGAACGCCGGGACGTCGTCGAGCGCGGGGTCGCCGAGCAGCGTGCGCAGCTGCGTGAACTGCGCCGTGGTGGTGCGGCTCACCGCGGACCGGCCCTTGTCGGCGGCCCGGACGGTTCCGTCGCCCCGGACCGTGACCTCCTGGTTCACCCCGGCGAAGCCGCCGCTGACGGTCATGACCACCAGTTTCTGGTCCGGGCCGGTGACGGGGACCGGCGAGGGACGCGCAGACGCGGCGGCCGTGGCGGAAGGGAAGGGCGAGGCGGACGGGGAAGGAGGGGACGGGGAGGGCGTGGGCGAGGCGGAACGCTGGGCGGAGGGGGCGGTCGCCGTGCGCGCCGGCTCCGCGTTGCGCCCGTCGTCCCCGGGCGAGCAGCCGACCAGGACCAGCACACCGGCCGCGCACATCGTCGCCGCACTCCGCGTCGCCGCACTGCGAGCGAGCACCCCGCACCCCCGTGTCTCGACAGTCGGGCATTCGTCGTATCAGAGTGCCCGGGGGGCGACGAACGTAACCGGCGCGCCCCGTACGGGGCAGGGACTTCACGTGCCCGGCCCGGCGTTCCCGGCTTGCGGCCGGGGCGGGGGAGGGGGCAGGGTCTTGAGCCGTGCCCACCTTGCTGATCGTCCATCACACCCCCTCGCCGCACTGCCAGGCGCTGCTCGAAGCGGTGGTCGCGGGCGCGACGGCGCCGGAGATCGAGGGCGTCCGCGTCGAACGGCGGGCGGCCCTCGCGGCGACCGCCTCGGACGCCCTGGCCGCCGACGCCTTCCTGCTGGGCACCCCGGCCAACCTCGGCTACATGTCGGGGGCGCTCAAGCATTTCTTCGACCAGATCTACTACCCGTGCCTGGACGCCACCCGGGGCCGCCCCTTCGGCTACTACGTGCACGGCGGCAACGACGTGACCGGCGCGGTGCGCGGCATCGAGGCAGTCACCACGGGGCTGGGCTGGCGACGGGCGGCCGAGCCGGTCACCGTCACCGGGGAACCGGACAAGGCGGAGACGGCGGCCTGCTGGGAGCTGGGCGCGACGGTGGCAGCCGGCCTGATGGCGTGAGCGCCCGCATCGGCGTCGCGGGTCGGCGCCCGCCCGCCCCGGCAGGCGTACGGGACCGTCGCGGGGTCAGTTCCACAGCGGGTAGGTGACGACGCGGGCGAGCTGTTCCGGCCGCTCGCCCGGGTAGGCCAGGGTGATCCTGGTGTAGTGCTGCAGCCGGGGGTTCTTCTTCCAGGGCTGCGGCCGGTCCAGCTTGACGGTGACGGCGTACCGGTGGAAGGCGCCCGCCGCACAGTACGGATCGCAGTCGTTGACGACGTTGACCCCGGTGGCCCGGGCCGAGCCGGCGCCCCAGCCGGCCCAGTGCAACGAGACCAGTCGGCTGTTGCCGTCGCCGCAGGCCAGGACGAAGTTGCCGGGCCGCACCCGGGCGTGCCAGAAGCAGTCGACCAGGACCGGTGCGGTCGCCTGGCGGGCCGAGGCCGCTCGGGCCGCGGGCGGTGAAGCGGCCCGCGTCGCCGCTGCCGATCCGACCGCCGCGGTCAGGCCCAGCGCCGCACAGAGCGTGACCGTGGTTCGCGTCGTGTGTCGCGTGTGTCGCATCGTGGCTCCCAGCCGCCCGAGCCGGGGCCCGGCTGTGTGCCGGGCCCCGGCGAGGTGCGGTGTCGACGCTACGACGGGAAGCGGCGGAGGGCCACTCGAACGGGTCAGCGGCCGCGCGGGCGCACGGGACCCGCCGTCCCGCTGCGTCGACTGCACTCACGGCCGAACGCGCGGGGGTGGCCCGCCGTGCCGCGACACCCTCACTCCGCCCGCTTTCCTCCTTCGGGCGCCGGCCCCGGCGCCGACGGCTGAAAACGTGCGTCGAGCAGGCGAAATCCGCAGACGGTCATGGTCATTTCAAGCCGTTGTCTTGGCATTCCCATGACAAAACTGTGCACCCGGTGCCACGCTGCTGCCGAAGTTCACCATTCCTTCACGTCCGCATCACGCGGAGCACCTGTCACCCACCCCCCACCTCCTTCCACCCCCCAACTGTGCAGCGCTCCGGATCGGCCCCATCCCGCCGGTCCGCCCCCACCTCGGCCGTCATCACGGCCGGCCCTCGCACTGAAGGAGAAACCGTTGCCCCGGCGACACCTGCCCATCCTCGGGCGCAGACGCACCACCGCTCTCGCCCTCTCCGCCGCCGCCACCCTGCTGACCCTCGGGGTCCAGACGGGCACCGGCGTCGCGGCCCCCGCCCGGCCCGGCACGGCCGGCATCACCGCGACGCCCCGCGCGGGCGCCGCGCCGGCGCCCCTGTCAGCGGCCGGCCGCGCCTCGCTCATCAAGAGCGCGCAGGCCGACGCCGGCGCCGAGGCCCGACGGCTCGCCCTCGGGACCCAGGAGAAGCTCCTCGTCAAGGACGTCGTCAAGGACGCCGACGGCACCACCCACACCCGATACGAGCGCACCTACGCCGGACTTCCGGTCCTCGGCGGCGACCTGGTCGTCCACGCCGGCAAGAGCCGGACCACCGTGACCAGGGCGAGCGGCGCGACCCTCACGCTGCCCTCCCTCACCCCGAAGCTCGCCGCCTCCCAGGCCGCCGGCAAGGCTCTCGCGGCCGCGAGGAACGCCGAGGTCAAGGGCTCCGAGACGGAACGCGCGCCCCGCCTGGTCGTCTGGGCCGGAACCGCGAAGCCCGTCCTCGCCTGGGAGACGGTCGTCGAAGGCGTGCAGCAGGACGGCACCCCCAGCGAACTCCAGGTCGTGACCGACGCGACCACGGGCAAGCAGATCCTCGCCGCCGAGAAGGTCCACACCGGCACCGGCACCGGCCAGTTCAGCGGCACGGTCCCGCTGGGCACCACGCTGTCCGGATCGACGTACCAGCTCGTCGACGGCGGGCGCGCGGGACACAAGACCTACGACCTGAACCAGGGCACGTCCGGCACCGGAACGCTGTTCACGGACGACAACGATGTCTGGGGCAACGGTCTGCCGTCCAACCGGCAGACCGCGGGCGTCGACGTGGCCTTCGGCGCCGCCGCCACCTGGGACTACTACAAGGACGTGTTCGGCCGCAACGGCATCCGCAACGACGGCGTCGCCGCCTACAGCCGAGCCCATTACGGCAGCAACTACGTCAACGCCTTCTGGCAGGACAGCTGCTTCTGCATGACCTACGGCGACGGGTCGGGCAACACGCACCCGCTGACCTCCCTCGACGTGGCAGCCCACGAGATGAGCCACGGCGTCACCGCCGCCACCGCCAACCTCACCTACTCGGGCGAGTCCGGCGGCCTCAACGAGGCGACCTCCGACATCTTCGCCGCGGCCGTCGAGTTCCACGCCGGCCTCGCCGCGGATCCCGGCGACTACCTCGTCGGCGAGAAGATCGACATCAACGGCGACGGCACCCCGCTGCGTTACATGGACAAGCCCTCCAAGGACGGCTCCTCCCGCGACAACTGGAGCTCCACCCTCGGCGGCGTCGACGTCCACTACTCCTCGGGCCCCGCGAACCACTTCTTCTACCTGCTCTCCGAGGGCAGCGGCGCGAAGACCGTCAACGGCGTGTCCTACGACAGCCCGACCTACGACGGGCGGCCGGTCGCCGGCATCGGCATCGAGAACGCCGCCGCCGTCTGGTACCGGGCGCTGACGACGTACATGACCTCGTCGACCAACTACGCCGGCGCCCGGACCGCGACCCTCCAGGCGGCGAGCGACCTGTTCGGCGCGTACAGCCCGGCCTACCTCGCCGTGGCCGACTCCTGGGCCGCCATCAACGTCGGCAGCCGGATAGCCCTCGGCGTCAACGTCGCCCCGATCGCCGACCAGACCAGCGGCATCGGCCAAGCGGTCAGCCTCCAGGTGGACGCCTACACCACCAACTCCGGCGCGGGTCTCACCTACGAGGCGACCGGTCTGCCCGACGGTCTGAGCATCAGCCCGAGCGGCCTCATCACCGGCACGCCCACCGCCCTGGGCAGCAGCGACGTCACCGTCAAGGTCACCGACAGCACGGGCGCCTCCGTCACGGACGACTTCACCTGGCGGATCGCGTACATCTACGCCAACGCGGGCCGGGTGGACATCCCCGACAACGGCGCCGCCGTGGAGTCGCCGGTCACCATCACCGGCCGCGACGGCAACGCCTCCGCCACCACCTCGGTGTACGTCAACATCGTCCACACGTACCGCGGTGACCTGACCGTCGACCTCGTCGGCCCCAACGGCACCGTCTACTCCCTCCTCAACCGCAGCGGCGGCTCCGCCGACGACGTCGACCAGACGTTCACCGTCGACGCCTCCGGCCAGCCCCTGAACGGAACCTGGAAGCTGCGCGTCCAGGACCGTGCGTCGATCGACGTCGGATACATCCAGCGCTGGCAGCTCACCCCCTGACACCACCCCGCCCCACACCGCCGCCCGGGTCCTCCCAGACCCGGGCGGCGGTGCGTCCGGGGCCATCTCTTCGGGGACGAATGGGTGTCGACCCCGATGGCGTGCACCCCCGGCGGCACCTGATCGTGCAGGGAGACCCACTGCTCCGGGCCCGCCCGAACGCACCGAGCCCTGCCCCCGGGCCCGTCCGCCCACGTCCGCAGGAGAGTCGCCCATCCCCTCCGGCCACGGACCCGGACCGGCCGCGCGCGCCGACGCACACCGTGTCCGTCTCCGGTGGACCCCACGCCCCGGCTGCCGCGTCCACGCACGGTTCCGCCGCGTCCGCGCACCGGCCCCGGCGAGGGAGCGAACCATGTCCGGCGCCGACGACCGGTGCCTTCCTCAGCGTCCCCAGGCGGTGCAGCCCGACGGGCCGTCCACGAGCTCGAAGCAGACCCGCGCCTCGGCCGCCCGGTCGATGCCGGTCATCAGGGTGTACTGGTAGTGGCCCGGCACGGAGACCTGCCGCGACTGGTTCCGCCCGTCGGCGGTGACGACCCGGATCCGGTCTCCGTCGCGGGGCCCCACGACGCGGCCCCAGGCGGCCCGGCAGGCCGGACTGACGCGCAACTCGACCGTCCGCCCGGCGACCTCCCGCTGCGCGCGGGTCTCCGCGTCGGTCCAGCAGTCGGTGTCCTGCTGTTCGGGGTCACGGTCCGTGCAGGTCTCGCCGCTGCACGGCCCGGTGCCGGGCGCCGTCGCCCGACTCCCGGGTCCGACGCCGTACGTCCAGTCCGTCCACGCCCCCACGCCCAGCGCGCCGGCCAGCGCGGCCACCGCCGCGGCGAGCACGGCGGCTCTTCGGCGCAGCGCCGGCTCGAAGCGTCCGTAGGGCGGGCGAGGCACCGCCTCCGCCTGCGCCGGGCCCGAGGTGCCCGTCACCCCGACCGCCGGAGTCCCGGAGCCGCCTGTGTCGTCTTTGCCGCACGTGCCGTCCGCGTCGCCTGCGCTGTCTGTGTCGCGCGCTTCGTGTGCTTCGCGGGCGTCGCGTCCGCTCCAGGCGCGGTCGGCGAGCAGCCACAGCGCCAGCAGCCGCGCCGGATCCGCACCGCTCACCTTCGCCAGCGCCTCCACCGCGTCCCGGGGCGGCAGGGCCTTGCCGTTGAGGTAGCGCTCCCAGGACGACTTGCTGTAGGCCGTCCTCGCCGCGAGCGCGGCATAGCTCAACCCGGTGCCCTCCTTGGCCTCCCGCAGCCGCTCGACGAGGTGGCGGACCTCGGGCGCGGCCGCTCGTGACGAGCCATCCGGGAGGGGTCCGGGGCCGTCAGCCACCCGGTTTCCTGAGCTCGCGCCAGGTCATCGGACCCACGATTCCGTCGGCGTCGAGTCCGCGGGACCGCTGGAACCCCTGCACCGCCGCGCGGGTGTTGGGCCCGAACGACCCGTCGATCCCCTTCGGGTCGAAGCCGTGCCGCCGGACGAGGCACTGCACCTCGGCGACCGCCTCGACCGTGGCGCCGACGCCGTACTGGTCGGTGAGCGTCGTGCTGTGACCGGAGTAGAGGCGGCCGTCGAGCACCGTGAAGTGGCAGGGAAAGGTCTTGGCGGAGTACGAGGAAGTCGGCACGTGCGTGATCGCGGCCGTCGCCTCCTGGGACCCCGGCCCGGCCGACGACGTCCAGGACCACGCGGCGCACAGGACCCCCGCCGCCACCACGACGACTGCCGCCGCGATCGGTCTGCGCCCGCGCAGGACGCGCCGGGGGTGCAACGGCCCGGGCGCGGGAGCCGTTTCCGCCGATGCCGATGCCGATGCCGATGCCGATGCCGATGCGTGTGCCGACCGGGGCCCAGTGTGCGGGTCGTGCCGCCCGGCCGGCGTGCCGGCGGTCGGCCGCTTCTGCGGCCCCGGGCCGTCGGCGGCGTCGCCCGGACCCGAGGGCGAGGGCCGCGCGCCCCGGGCGGGCGCGGACGCGGCCACCTCCCACAGCGTCGTCAGACCGATCAGGTCGCCGCCGCAGACCTGGGCCATCGTCTCGACGGCGTGCCGGGGCGGAACCGCCTTCCCGTTGAGGTACCGCTCCCAGGACGACCTGCTGTACGACGTCCTGCTCGCCAGCGCGGCCAGGCTCAGCCCGCTGTGGTCCTTCACCTGGCGCAACTGCACGACGAGGCGCCGGACCTGCGGGTCCAGCGCCTCGGGCAGCGCCTTCCACCGGGACATACCCCACCCTCTTCGCGTACGCCGTCCTGTGCGGTTGCCGAAGCGGCTCCAGCGTACGGAGAGACGACCGAACCCTCCGCACGGGTTGCCCCTTTCACATCCACGACTCCTTCACCACGCGGACGCGTTCGGCGCTCCGGGCGGCTTCCCTGCGGCTTCCGTCCGGCTTCCGCCCGGATCGGCGGGGGGATGTACGCCGTCCTTGCCCAACCGGCTCTGGAACTCCGCATGTTCAGCCGGCGGGAGCCCGTCTCACGTGCGCCGGGGCTGCGGTACGACGCCGCCCGCGACCTGGGCCAGCGGGGTGCCGCGTGCCCACAACAGGAGACGGGGGCCGTCGATGAGGCAGGTACGGCCGTCGCGCGAGGCCCACACCTCGTCCCGGTGGGTGAAGGCCCCCCGGTGCACCACGAGCCGCAGCGGGGGACCGGACGGACCTCGCCGTCGCAGCCGTGCCCGGCAGGAACAGGACGACTCCTCGTCGGGCAGCGGCTCCGCCACGGGGCGGAACGCCACGTCGAGCAACCGCCCCCGGCCGTCGCGGGCGGCGAGATGAGGCGTGTCGTGGCGTGGCGGAGGCAGCACCCGCCAGCCGTCGCGGCGCAGCATCCGGGCCACGGCCAGGACCAGGGCCGGCATGTCCAGTTCCGCCAGTTCCTGTGCGGTGTAGTAACCGCTGCGCCGGCGGGCCGGCCGTCGGGAACGGCGGCGTAGGACGACGGCCGCGGCCACCGGCGGCAGGAGCGCCCACGCGCACGCGGTCCAGCCGACGGCACGGGAGAGCAGCGCGAGTCCGGTGAGCAGGGCGCAGGAGGCGGCGACCGCGGCGGCGAGAACGGGCAGCACCTCGCGCAGTCGAGGTCCGTAGCGTCCCGACGCACGGAGTTCGCGCACCGTCCGGCGGCGCCGGGCGCGCGCGGACTCGCGGGCCCGGGCCCGCTCCCGCCTGTGTGCCATCAGGGTCGGCCCCCCACCCCCGCACGGCTCTGTGTGGATGCTGCATACCCGCCACGTCGTCACATGTGCCCGTACGCCGCTTTCCGCCAGTTTCTTGGCCGAGAGTGCGTCTCGTGACGGCGCCGTGGCCGGCCGTCGCACAGCGCCCGCCCGTCCGGCGGGTGTTGTCAGTGGTGGATGTCAGGCTGTCGGTCATGGACGAGACTGAGTTCCTGCGAGGCCGGGTGTACGGCGCCGACCACGACGACGCCGGCCCCCGCCCGGGCCGCGCGTACGCGCAACTGGTGGGCGGGCCGCTGGACGGACTGCTCCTCGACGTCACGGACCGGCCCGACCACGACCTGCGCGAGGTGGCGCTGACCACGGAGATCGGGCGCTACGGTCCCGGCGGCCGTGCCCTCTACGGGCGGCGCGCCGCCGACGGCCGTCGCTTCGACTGGCGGGGCGACGCCCCGGCCGCCGACTGAGCGGGCGCGAGGACAAGGGGAAGGGTGGCTTCCATCGGGGCGGGGTGATCAAATATGCGGATGTCCACAGGTTCCGTTTCCGCCTCTCACGTCACCGCCGCACGGCCGGCGGTCCGTCATGGCTGGCACAAGCTCCTCATCGCTCTCTTCCTCCTGGGGCGCGCCGCCCGCGTTCCGGCCGCGATGGCCGCGACGACCGGGGAGACCGCTTCGGGTTGGTGGCTCGTGGTGTGGGAGGTGCTGGCGCTCGGCCTGGCCGCCTTCGCCGTCAGCGAGTGGGAGATCCTCAGGTCGGCCGGCTGGCGGATGCGTGTGTCGCAGTGGATCTGCATGGTCGTCTTCCATGTCGGCCTCACGGGCTTCCTGAGCTCGCTCTTCATCCAGTGGTGGTTCTGAGACCGGTTCCCGGGGGCCCGTCCGTAGTGCGCTGACGGGTTTTTGTTCGATCGTACGAACATGGCTTCGATGGGGTTACATCTGCGACCTGTGCTTGATAGGAAACTTTCCTGTCAGTTGTACGTCGCGTCACCCCACCCCCCACTCCTCACCTGGAGCCACTGTGGTGCACCCATCGCGGCCTCTCGACGGCCCGGCCCCCACCTCCCGCCGCTTCTTCCTCGCCCTCGCCGGGGCGCTGGCGGCCGCCCCCCTCCTCGACGTCCGGGGAGCCGCAGCGGCGCCCGCGGCCCGCGGCCTCGACGACCCGGCGAAGAAGGAGATCGCCATGAAACTGGTGTCGAGCGCGGAGAACTCCTCGCTCGACTGGAAGGCGCAGTACAAGTACATCGAGGACATCGGCGACGGCCGCGGATACACCGCCGGCATCATCGGGTTCTGCTCCGGCACCGGCGACATGCTCGATCTCGTGGAGCTCTACGCCGACCGCAGGCCCGGCAACGTCCTCGCGAAGTACCTGCCCGCCCTGCGTTCCGTGAACGGCACCGACTCGCACGCCGGGCTCGACCCGAACTACCCCAGGGACTGGCGCAAGGCCGCTCAGGACGCCGCGTTCCAGCAGGCCCAGAACGACGAACGCGACCGGGTCTACTTCGATCCCGCCGTCCGCCAGGGCAGGACGGACGGTCTGCGCGCCCTGGGCCAGTTCGCCTACTACGACGCCATCGTCATGCACGGCGACGGCGGCGACCCCACCAGCTTCCGCAGCATCCGCAAGCGCGCGCTGAACAGGGCGAAGCCGCCGGCCCAGGGCGGCGACGAGACGACGTACCTCAACGCCTTCCTCGACGCCCGGGTCTGGGCGATGAAGCAGGAGGAGGCGCACAGCGACACCAGCCGCGTCGACACGGCTCAGCGCGTCTTCCTCCGCAAGGGCAACCTCGATCTCGAGCCGCCCCTCGACTGGAAGGTGTACGGCGACAGCTACCACCTCGGCTGACCCGGACCGCGTCACCGGGGGCCGCCGGTGACGCGGACGCGGGGCCCGCGTCACGGCCGGTACGCCGTACGGCCGTCGCCGTGACGCCGGGGGTGCGGGCTCGATCTCCGCCGGTCGCCGCCCGGACGATCCTCAGTCCGGCGGCGGCCACGCGTCCACCACGCGGAACCCGGTGCGGCCCAGGGTCAGGACCCCGTCGGTGAGCGGTGTGCAGCGCACGCCGCCCCTGCCGCGCAGCGCACGCTGGGCGCCGGGGCCGACGGTGACGTCCATCCACGCGCAGGGCCGTGCCGGACGGTTCACGGCGAAGGCGAGGGGGCCGCCGACTCCGTCCAGCACGATCGTCGAGCCGACGCAGGAGTCGACGTCCACGCCGCGCAGCAGGATGTTGCGGCGGGTGTGCGGCAGCCCGACGGCCGGGTCGATGTGCCGGGGCAGGTTCTCGGCGGACATGACGGTCACCGACGCGTCCCTGTGGGCCGGGCGGCCGAAGTAGCGGTCACCGACCAGGCCGAGGCCGCGGCGTACCTCGACCTGCGCCACCCGCTCGTCGTCCGGGCCCGGTGCGGGTCCGTCGGCCGGACGCCCCGCGAGCCGGTGCGACGCGGACACCAACAGCTCCACCACCTCGACCTCCGTCATGGCCCCAGCCTAGGGCCGGTGGCGACGGCCGGTGCGTCCCGAGGGCGCGCACCGGCCGCAGCCGTCGGCGGCGGCGTCAGGGACGCAGCGGGAGCGTGGCGCAGTCGGACGTGGCAGGCCGGCCGTCGAGCCGGTCGGTCAGCCAGGAGATCGCCTCCCCCTGGTCGACGATCAACGGCGTGAAGTGGTTGATCAGTGCCCGGCCCAGACCGGGCAGGATCACCGGCTTGTAGGTCACGGAGGCGCCCTTGGCGCACCAGGCGACGGCGAGGGCGCGCGCCTGCGCGTGCGGCACCAGGTCGTCGGCGGTGCCGGTCGCCACCCGCACCGGGGACGCCGGTGTGCGGGCGCCGATGCGCTGGTCGGCCAGGAACGCCTTGAGCCTCGGCTCCGACTCGACGACGGCGCTGAGGGAACGCCCGTCGGTCGTCCAGGCGTTGCTGCGCGCCGAGTTGTAGGCGAGGAGGGCGTCGCCGACGCACATGGTCGACAGGTCCTCGAGCGCGGCCCGGCCCGCGTCGTTCAGGTGCGCCCGGGCGATCGGCTCGAGTTCGGGGTCGGACTGCAGGAAGCCGTTGACCGACCAGCCCAGCGCGCCGGCCAGGTCGCTGCCGTCGATGGCCTTGGTGACGGCGACCAGGTCGGCGGGCGGCGCGCCGCTGTACGTCCCGGCGAGGGTGACGTCCGGGGCGTAGGAGGGCTGGAGTTCGGCGGCGGCGGCCGTGGCCCCGCCCCCCTGGCTGTAGCCGTACAGCGCCACCCGGGAGCCGGCCGTCACCGAGGCGCCGGCGAGTGAGCGCGCGGCGCGGACGGCGTCGAGGACGGCATGCGCCTCGTCGACCCGGTTGACGTAGGTGTGCAGCCGGTCGGTCGCGCCCAGGCCGGTGTAGTCGGTGACGACGACGGCGATGCCGCGCGCCAGCAGGCGGTAGATCGCCAGGTTCTCGTAACCGACGGACAGCGTCTGCCCGTTGACCAGGAGCGGGCGTTCGAGACCGAGCGACGCGGCGCACTGGTCGCCCTGGCCCATGGTGCCGGGGGCCACCGCGGCCAGCGGCCGTGGCCCCCGGCCCTTCCAGCGCGCGGACGGCTCGATGTAGGCGCCGGTGACCGCCGTGGGCCGGCCGGCGGAGTCGGTGGACTTGTACATGAGCCGCGTCGCGGTGCCCGGCAGCGGTCCGTCGACCCCCGGCAGGCTCAGCGCCAGGGGGAGCGGTTCGGAGCGGATCAGCGCGCCGTCGGCCGCGGGAAGCGAGGCGGGCGGGGTGTAGAAGACGGGGATCGTGACGCCGCGGGAGACCACGGCCTCGGGCGGTGTCGAGGCGTCGGCCGGCACTGCGGTGACGCCGAGGCAGGCGGCAGCGGTGACGGCCGCGGCCAGCAGACGGGTGGGGGCGGGCATGGCGGACCTCCGGGGAGAGGGAGGCCGAGCCTTCGTCTTCGGCTCGGACGGAGGACGGCCCGGTGGGGTGCGGGCCGTGACGACCGAGCGGCCCGGAGCCGCGGTCGCCTCCGCTGCCCCGTACCGCTCTTAGACGAACTGTCAGGACCGTAGCGAGGGCATGGTTACCTCGGGTAGCCGTCGGCAGGTTACGGTTCGGTAATATGACCGCGCGGTAACATGTCCGAACTCTTTGTCGTGTCGGTCACGCTCATCGCTCGGAGCGTCCACAAGTGGCCTGTTGGCGACAATCTCTGACAAAACCAGAGCGCGGGACGTGGCGTCGCTAGCGTCCCGAGCCATGAACACCGACCGTATGCGCGGCGCGCGACCCGGCGGCGCCGCCCCGCAGGACGACGCCGACGTGCCGCCCCCGCCCGGCGTCCACCACTCCCCGACACAGACGGTGACCGCGGGCGACAACGCCAGGATCACGCAGAAGAACACCCAGATGAAATTCTCGGTCCCGGTCGTCGGGCCGCTGCTCAGTCTGGCCTTCGCCCACCCCGTGATCGCCGGCCTCACGGCCGTGGCGGTCGTCGGGGGAGGCGGCGCGGCGGTCTCGGCCGCCCTGCCCGACTCGACGCCCTCGCCGTCGACCGCGGTGGTCCGCGGCTTCGTCATGAAGGCCTCCGACGGCCAGACGGCGCCCACGGGCTACGACTTCACGCACTCCCCGCCCACGCTGGCCGACGCCGGCACGGACGCCGTCTACGCGCAGGGCGGATACCTGCTGTCCACCGCCGGCAAGCTGGCCGAGTGGCAGACGTCCCAGCCGCCCACCGCGCAGGGATGCCGCAAGGCCGTCGCCGAGCACCCCGTGCGCCGGACCGCGGTCGGCGTCGCCTACGTGATGTGCTATCTCGACCGCAACGGCGACCCCGGCTACATCTCCGTCACCGCCCACGACAACGACTCCGTCACGGTCGACACGGCCCATCTGCAGTGACCCGAGCACCGCCGAACGGCCCGTACGGACGGTGTGGTTGACTACGCGCGTGTTGCACGAGTCGGTCTTCCGCACCACGGACCTGCCGGTGGACGCCCGGTTCGAGGCGTGGGCGGAGCGCATGGGCCGTACTCACGCGCCCATGCGGCTCACCAGCGACCGAGCCGCGGACTACCGGGGCCTCCAACGCGTCATCGCACTGGGCGACGTGACCGTGTGGCCGGCCACCTTCGACCACCTGGTGTTCCGCCGCACCTCGAAACTCGTCCGCGCGTCGGATCCCGAGGTCTACCACCTCTCCCTCCTGCTGAAGGGTGAGGCCGCCGCCGACTGGGGGCGGCAGCAGGCGGCGTACCGCGTCAACGACTTCCACACCAACTCGTCCTCCTGCAGCTACGACATCCACACCGGCTCCGAGCCGGTCACCATGGTCGGCGTCGAGATCCCGCGGTCGCTGGTGGCCCTTCCCGGGCACCGCGTCGACCAGGTCATCGGACGCCACATATCAGGTCGCGAAGGCATCGGGGCACTGCTCGCGCAGTTCCTGCAGCACCTGGTGTCGGACACCGCCGTCTATCAGCCCTCGGACGCGCCCCGGTTGGGCGCGGTCGCCGCAGACCTCGTCACAGCCGTCTTCGCGCACGCCGCGGACGCCGACCTCAGGCTCTCGCCGGAAAGCCACAGCCGCACCCTCGCCCTCCAGATCAAGACGTTCATCGGCCGACGCCTGGGCGACCCCGACCTGACCCCCGCCGGCATCGCCGCGGCGCACCACATCTCCCGCAGCTACCTGTACCGCCTCTTCAGGGCCGAAGGCCTGGCCGTCGCCTCCTACATCCGCGACCGGCGCCTCGAACACGCCCGCCGCGACCTCGTCGACCCCCGGCTGCGCTCGCTGCCCGTCCACGCCGTCGCGGCACGCTGGGGCTTCCCCCGCGCCTCCGAGTTCAGCCGGGCGTTCCGCAGCGCGTACGGCGTCCCGCCCAGTGAACTGCGGGAGCAGGCGCTCACCGAGGCCTGACCCGCCGACCGCCGACCGCGACCGCGGGTCCCGGTCCCGGTGCGAGCCTGCCGTCAGCTGTGGACGCTGTGCCAAGCGGATGTGGACGCTCCGCCAACGACACACCGGGCATCCCTCGCGCATCATGGACACCCGCGGCACCGTCCGCAACCTGCGAAAGCCGTGCCAGGATCACCGGGGAGTCCTGGCACGGCCCGAGTGGTGAGGGCCCTGCCACGGGCGTACGGTCGAACGGTGGACCCGGCGGTGGACGCTTCCGTCCGCCGACCCCTCCTCAGGGCCCGCCTCCCGAGCGGACGAGGCGTCATGAGCAGCGTTCCCCAACCGACCTCAGCAGCCCGGACCGCCGCCCGCAAGGACGGCGGCGGCAACTCCATGGCGCTGCTGGTCATCGCCTCGTGCCAGCTGATGGTGGTCCTCGACATCACCATCGTGAACATCGCGCTGCCGGACATCCAACGCTCCCTGGACTTCTCCACGACGAGCCTGGCCTGGGTGGTCAACGCCTACACCCTCACCTTCGGCGGACTGCTGCTGCTCGGCGGGCGCACCGGCGACATCCTCGGCCGGCGGCGGGTGTTCGTCTTCGGCGTGCTCCTCTTCGTCCTCGCCTCGCTGCTGGGCGGCCTCGCCCAGAACGAGGCCCAACTCCTCTCCATGCGCGCCCTGCAGGGCGTCGGCGGAGCCATCGCGTCACCGACCGCGCTCGCCCTGGTCAGCACGACCTTCCGGGAAGGCCCGGAACGCAACCGGGCGTTCGGGGTCTTCGCCGCGGTCTCGGCGGGCGGCGGCGCGATCGGACTGCTCGCCGGCGGCATCCTCGTCGAGTACCTGAACTGGCGATGGGTCCTCTTCGTCAACGTCCCCATCGGGCTGCTGATCGCCCTGGCCACGCCCCGCTACATCAAGGAGTCCGAGCGTCATCCCGGCCGCTTCGACGTCGCCGGGGCGCTGACCTCCACCGTGGGCATGGTCCTGCTGGTGTACGGGTTCATCAGGGCCGCCCAGGAAGGGTGGCGGGACACGGTCACGGTGGCCTCGTTCGGCGCGGCCGTCGTCGTCCTCGCCGCGTTCGTCCTGATCGAGCGGCGTTCCCGGCAGCCGATCACGCCGCTGCACATGTTCGCCGACCGCAACCGGGCGGGCACGTACGGCATCATGCTGTGCCTGGCCGCCGCGATCTTCGGCATGTTCTTCTTCCTCACGCTCTTCGTGCAGAACGTGCTCGGATTCAGTCCGCTCGCGGCCGGGTTCGCCTTCCTCCCGGTGAGCGCGGTCATCGCGGTCGGCGCCGGACTGGCCTCACGGTTCCTGCCCAAGTACGGCCCCAAGCCGTTCATGGTGGTCGGCGCGGTGCTCGCGGCGGCCGGGCTGTCCTGGCTGACCCTCACGGACGTGCACTCGACGTACGCGGGCAGCGTCCTCGGTCCGATGCTCGTCTTCAGCCTCGGTATGGGCATGGAGTTCGTCTCCCTCACCCTCATGGCGCTCTCCAACGTCACTCCGCAGGAGACCGGGGCCGCCTCCGGTCTGCTCAACGCCACCCAGCAGGTGGGCGGTTCGCTCGGACTGTCCATCCTGGTCACCATGTTCGGCACGGCCAGCCGGAACGAGGCGGACCAGCAGGTCTCCGACTTCCTGGCGCAGGCGACGCCCGCCGAACGCCTGCGCTTCCGGCAGACCGGAGTGCTCCCCGACCCCTGGGGGGACGAGGTGCTCACCGCAGGCGTCTCGGCTGCCTTCGTCATGGCGGCGATCTTCACGGTCCTCGCCGCTCTGATCGCGCTCCTGGTCATCCAGGTCCGCCAGTCGGACCTGGAACGCCTCAAGGGCGGCTCGGTCCCGGGCGGAGTCTGAGCGCTCCCTGCCCGGCCGCGGCCGGCACCGGCGCCCGAAGGCGCCAGGGCCCGGGCCGGGACCGGCACCGGCACCGGGGAGGCCGGGGCGAGAGCGGGCCGCCCGGGCGTCGAGAGTCACCGCGTACGACCGGATGTCGCACCCCGCCAGGATCTCGCGCACCCCGGCAGCCGGGGCCCGCGCCGAGCGGACGGGTTTGGCACCGGAGTGAGGGGCAACGCGATGTCCATGAGCGAACCCAACAAGAAGACGAGTACCCGTACGAATCCCCCTACGAAGACGGACGCGGGCGACGGGGCCGCGGCGAAGCGGGCGACCGCCGCCAAGGCCCGCCACACCACCGCCAAGGCGACGGCTCCGGCCGCCCGCGCCGCGCGTGACGCCGCGGCGAAGACGGACGACGCCGCCGAGGCCGCGAAGACCGGTGTCCAGCGCACGGCCGAGGCGACGACCGGCGCGGTGCAGAGCGCGGCCCACAGCGCCGCGCGTGGCGTCGAGGCGAGCCGTCAGGCGATCGTCACGACCTCGGGCCAGGTCGCGACGACCGCCAGGACGGCCTGGACGGTCGTCGCGCAGCGCAAGCTGATCGCGGCCGGCGTGGGCGCGGGCCTGTCGGCGCTGACCGCCGCCTCGTACGCCGTCGGGCGCCGTTCGGCCCGCCACACGCACGGCCCCCTCACCCGGCTCACCGGCGGCCGGATCTGACCTCCCGCAGCCGTGCCTGCGAGCAGGGCCGCGCCCGGCCGGCCCCCGGTGCCCCCGCGCCCGGGGCCGGGGCCGTCCCCATGCCCCGCTGCGCACTCCGCCGGAACGGCCGCCCTTGCGAGCCCCTCGGAGCGCGACGTCGATCCGGGCGTGTGCCAGGGGCCGCCCGGCACCGTGTGAGAGGCGGACGGCACTCGGACGGCGCCGCACGTCTCGGACCCGCCCGGCGTCCGCGCCGGCGGGCTGCCTGCCGCCCCGTGCGGCGGCCACCACGACCGTCCCGTCCGCGCCGGCATCGACGACCGGCGTGACGGACCGGGCGCCCCCGCGTCCCGCAGGCCCCCGCGTCCCGCAGGCTCCCGCGTCCCGCAGGCCCGCGCGCCGAGCCCGGAGCGGACCGCCCGCGGCGGAACCGTCTTCAGGAAGCCGACCGCCGTCCGAAGTGCTGCCCGCCCGGCCGCGCCGACCACCCTTGGACGCGGCGCTCCCGACCTTCGGCCGACTGCGCTCCGCACCGGCCGCCGGGACCGTGGGGGACATGGCGGAAACCGAACGGATCAGCAGGGCCCGGTTCCTGACCGGGATGGCGGCGGTCGGCGCCGCGGGCGCGCTCGGGTCGGCGGTGCCGGCGCGGGCCGCGGAGCGGCAGTGCGCGGCAGAGCCCCGGAGCCCGGCCGGACGCCGGGCCGCCGAGCGGCAACGAGCGGGCGTGCGGCACCGGGGCGTCGTCTACACCGTGGGGGAGGGGGAGACCCCGGCCACGGGCTGGAGCGCCCAGCGAATGCGCGCGGACCTGCGGGCCATCCGCGACGACCTGCACGCCGACACGGTCGACGTCACCGGCGACGGCGTCGAGCGCCTCACGGCGACCGCCGCCGAGGCGGCCGAACTCGGCCTGCACATATGGCTGCAGCCCACCCTGGGCGACGCGCCCGCCCGGGACATCCTCGAACACCTCGCGGAGACCGGCCGGTTCGCGCAGCGGCTGCGGCGGCAGGGCGCGAGCGTCGACCTCGGAGTGGGCTGCGAGTTCTGGCTGTTCGTGCCCGGCATCGTGCCGGGCGACACGGTGCTCGAACGCGTGCGCAACCTGCTGAGCGGCGCGTACGACCCGGTGGTCTTCGAGCGGCGTCTCGCCGCCTTCACCGCCCGCGCGGCCAGGACGGGCCGCTCGGTCTTCGACGGCCGGCTCGGCTACGCCGCGGCGCAGGACGACCAGGTCGACTGGTCCCTGTTCGACATCGTGGGCATCGACTACTACTCGTTCTTCGCCCGGCCCGCCGACCACGTGCGGGAACTGCGCCGCTACGGACGCTTCGGCAAGCCCGTGGCCGTCACCGAGTTCGGCGCCTGCGCCTACGTGGGCGCGCCGCAGGCGGGCGGCATGGCCTGGGACGTCGTCGACCACGACAAGTGCCCCGAGGAGATCGAGGGCGGCCTGGTCCGCAGCGAACGCACCCAGGCCGACCACGTGTCCACGCTCCTCGACGTCTTCGAGGAGACGGGACTGTACGCGGCGATGGCCTTCGAGTTCGTCACCCCGGACGCCCCGCACCGCGCGGACGACTCCCGCTTCGACCTCGACATGGCCTCCTACGCCCTCACCAGGACCGTCCACCGGCGGCCGGGCCGTCCCGAGTCGGGCTGGCACTGGGAGCCCAAGGAGGCCTTCGACGCCGTGGCCCGCCACTACGCCCGCTGCGCGGCGGCCGGACGCCGGTGAGCCGGTCCCGACGGCCCAGCCGGGCCGGCGCGGCGCGCGAGGGCATGAAACCGCCGGACGCGGTTACCCCCTTGCCATGGCAGCGACATCGAACTCCGACCACGACCACGCCATGGCGCCGGTGTCCGGTCGGGACACGGCGGGCCCGGACGAGCAGGTGGAGCGGCGGGAACCGGGGGAGCCGGGTCAGTTGCCCAAGCGGTCGTGGTGGGCGGTGCTGAAAGGCACCGTCCGCGAGTTCCAGGACGACGAGCTCACGGACCGGGCGGCGGCGCTGACGTACTACGGCGTTCTGTCGATGTTCCCCGCCCTGCTGGTGCTGGTGTCGCTCCTGGGGCTGGCCGGAAAGTCGGCGACCGACGAGGTCCTCGCCAATCTCCGCAAGGTGGCGCCGGGTTCGGCCCGGGACATCGTCAGCGATGCGGTCACGGAGTTGCAGGGCCGGGGCGGCGTCGGCTCGGTCATGGCGGTGGTCGGCCTCGTCCTGGCGATCTGGTCGGCCTCCGGCTACACCGCGGCGTTCATCCGCAGCGCCAACGCCGTGTACGACATGCCGGAGGGGCGTCCCGTGTGGAAGGTGCTGCCGGTGCGCGTCGGCGTCACGGTGGTGCTGCTGGTGCTCGCCGTCGTCAGCGCGCTCATCGTGGTGTTCACCGGCGGACTGGCCCGCCAGGCCGGCGCCGCGCTGGGCATCGGCGACACGGCCCTGACCGTCTGGTCCATCGCCAAGTGGCCGGTGCTGATCGTCCTCGTCACGGTCATGATCGCCCTGCTGTACTGGGCGACGCCCAACGTGCGGGGGCGGGGCCTCAAGTGGATCACGCCGGGCAGCGTGCTGGCGCTGGTGCTGTGGCTGGTCGTCTCCGCCGGCTTCGCGTTCTACGTGGCCAACTTCGCCTCGTACAACAAGACGTACGGCACGCTCGCCGGCGTGATCGTCTTCCTGGTGTGGCTGTGGATCAGCAACATCGCGATCCTGCTGGGTCTGGAGTTCGACGCCGAACTGGCCCGGCAGCGAGCCGTCGCGGGCGGCCTGGCGGAGGACGACGAACCCTACGTCGAGCCGCGGGACACCCGCGCGTGGAGCGAGGAGGACCGGCGCCGGGCGGAGTGACGCACACCGGCGCCGTGGGTGTGCCTCACTCCGCCGGGACGGTTCAGCGGACCGGGAAGCCGAAGGAGTGCCCCTGCTGCTTCAGCCAGGGCAGGATCTCGCGCAGTGCGGTCACGGTCTGGGAGCGGTCACCGCCGGCGTCGTGGAAGAGGATGGTCGGGCCGTTGCCCACCTCGCGCTTGACGTTGGCGACGATGGCGGCGGCCCCGGGCCGCTCGAAGTCCTTGGTGTCGACGTTCCAGCCCAGCGGCCGCATCCCGCGGGAGGCGGCGAGATCCCGGCTGTAGGGGGTGAACGCGCCGCCCGGCGCCCGGTAGTACAGCGGGCGGACGCCACCGGACGCCTCGGTGATCATGCGTTCGGCGTCCAGGATCTGCTGGGACTGGTAGGCCTGCGGCTTGGCGTCCATGGACGTGTCGTGCGAGACGGAGTGGTCGCACAGCCGGTGGCCCGCCGCCACCACGGCCTTGACGAGGTCCGGGTGCGCCCGGGCCTGGGTGCCCACCATGCAGAAGGTCGCCTTCACCCCGTTCTCCCGCAGCACGTCGAGGACCTGGGGCGTCCACACGGGATCGGGGCCGTCGTCGATGGTGATGTTGACGCCCCGGGGCCCGCGGTCGGACGCGTGCGCGATGTCCACGGCGACCCGGGCCGGGGCGGACGCCGCCGGGGAGGGGCGCGCGGACGCGTCCGCTCCCGGGTCGGCTCCGCTGCCGTCGGCCTGCGCGGTCCACACCGAGGTGACCGCGGCCATCGCCGTGACCCCGATCGCCGCCGCGATTACCCGGCCGTACCAACCCCGCCCGCCATGCCGCGCCATGTCTGCCCTGCCCTTGTCGTCCCCGGTGGAGCCCCCTGCAGATGACAGGACGGGGAAAGGCGGTCGCGGGATCCCGCTGTTACCGATCACGCACATTTCTGCGGTCGTTCGGCGACGGACGAACGTCCGCGCGGGGAACGCGAAGCAGGGCCGGGCGCCGGCTCGGGGACGAGTCGGCGCCCGGCGTCATCGAGTGGTCGGACCGGGTGTCACCAGGTGTGGGCGACGTCCACCACGAGGTGGTCGGTCAGGCGCTGCACCCTGAACGGCAGCCGGGCGCGCACGCCGAGCCCGAACTGCGTCACGCCTTCGAAGCTCCCGCCGTAACGGGCGTCCCGGAAGGTGCTGTAGCCGGCGAGGCTCACGCCCGGCAGGGGCTGGCCGGGCCGCCCCGGGTAGGTGGGCGTGCCGGTCTCCGGGTTGTAGGCCGGGGCGTTGACACGCACCTCCAGGATCGCGCCGCCGCCGACGGGAATGGGCCGGCCCGACCCGTCCTGGTAGAGCTGGTCGACGTACGCGACGGAGAAGCCGAGCCGGGAGGCGCTCGCACCGGGAACGTCGACGACGAACCGGTCGTAGCAGTCGTGGCGGCCGGTCCGGACGTCGGTCACGGGGGTCGCCGTGCTGGTGACATAGGTTTCGGCCAGGCTGCCCCAGCCGGTGGGGCAGGCGGCGGCGCGGGCGGCGGTCGCAGGGGCGGCTTCGGCCGGAGCCACGGCAACGGCCAACGTGGCGGTCATGAGGGCTGCGGTGGCCCAGACGGTTCTGTTTCGCACCATGATCTCCCCCGAAGGAGTCGCGTGTCGGATATCCACAGAGACAACCTGAATGACCGGAAGGTTGCACTGTCTCGCGTCTTCTGTGCGATGCGCCAGGTGTTCCGGAGGCGGCAGGCCGGGCGGACGGCAGAGCCGGGCGGGAAGCGAGGGCTGTTCCGGCGGTTCGGGCGGCCGGGTGGACGGCCTGGCGGCGGGGAAACCGGCGCGGCCGCGGCGGCGCGGTCAGCGGCGGCCGCGCCGACCGCCTGCGGCGGTGCGGCGGGGCAGGTCGGACAGGCCTCTTTCGGCATGGACCAGTTGGGCCGTGAGGCTGGTCAGCCAGACCTCGAAGTCGACCAGGGCAGGCAGCGGTGACGCGGGCGGTCGCCCCGGTCGGGGGCGCCGCCCTCCGCCCTGCGGCGCGGACTGCCCGCCCGACGCGGGCTGCCCCTCGCCCGTCGGCGGCGGTTCCCCGGCGCACAGGGCGGCCAGTCGGCCGACGGCGCTCACCGCCGCCCGGGCATCGGCCCGCGCCCGAGCCGCGGCGGCCGGCGGCAGCGGGTCGGCGGGGAGGTCGAAACGGGGCAGCCAGTGGGCGCCGAGCAGTACCTGGTGGGTGGCGATGAGCACGCCGTGCCAGTCGGCGCCGACGGAGGCGCCGGCGCCGGGTTCGCTGCGGAACTGTGCGTAGGCGGACTCGGCCAGGCGCATCCGGTGCAGGGCGGGCAGGGTCGACGGAAGGGGCGCGGAGCCCGGTGGGACGGCCGTCAGCACCGCGAGGGTGCCGTCGATCAGCGGCCCGCACTCGCGCAACACACCGGCCATGGTCCGGCGCACCTCCCCCCGGGCGCCGGCCGGCCAGGCGAGCATCGCGCACAGCAGACCGATGGCGCTGCCGGTCACCACGTCCACGATCCGGGCCTCGGCCAACTGCCAGGAGGCCGGGGCGATCTGGGCGAACGCGGTGGCGACCACGAGCGTGAACAGGCCCTGCGCCCAGGCGATCCCGAGCAGCGGTCCGAGCGCGAACGCGACCAGCATGCCCGGCGCGAGCATCGCGGCGTAGGCGTCGGTGTGCTGCGAGAAGCCCACGAGCAGCGCGCCCGCCGCGACGGCCCCCACGAGGTTGCCGGCCACCGCCTTGCGGATGGCCGCCCAGGTCTCCCCGGCGGTGGTCCGGCTCAGCGTCAGCACCGCCAGCAGCACCCAGAACCCGTGGGTGAGCTCCAGCGAACCGGCGACCAGACGGGCCGCGCCGAGGGCCGCGGCGATCCGTACGGCGTTGTGGAACTGCACCGAGCGGGGCGTCGTGTTGCCGAGGAACCGGCGCGACCACAGCCGGGACGCCGGCGCCTCGGTGTACCAGAACAGCTCCCGCGGCTCGATCGGCCCGGTGCGCCGCCCGTCGAGGCCGACCCGTACGGCGATCTCCAGCACCCGCACCGATTCGGCGACGCCCAGCAGCGCCGCCTGGCGCCGCACCGGCGCCCATTCCGAGGCCGTCCCCGCGGAGGCCGTTCCAGCGGAGGCCGCCGAGGCCGTCGGCCACCGTGCCGGTGGGGAGGCGGACGGGGGCGTCGCGGACGGCGACGACGCGCTGTGCCGTTCACGCATCCCCTGGAAGGCCCTGATCGCCGCGTCCATGCGTTGCGGCCCGGGCCCGGCCCGACCCGCGCGCAGCTCCGCGGCCGTGTCGTCGCACCGGGCCACCAGCCGCGGCAGCAGCCACGCGCACGCCGTGTCACCCGGTGCGCCGTCCGCGCCGGCGTACGCTCGGCCGCCGTCGCGGAGCAGCTCGCGAAGGAGGCCCTGCTCGGTGAGATGAGCCAGCTGCTCCAGCAGCCGGCGCGCGGCGGAGCCCGCCTGGGACAGGCCGCGGTCCGCACGGCCGGGGCCCGCCGGGCGTTCGGCGGGCGGGATCTGCGAGAGCCGCAGCCGGGCGCCGGCGGCGCGCAGGACGTCGGGTGCGGGACCGGCGCGGCCGGCGAGGGTGTCGCCCGCGATCGACACGGCGCTCGCGAGACTCGACCGGTACGACTCGCCCGGGGGCCGCGGCAGCAGGAACCTCTCGCAGAGCGCCATCAGCACCACGCCCACAACCAGCCCCGTCAGGCGCGGTCCCAGGGTCTGCGGTGCGTAGGGCGGGAAGCAGGCCAGGATGTAGAAGAGCTGCAGGCCCGGCGCCGCCCCGGCCGGCCGGGGCCCCGCGACGGCCGCGAAGGCCAGGACGAAGCCCACGAGGAGCATGCCCAGCACGGCCGTCCAGGTGTGCACCGCCAGCACCGTGCCCAGCGTCACCAGCGCCAGACCTGCGGGCAGCGCCTCGAGCATGACGGCGGCCCGCTGACGTCCGGACCCCGGGATCGAGGACAGCAGCCCGAGTGAGATGGGCGCGAACAGGGAGTACAGCGCCGCCACCGGCTCGTCGAGCCCGTACAGGAAGGCGTAGAAGCCGAGGGAGGCGGACGAGGTCACCCGCACCGACCGGCGCAGGATCTCGGCCCGTGCGCCGCCGCCCGTCACCGGGTCCCCAGGCGGTGCGCGGTGTGCGAGCCGGCTGCCGGGAGCCGCTTCCGAGCCCGGTCCTCGGGCCGGCGCCGGTCCCGGACTGCCGACCGCCGGCGTACGAGGCAGCAGCCGGCGGCGAGCGTGCGGGGGGAGAGTCTCCACCGGGCGACCGAGGCGGTGACGCCGTACTCCGGGGCGATCCACCGGACCGCGAGGGTCCGCGCGCGAGGGCAGTCGGGCTGGAGGCGGAACAGGGCCGACGGGACCGCGAAGAAGGCGCCGGGGCGTGCGGCCGGGGAGAACGCAGCGCGCATAGCCAGGTTCCTCTCGCGCCGGGGCCGCCGAGGCGGGCGGGCCGGTCAGGCGCCCTACCCCCTCATTGTCGGCCGACGCGCTGCCCACCGCAGCCCGGCCCGCTCGACGGCCGCCCGCGGGGTACCGCGCGACCGTGTGCGGCGGTGCTTCGTGACCGTGCCCGGCCGAGGCGGCGCCCCGGCCGGGCGGGCGGTGCGAAGGTCCGGCTCAGAGCTGGCCGGAGGCCGAGATGGTGATCTTGGCCGAGGTCGAGCCGCTGCGGGAGCCGAGCGCCTCGATCTTCTTGACGAGGGCCATGCTGTCCTCGTCGGCGACCTCGCCGAAGACGACGTGCTTGCCGTCGAGCCAGTCCGTCACGATGGTGGTGACGAAGAACTGCGAGCCGTTGCTGTTCGGGCCCGCGTTGGCCATGGACAGCAGCCCCGGCCGGTCGTGCTTGAGCTTGAAGTTCTCGTCGGCGAACTTCTCGCCGTAGATGCTCTTGCCGCCGGTCCCGTTGCCGCGGGTGAAGTCGCCGCCCTGGAGCATGAAGGCGGGGATGACCCGGTGGAAGGATGAACCGGCGTAGCCGAATCCCTTCTCGCCGGTGGCGAGCGCGCGGAAGTTCTCCGCGGTCTTGGGCACTACGTCGTCGAACAGGTTGAAGTTGATGCGCCCGGCGGGCTCGTCGTTGATGGTGATGTCGAAGTAAACCTTGATCGTCATAGGACCATCCTGCACGCTCCTGCGAGTGCTGTCGCACTGCGGGTGCCGTGTTGCCCCTTGTGTCCGGTTTGAGTGGAGAGTGTTCGAGCACGGCACGGCGGCCCGGAAGGCGCCCGGAGACGACCACGGCGCCGCAGGGGATCGGGGTGCCCCCGACGGGATCGGGGTGCTTCGGAGGGAATCGCGGCGCCCTGGCGAGGACCGTGACCGGTCAGTCGACCGGCCAGGTGTGGGCCGGGGCGTTGAGGTGCATGTAGTCGATGTAGAGCTGCGTCATCCGCCGCAGCGCCTCGTGCCGGCTCATGTGGCCGGAGGCGGTGATGCGGTGGAACATCTCCTTCTGCCAGACGGCCCCGTTGCGGCCGGTGACGCACCGCTGTTCGATGACGCCGAGCAGCGGTTCCCGCCAGGCGGCGTCCATCCCCGACAGCTCCAGCCCCCGGTGGGCGAGCGGCAGCAGCCGTCGCAGGACGAGTTCGGGCGCCGTGACCTCGCCCATGCCGGGCCAGTACAGGCGGGCCTCGATGCCGTGCCGGGCGGCCGCGTGCAGGTTGTCCTCGGCGGTCCGGAAGGACATCCGCGACCACACCGGCCTCTCCTCCTCCACCAGGGCGCGGGTGAGGCCGTAGTAGAACGCGCCGTTGGCCAGCGTGTCCGCCACCGTCGGGCCGGCGGGCAGGCAGCGGTTCTCCACCCGCACGTGCGGCCGGTCGTGGGCGACGGCGTAGACCGGACGGTTCCAGCGGTAGATGGTGCCGTTGTGCAGGGTGAGCTCGGCGAGTTCGGGAACGTCGCCTCCCGCCAGGGTCTCCCGCGGGTCCTGTTCGTCGCACAGGGGGAGCAGCGCCGGGAAGTAGCGCAGATTCTCCTCGAACAGGTCGAAGACGCTGGTGATCCACCGCTCCCCGAACCACACCCGGGGGCGTACGCCCTGCGCCTTGATCTCCTGAGGACGGGTGTCGGTGGTCTGCTCGAACAGCGGGATGCGGGTCTCGTGCCACAGCTCCTTGCCGAACAGGAACGGCGAGTTGGCCGCGAGCGCCACCTGGACGCCCGCGATCGCCTGGGCCGCGTTCCAGTAGGCGGCGAACTCGTCGGGGGAGACCTGGAGGTGGAACTGGGTGCTGGTGCAGGCGGCCTCCGGGGTGATCGTGTCCGCGTAGGTGCGCAGCCGGTCGACGCCGTCCATCTCGATGTGCAGGTCCTCCCCGCGCGCCGCGAAGACCTGGTCGTTGAGCAGCCGGTACCGCGCGTTCTCCGACAGTGAAGACGCTCCGACGTTCTCCTGCCGCAGGGTGGGCAGGATACCGATCATGATCAGCCGGGTTCCGACCGAGCCGGCGCGCTCCTCGGCGTGGTTGAGCGCGGCCCGGATCTCGGATTCCCAGGCGTCGGGGCCGCCCTGCGTCAGCCGGCGGGGCGGGACGTTGATCTCGAGGTTGAAGCGGCCCAGCTCGGTGGACCAGGCGGGGTCCGCGATCGCCTCGAGGACGTCGGTGTTGCGCATCGCCGGTTCGGCCTCGGCGTCGACCAGGTTCAGCTCGATCTCCAGGCCCACCTGGGGCCGCTCGGACTCGAACCGCGACTCGCGCAGCATCTGCGCGAACACCTCGAGGCACTCCTGCATCTTGATCCGGTACCGGCGGCGGTCCTCGCGGGTGAAGACCAGCGCCGGGACGTCGCGTCCCATCGGCCCTCCCGGCGCGTCCCTTGTCGGACGCCTCTCGCCTCCAGCCTCGCACCGCTGGACGACCCTCACCAGGCGACCACGGGGACGCCGGGCCGTACCCGTTCCCGCGCCGCGGCCGGCGCCGGGACCGGTGCTAGCCGGCCGGACCGGCCAGGCGTGCCGCCTCCTTCTCGGCGTCGCGTGCCGTCCGCTCGGCCCGTTTCACGGCGTCGCCGGCCCTCCGCAGCCCTTCCTCGGCATCCCGCCGTTCCCGTTCGGCCTGCGCCAGCTCCTCGCCCGCCCGGCGCAGCTCCTCCTCGGCCGCGGCGCACCTCTGTTCGGCGAGCTCGTGGCGGTCGCGGGCCTGCTGGAGCGCCGCCGCGGAGTCCGCCCGGGCGGCGCGCAGGTCGTGCAGCAGGCGGGCAGCCTCTTCGGCCGCTCGCCGGGCTGCTTCGAGCTGCTCCTGACGCCGCAGGCGCCGCTCGGCGAGTTCGTCCTGCCCGCGTGACCGCGACGACGGCCGCGGCGCCTTCGCCCCGGCGTGCCCGGTCGGGCGGCCCGCCGCCGGGCCGGCCGAGTGGGCCGGGAAGTCGGCCGGCGGGGTGAGGGCGCTCTCCAGCCGGCCGGCCGCCCAGCGGTCCGCCGCGTCCTGGTCGGCGAGGACGGCCCGGAGGGTGGCGTCGACGTCCTGCCGGACCGCGTCCGACAGTCGGTGCCCGGCCTCGTGCGCCAGCTCCGCCGCCTGCCGGGACAGGGCCGCGACGATGCCGCGCCGCTGCTCGGACAGCTCCCTGACGCCGTCCGCGTCCAGCGTCCGGTAGGCCTCGCGCAGCGCCTGCCCCAGTTCGAGGAAGCGGCGGCTCTCCTGCGGCTGGGCGCGCACCAGCAGGTTGGCCGCCCAGGCCGCCTGCGTGGGGCGGCGGGCCGCCCGGATCCGGCGGGCGTCGTCCGCGCGCCCGTCCGACCGGGCGGCGAGGGCCTCCTGCTCACGCCGGGTGACGAAGTCGGACGGCGGCGTGGTGTAGAGCTCGTCGAGGACCTGCTCCACGCCGTCCTCCCCGTCCGGTGCCGCCCGCTTGCGTGCCATGATCGTCAGCTTCCCCCCGGCCGGGCTTCGGCGCACGCCGGGCTTCCGCGCCCGCTCGGCCGCGGTGCACGCCCGGCCGCCGTGCACGTCGGCGGGCCGGGTCAGCGGTTGGCCAGCCGGTCGAGATCCTCCTGGGTGCCGTTGAAGACGTCCGCGGTGGCCGGGGCCCGGATGCCGTCGAAGAGCGCGGACTCGGTGTACTGCCACATGAGCCAGGTGCCCGAGCCGTTCGGCAGGGGCGGCGCGGTGATCGACCGACGGTAGTCCGCGAGCTGCAGCGGATGGGCGGCGAAGGCCGTGGTCGAGCCCAGGCAGTCGTCGAGGAACGACTTCTGGGTGTATACGACGGGTCTGCGGCCGAACGCGGCCTCCACCGTGTCGAGCCAGGCGGTGGCGTCCGCGACCGTCAGATACGTCGGGCATCGGCCGCTGCCGTCGTCCATGCGCTCCAGGTCGAAGACCGGCGGGAGGTCTCCGGGACGCCGTCCGGTGTAGCCGGCCGCGCGCACCGCGGCGATGAACCGGTCGGCCTGTGCGGCGCCGGTGCCGGCGGCGGTGCCGGTGCCGGCGGCGGTGCCGGTGTAGAAGTGGTAGGGGGCGACCGCGAGTCCCACCGCCCGGGCGGCGTTCATGTCGGAGGCGAGGTACTCGTCCGTCACGTCGAGCCCTCGGGTGGCCTTGACGGTCGCGAACTCCACGCCCGCCGCCCGCACGGCGGTCCAGTCGATGGCAGCGCCGCCGGGGTGCTGGTACCTGGCGGTGTCCAGACCGTCGATCGGATACCCGGCCGGCCGCGGCGGCGTGCAGTACGCGTCGCGGCTCGACCAGTCGGCGAGCCTGGCCCAGGTGTTGGGGCCGACGACGCCGTCCGTGCCCAGGTTGGCGCACATCTGGAACTCCACGACCCGGTTCTCGGTGCCGCCGCCGAAGTCGCCGTCGATCGCGAGCGGCGGGTAGTGGCCCGGTTCCATCGCCAGGTCGAGACGGCACTGCAACTCGGCGACCGCGGCGCCCTTGGCGCTCTGGCGCAGCGTGGGACGCGCGTCGGTGTGTCCGCACACGGAGGCCTGCGGGGCGCTCGGCGCGCCGTCGGGCGCGCAGGGCTGCGGACGGGCGGCGCGGGCGTTGAGCGCGGCCCAGGTGCCGGGCCCGATCTCACCGTCGGCGGTCAGCCCCGCACATCGCTGGAACGTCCGGACCCGTTCCGCGGTGCCGGCCCCGAAGGACCCGTCCGTCGCGATCGGCGTGTGGCGCCCGGGCTTGGTGGCCAGGTTCAGCTCGCACTGCGCCTCGCGCGTCGCGAGACCCGCCGATCCCTTTGCCAGCGGCGGTTGTTCGTCCGTGTGACCGCAGACCGCGGCTGCGGCCGCCGCGGCAGCAGGTCGTGAGGCCGTGCCGTTCGGGACCGCGTCGCTCGGAACCGCTCCGGCGAGGCCGACGGCGGCCGTCAGCAGCATCGTGGCGAGGAACGGGGCCGGGCGACGAGCCGGATGCCGTGCCGATCTGGTCATGGTGTTCCTTGTCTTCTGTCCTGTGTCCTGCGGCCCGTGTCGTGCGGCCTGTGTCCCTGCGGGTGTCCTGTGGCCTGTGGCCGTCGTCTCGTGCCGGGTGTGCCGTCCGGGTGCCGGGGTACGGGTCGTGTCCCGGGCGAGTGTCGCGGCGCCTGCGACGTGGCGGACGTGTCCGGTCGCGTCGGCGCGGTGCGCGGTGGCCGGCGCCGGGCCCTCCCCCGAGGGAGCGCGGCCGGTCCGAGCCGCGGGTGCCGCGCCCAAGTCCGCGGCGCCCGCACCCCTTTGGCAGGACGACGCTGTCACGGCTCGGCGGAGGCATGTCACCGCCACGCGTCCCCGGGGGACACGAAGGCGGCCGCGGGCGCGTGATCTGGCGCTTCCCGCCGGCTGCTGAGACCGACGCGGGACGGCCCCGCCCGCCGGGCCCGGACCGTTCCGCCCAGCACATGCGTCACCGGTCGACCGGGCGCAGACTGAGGTGATGACTGGCATGTACACCAAGCAGCGGCCGGGGAACACCCCTGCGGGCCCGGGTGCGCCGTCACCGTCGGTGGCGCTCGCGGCCATGATGTTCGCGGTGGCGATGACGTTCATCGACCAGACCATCGTGGCGATCGCGACGCCCGACATCGTCGACGAGCTGGGCCTGTCCGCCTCCGGCATGCAGTGGGTCGTCAACGCCTATCTCCTGGCGCTGGCCGCCTTCTTCGCCCTCGGAGGGCGTCTGGCGGACCTGTTCGGTCCCCGGCGCATCGTCGTGATCGGCACCCTGGTGTTCGTGATCTCCTCGGTCCTGTGCGGCTGTGTCCCTCGCGGCGACCTGGCGCTGACCTGGCTCGTCGTCTTCCGCGCGACCCAGGGGCTCGGCGCCGCACTGCTCTTCCCCGCGGCCCTGGCCGTGGTCGTGGCGGTGTTCCCGGTGGACCGACGCGGGCGCGCGCTGGCCCTGTTCTTCGGCGTCACCGGGGCTCTGACGGCGCTGGGGCCGCTGCTCGGCGGCTGGCTCACGGACTGGACCTGGCGCGCCATCTTCTGGGTCAACGTGCCCGTGGCCGTCGTCGCGCTGATCCTGACGGGGCTCGCCCGCGTGTCCGACCGCCGCCGCGACGAGAAGCTGGACGTGCCGGGCGCCGTGCTGATCGCCGTCGGCATGGGCGCGAGCGTGCTCGGCTTCCAGCAGGCCTCGGCGTGGGGCTGGGACAGCGTGCTCACCTGGGTCTGCGTCGTGGGCGGCCTCGCCGTGCTGTGGCTGTTCTGCCGCTACGAACTGCGCACGGCCAGCCCGCTGGTGAGGCTCGCGGTCTTCCGGGACCGTGCCTTCGCCGTCGACTCGGTCGTGCTGTTCTTCGCCATGCTCGCTTTCGTCCCGCTGTTCTTCTTCGCCTCCGTCTACGCCCAGGTGTCCTTGAGCGCCTCGCCCAACCAGGCGGCCCTGTACCTGCTGTACTTCTTCGCGGGCTTCGCGCTCGCCTCGCAGTGGGGCGGGCGGATCCTCGACAAACGCGGCGCGCGGCCCGCCCTGAGGATCGGCTGCGTGGTCGGGGCCGTCGGCTTCGCCCTGTGGGCCGGGAAGCTGACCGATCTGTCCATGCACGACCAGTGGCCCTACGTCGCCCTGGCGGGCGCCGGCATCGGCTTCATCATCGCCCCCGCGTCCACGGACGCCGTCAACCGGGCGATCGACGCCTCGTACGGCGAGGTCACGGGCATCACGCAGACGATCCGCAACTACGCGGCCAGCGTCGGCCTGGCGATCTTCGGCACGATGCTGACCCACGCCATGACCGACAACGTGCAGAACACCCTCGAGTCGCGCGGGGTGCCGTCCGGAGCCGCGGGGGACGCGGCGCGGGGGGTCGCCGAAGCGGTGACCGGCAACGCCGACAACCGGCAGCCCAGTGGGGACGGGCCGGTCGCGACCACCGTGCGGGAGTCGATGTCCGCGATCCGCATGGACTTCGCCCAGGCCAACCAGTGGGTTTTCTACGGGATGGCCATCGCCCTGGGCATCGGATTCCTGTGCGCCGGCCGGCATCCCGGCGGCACGGCGCACACCGAGAAGACGCCGCAGGAGCCCCTCGCACGGCGCTCGGAACGCGGGGCGGAACGCAGGGCAGAACGGTGAGAACCAGGGCCGGGGAAGCCGCACGGGCCGCCCCGGCCGCGCCGTCAGCGGCTGCGCAGGGCGCTGGTGGTGAAGAATCCCGTGGCCGCGGCGCTGACCAGGGCGCAGACGGCGAGCAGAGCGGTACGTCGCATCGAAGGGCCTTTCCCGTGATGACGTGATGACGGATGGGGTCTGCACAACGCGTAACCGCCCCGTCCCGCTTCGCCGGTGGGCCGAACCCACCCGTACGGACGCGGCCAGGCGTGCACACGGCGCGCGCCGGCCCCGCCGGACGGTCAGCCTTTCGCCGGCGCCGGTCGCCGCAACAGGTAGGCCGCCGCCAGCGACACGAGTGCGGCCATGCACGCGATGAACACCAGTCCGGCGCCCTCCAGGCCGAGGGGACCCACCAGCACGCCCACACCGATCACCGGCACCGAGATGCCCGTGTAGGCCACCACGAAGAGCGTCGAGATCACTGCCGCGCGCTGGTCCGACGGGGAGGCCGCGGCCACCGCCGACAGCGCGCCGCGGAAGGTCATGCCCTGCCCGGCCCCGCCGACGACCGCGCTGAGCACGACGAGCGCGAGCAGGTCCCAGCGGAGCGCGCCCGCGAGCAGTGCCAGACCGGCCAGGAGCACGGCGCAGCCCAGCGGCAGCGAGCGTGCCACGCCGATGCGGCCGACGGCCGTCTGCCCGGCGATGGACGCGAAGAAGGCCAGCGCGACGACCAGCCCGCTCACGGCGTGGTTGCCGACGTCCAGCGACCGGGCGAGGAACGCCGGGCTGACCGAAGTGAACACGCCGAACAGGGCGAACCCGGCGAAGGACGCGGCGGCCGCCGGCCCGAACACGGCCCGCACCTGCGGCGGCAGACCGGGCCGCTGGGGACGCACCGCGCCGAACGGTCCCCGGTCCGCCACGGTCTCCGGAAGGCGCGCGAGGACGGCGGCCGAGCCCGCGATCAGAACGAGGTGCACGGCGAACGGCAGGTACAACGGCCGGTCCGCGTACTGCGCGAGCACCCCCGCCAGCAGCGGACCGCAGCCGAGGCCGCCCATGTTGGCGGCCGTCGCCACGAGGGTGGCCCGGGCCTCGCCGCCGGTTGGGGCGAGATCCATCACGTACGCCGTGGCGGCCCCGGTGCACAGGCCGGCGGAGAACCCCGACAGCAGCCGCCCCGCGTACAGCCAGCCCAGCCCGGTGGCGCACAGGAAGCAGACCGCGCTCGCGGCCGCGAGGCCCAGGCCCCACAGCAGCACCGGACGTCTGCCGACGGTGTCCGAGGCGTTGCCCGCCAGCAGCAGGATCCCGATGACGCCGAAGGCGTACACGGCGTACACGACGGTGACCGTGAGCTCGGAGAAGCCGAACTTCTCCTGGTAGAGGCTGTAGAGGGGGGTGGGCAGCGTGGTGCCGGCCATGCAGACGGCGAACACGGCGCCGGCGAGCAGGCACCGGAGCCGGCCTCGGCGTTCACGGTCCATGCGGGCGACAGTAACCCCGCACGCCGCCCCGGCGACCGACCGGCGCGCACCGGCGCGGTCGGCCTCCGGGACGGCCGTCGCGGTGTCAGCCGGTGTGTGCGAGGCCCTGCTTGACGACGTACCGCGCCGGCGGCCGCCGCCGTGTGACCGCCTTCATTGCGCCGGCGCCGCCGCAGCGGCGACTCTCTCCTCGCACGTTTTTCCGAAGAACCGTTATCCGGTGCTCCCCGGGCGATCCCCGAAGCGAGGGACAGCATCGTTCGGAGTCGAGGACAGGGAAGCAGCAATGAGCGAACGGCACACGGTGGACGCGGCGGAGCTGGTGAGGGCTGCCCGGGCGGGCGACCAGGCGGCTCAGGACGCGCTCGTCGGCGCCTACCTCCCACTGGTCTACAACATCGTGGGCCGGGCGCTGAACGGCTCGGTGGACGTGGACGACGTCGTGCAGGACACCATGCTGCGCGCCCTCGACTCGCTGGGCACGCTGAGGTCGCCCGAGAGCTTCCGCTCCTGGCTGGTGGCCATCGCGATGAACCAGGTCCGCGCCCACTTCAACCGCCTCCAGCCCGCACAGGGCGGCATGGAGGAGGCCGACGAGGTGGCCGATCCGGGCGCCGACTTCGTGGACCTGACCATCGTGCAGCTGC
The DNA here is from genome assembly GCF_044335095.1 of Streptomyces sp. NPDC020597. Taxonomy (NCBI): domain Bacteria; kingdom Bacillati; phylum Actinomycetota; class Actinomycetes; order Kitasatosporales; family Streptomycetaceae; genus Streptomyces; species Streptomyces sp. NPDC020597. The sequence continues at coordinate 28,155 of NZ_JBIRUL010000026.1, read as the reverse complement.
AGTTGTCCGGCCAGCGGCAGGAGACCGCGCGCGCCACGCGCTGGCTGGAGCCCGAGGACCGCGGCCTGCTGTCCCTGTGGTGGCTGGAGTGCGCGGGCGAGCTGACCCGCGCCGAGATCGCCGACGCCCTGACGCTGACTCCGCAGCACACGGCCGTGCGGGTGCAGCGGATGAAGGCGCAGCTGGAGGCGGCGCGGGTGGTGGTGCGGGCACTGGACGCGCAGCCGCCGTGCGCGGAACTGCGGGGCGCCCTCGCGGGCTTCGACGGCCGGCCCTCGGCGTTGTGGCGCAAGCGCATCGCCCGTCACGCACGCGGCTGCGCCCGGTGCTCGGGTCTGTGGGGCGGCCTGCTGCCCGCGGAGGGACTGCTGGCCGGGCTGGCCCTGGTCGGGGTGTCGTCCGCGCTCCTGGCGAAGACGCCGGGCGTGGCCGGCGCCGTCGGCCTGGCCGCCTCGGCCACTGAGCCGTCCGCGGACGGGGACCCCACCGTGATCGCGGGGGCGGGGCGCCGCGCCCTCGGCGACCGCACCGTCTCCCGCACCGCGGCCCGCCGTCGGCGGCGCACGCGGCGGCGGGCGGTCGGCGGGGCCGTGGTGGCCGCGTGCGTGGCGGGCGGCGGGCTCTACTACTTCGGGACGCAGCCGGACACGGGCTCCGGACGGAGCATCGCCGTGCAGCCCGCGGACGACGCCCTCGTCTCCGACCGGCCGTCCCCGGACGCCGACCGCGCGAGTTCCTCGCCCTCGCCGTCCTCGACGGCCTCGGCCTCGCCGTCGGCCTCGAAGTCGCCGTCCCCGAGCGCCTCGCCGAGCGCCCGGGCCTCCCGCGCAGCCTCGGCGAAGACTCCGGTGAAGCCGGCCGCCGGCGCGCAGCGGTCCGGCTCGAAGACGCCGTTCACGCAGTCGGGTCCGTCCGACCGCGAGAGTCAGGTGATCGCCCTGGTCAACAAGGAACGGGCGGCCGTGGGCTGCGGACCCCTCACGGGTGACGCGCTGCTGCACAAGTCCGCCCAGGGGCACTCGGACGACATGGCCGCGCGCGACTTCTTCGACCACACCAACCCCGACGGCGCCGATCCCGGCGCCCGCATCACCGCCGCCGGTTATCGCTGGTCCACGTACGGCGAGAACATAGCCAAGGGGCAGCAGACGGCACAGGCGGTGATGACGTCCTGGATGAACAGCCCCGGGCACCGCGCCAACATCCTCAACTGCGACTTCAAGAACATCGGCGTCGGCATCCACGACGGCGCCGGCGGCCCGTGGTGGACGCAGAACTTCGGCACCAAGCTGTGACCGGGTGACCGGGTGACCGGGTGACCGGTGGGCCGTGTGCGCGGGCTCACCGGAAGGTGACGTCGGACTCCTCGAAGAGGCAGTTCACCCCGTCGGGTCCGGCGTCGAGCCTCGCCGGCCCGGCGGCGCCCACTCCCGCGAACTTCCGGCAGGGAACGATGTCCCGGTCGGGGTCGCCGACCACGGTGACCCCGCTCAGCCGGGCGGTGTCACCGGAGTCCGCGTTGACGCCGACCAGTTCGCCGCCGGGGGCGATGGCGGTGACGTTCTCCAGCACCACGTCCCGGCGGAACTGCGCGGCGCAGTCGCCACAGGAGCGCACCAGTTCCCCGAAGCCGGCCACGGCGAAGTCGCGCACGGTCAGCGTGCCCGCCCCGTCGAACCGGAACACCCGGCCCGCCGCACCGGCTGCGCCGCCGCCCCTGACGGTGTACTGGGCGTCCCTGGACGTGCCGAGGAAGGCGGCCGCGTCCTCGCCGACGTCCTCCCAGAACACGTTCTCCAGGGTGCAACTGCCCAGGCAGTGGACGCCGTCGGCGGCGGGAGCGCCCAGGATGACGTTCTTCAGGACGGCGCCGTCCGCCAGCTCGAACAGCGGTGTGCGGCTCTGCCGCCGACCGTCCCCGCCCAGGGCGCCCGCTCCGGTGAACCGGGTCCGCGCCCCGTCCAGGACGCCGGTGATCCGCCGCGTCGCGGTCAGCCGCACCTCGCCCGCGGCCCGCGGCACGGCGATGGCGTGGGCGCCGGCCGGTTCGGCCGTCGGCCCCGGTTCGCCGCTCGCCAGGGCGGCCTGCGCCGCCAGCGTGACCGCGAGGACGCCGGCCGCGGCGGCGGCGATCAGCGGGGTCCGGTTCTGACTCCTGCGGTGACCGGAGTGGGGGGAATGAGCGTTCACTGAGCACCGCGCCTTTCCACGAACCGTCGAAGAGCCATACGCGCACGGTCTCGGACGCGTTCACCACCGCTCCCGTCGCAGGCGCCCCGGGTGACGCCGTCCGCCGCCCCCTCGGGCGGCGCGGCGGACGTCCTCCGGTGCGTGCGGAAGTGCCCCGCCACCCGCCCCGTACGCTGTGTCGAATGTCGTCCTCCCGCCTCCGGCGCGTCGCCGTCCTCGTGCTCGACGGAGCGAAGCCCCTCGACGTCGGCATCCCCGCGCAGGTCTTCACCACCCGCGCGAGCATGCCGTACGAGGTCCGCGTCTGCGGTGCGGCGCCCGGCCCGGTGAGTGGCGGCGACGGGCTGTCGTACCACGTCGCCCACGGTCTGGAGGCGCTCGAGTGGGCCGACGTCGTCTTCATCCCCGGCTACCGCTTCCCGGACCGCGACGACCCGCCGCAGGCCGTCGTCGATGCGCTGGTCGCCGCCCACGCCCGGGGCGCGCGGCTCGCCGCGATCTCGACCGGCGCGTTCGCGCTCGCCGCCACCGGCCTGCTCGACGGCCGCCGCGCCACGACGCACTGGCACTACGCCCGGGCCCTCGCGGCGAGGCATCCGCGCGTCAGGGTCGACGAGAACGTCCTCTTCGTCGACGAGGGCAGCGTGCTCACCTCGGCCGGCGCCGCCTCCGGTATCGACCTCTGCCTGCACGTCCTGCGCCGCGACCTCGGGGTGGCGGCCTCCAACCACGCGGCCCGGCGGCTGGTCGCGGCCCCCTACCGCAGCGGCGGCCAGGCGCAGTACGTGCCCCGCAGCGTGCCGGAGCCGTTGGGCGAGCGGTTCGCGGCCACCCGCGAGTGGGCGCTGCACCGGCTCGACGAGCCCCTGACCCTCGAGGCGATGGCGCGCCACGCGGCGGTCTCCGAGCGCACCTTCTCGCGGCGCTTCGTCGAGGACACCGGGTACACGCCGATGCAGTGGATCATGCGTGCCCGTATCGACGCGGCCCGTGAGCTGCTGGAGCGTTCCGAGCGCGGGGTCGAGCAGATCGCGAACGACGTCGGGCTCGGCACCGGTGCGAACCTGCGGACGCACTTCCAGCAGATCCTGGGCACCACGCCGAGCGAGTACCGGCGCACCTTCACCCGGGGCGAGTAGCCGTACTCCCCGGCGATCGGCGCCGAGTCGGGTCGGCTCGGGTCGAGGCGAGGCGAGTGGAGCCGCGCAGAGCCGTCCGCGCGGCTGGCGGGATCCTTTCGAACCGTGGCGCTCACGCCGTGGCCGGCGCCGGCCACGGCGCGCGAGGCTGATGGAGAACCGAAGGGACACCACTCATGACTCGCATCGCCGTCAACGGATTCGGCCGCATCGGACGCAACGTGCTGCGTGCGCTCCTCGAACGCGACAGCGACCTCGAGATCGTCGCCGTCAACGACCTCACCGAGCCCACCGCCCTCGCGCGGCTGCTGGCCTTCGACTCCACGTCCGGCCGGCTCGGCCGTCCGGTCGTCGCCGAGGACGGCGCCCTCGTCGTCGACGGCCGGCGTATCGCGGTGCTCGCCGAGCGCGAGCCGGCGCGGCTGCCGTGGGCCGAACTCGACGTCGACATCGTGCTGGAGGCGACCGGCCGCTTCACCTCCGCCAAGGCCGCCCGCGCCCACCTCGACGCGGGCGCGCGCAAGGTGCTCGTCAGCGCGCCCTCGGACGGCGCCGACGTCACCCTCGCCTACGGCGTCAACACCGGCGCCTACGACCCCGAGCTGCACACGATCGTCTCGAACGCGTCCTGCACCACCAACGCGCTCGCCCCGCTCGCCGCCGTCCTCGACGATCTCGCCGGCATCGAGCACGGCTTCATGACGACCGTGCACGCCTACACGCAGGAGCAGAACCTCCAGGACGGACCGCACCGCGACCCGCGCCGCGCCCGTGCCGCCGGCGTCAACATCGTCCCGACCACGACGGGCGCCGCCAAGGCGATCGGTCTCGTGCTGCCGAACCTCGACGGCAAGCTGTCCGGCGACTCGATCCGGGTGCCGGTTCCGGTGGGCTCGATCGTCGAGCTGAACACGACCGTCGCCCGCGAGGTGACGCGCGACGAGGTGCTGGCGGCCTACCGCGCCGCGGCCGAGGGTCCGCTCGCCGGCGTCCTCGAGTACTCGGAGGACGCGCTGGTGTCGTCCGACATCACCGGCAATCCGGCGTCGTCGATCTTCGACTCGGCTCTCACGCGCGTCGAGGGCCGCCACGTCAAGGTGGTCGCCTGGTACGACAACGAGTGGGGGTTCTCGAACCGTGTGATCGACACCCTCGAACTCCTCGCCGCCCACTGACCTGCGACGGGCGCACGACGGGCCGGACCGGTCAGCCGCCCTGGAGGGTCTGCCCCGGGCTGCGCCGATAGGTCTCGCGGTAGAGCGCGGCGAAGCGGCCCGGGTGGTGGAAGCCCCAGCGGGCCGCGATCGCGGTGACCGTCGCCCCGTCCTGCGGGGCGGCGGCCAGCAGGTCCCGGTGGGCGTGGGACAGTCGAACGCCGCGCACGTACTCCAGCGGGGTGCTGTCGAGGTGACGCCGGAAGGCGTACTGGAGCGCGCGGACCGTGACGTGCGCCGCCTCGGCGATGTCGGCGACGGTGACCGGCTGGTCTGCGTGGTCGTCGATGTACGCCAGCGCGCGGCGAAGCATGTCCGGACGCGCGTCGCGCCGGTCGGCGGCCGTGGGGTCGGTCAGCGCCGTGTTGGGGAACGCGGCGAGCACGCTCGCGGCCAGGTGCTGGGAGGCCGTCGACGCGATCAGCGGCTGCTCGGCGAGCGTCGGGTCGGCCAGGATGTGATCGCGCAGGTAGGAGATCGTGTCCCGCAGGCGCCTGCCCGCCTCGGGGGAGTGCGGCCGGTGCCCGGTCAGCTGCACGGGCCCGGTGGCCGCGGTGCCCGCGGGAGCGGCCACCTGGGCGAGCAGATCGGGGTCGAGCATCGTGATGTTGTAGCGGGCACGGCAGATGCGGCCCGCGTAGGACTGCGTCGGCGGCGCGAAGGAGACCACGTCGCCGGGGCCGAAGGAGTCCTCCACCCCCGGGTAGACGTGGTCGCGGATCGTGCCCTCGTGCACGACGCACAGACAGATCCGGCCGAGGGGTGTGACGGCGTAGCTCATCTCGAAGTCGAGGTCGAGTTCGTCGACGGTCACCGGACCAGGTCGCCGCGGCTCATCCGCGCCCTGCTGGTGTCCGGTGTGCTGCTGCCGATGCGCATGCTGGCGTAGGCACGGCTGAGGAAGTCCTCCGTCAGCTCCAGGTCGTCACTGTCGAATGTGAGCGTGTGCATGCGCTCCGAACTCCTCGCCGCCGAGCGATCTGCCCCGCACCCCCACCACGTCTGCCCCGCGTAGGCTTGCGGATGCCTGTGGGCAACGCGTGGAGGGTGTGTTTTTTCGTTGTGCGGACTGCCGTCGCCGATGCCGTTCGTTTACGGGATCGTGCGGGAGGGGGCCGGGCCCCCAGGCTGGTGACGACGTCACGCTCGCGGACGTCCCACGGCGCAGGCCTTCCGTCTGCGCACAGGCGTCTGACGGGGGCTGAGGAGGAAGAGCGACCTCGCATGTCGGAGAACGACGAACTCGTCCGGAGAGTGGCCGCACTCGAGCAGGAAGTGGAGCAGCTTCGCAATGCCCTGACCTCGCACGCCGTCATCGACCAGGCGATCGGTGTGATCGCGGCGGTGAGCCGGCTTCCGGCGCAGGAGAGCTGGGACGTGCTGAGGGAGGTCTCCCAGCACACCAACATCAAGGTGCGCGAGGTCGCCCGACTGGTGCTGCGCTGGGTGGAGAGCGGCCGCCTGCCCGACGAGATCCGCCCCGTGATGCGCGCCGCGGTGGTCCGCACCCGGGAGCGGGCCGGGGCCGGCGGCAGCCCCGCGGAGGCGGCCCGGGAACGCGCGGCCGAGCAGCCCTCCTTCGGCCGGGGGTGAGCCCTCGCCGCTGCGGAGCCGGGCCGTCTCTGACATCCTCGGCCGTGTCCGCCAGGACCTGGCCGGCAGATGTCCGGGTCGACCGCGGCGGACCGGGGCGAGCTGCGGAGGCGACGGGACAGTGGGCGAAGAAGGAACGGTCGTGTCGGCCGGCGGCGCGCTCGTGGTGCGGCGCCGGCCGACGGTGTCGGCCGGGGCCGCGGTCCTGGTGCTGCACGGCGGTCGCGAGCACAGCCGCAGGACGTCGAGGGCCTGGCACCCGGCCGCTCTGCGCATGCGGCCCGTCCTGCGGGCCGCGGTCGCGTCGACGGACCGCCGGGACGTCCTCGTCGGCGAGGTGCGCTACCGCTACCAGGGCTGGAACGCCACCGCCGACCCGGTGGACGACGCCGCACGCGCCCTCGACGAACTGCGACGCCTCGCAGGCGAGGTGCCCGTGATCCTGGTCGGCCACTCGATGGGGGGCCGGGCGGCGCTGCGCGCGGCCGCCGACCCGGCGGTGCACGGCGTGCTGGCGCTGGCCCCGTGGTGCCCGCCCGGCGAACCCGTCGCCCACCTCGCCGGCACACGGATCGTCGTCCTGCACGGCGACCGCGACCGGGTCACCGACCCCGGGGCGTCCGCGGAGTACGTGCGGCGGGCCCGGCGGACGGGCGCGCAGGCCGGTCTCGTCCTCGTGCGCGGGGGCGACCACGCGATGCTCCGGCGGGGCGCCGACTGGCACCGCGCCACGGCTGCGTTCGTCGCGCAGCTGCTGCGGGCGCAGTCGGCGGCTGACTCCCTGGAAGGCCTGGCGGGCCGGGCCTGCGCGGCGGAGAACCCCCTGCGCTGGTGACGCCCAGGGCGTGCGGCACCCGGTGCCGCACCACGCTCCGCAGGGCCCCGCGTCGCGCGCACCGCGTCGCATCGGGGACAATACGATGATGTCGCCGTTCGGCGGTTCCGCTGCCGGGCCGTCAGGCGATTGCCCGTAAGCGCCGGTTCGACCCGAAAGAAGAGCCTCCTCGGTGACCCCCGTCTTCGACGACACCCCGATCTACCACCGCCTCGTCAGCGAACGAGGTGATGTGCCCGCGCAGGTGCGCGGCGAGGCCGAACGCATCCGCCGCGAACTGGACCGGGTCATGAGCGCGCCGTCCTCCTTCACGCCGGGCCTGCCCGCACAGCGGTCGTTCTTCTCCTGACCGACCCGGTGAGGATCCGTCAGACACCCGACAGACGTGGGCACTTGCGGGACGGCCCGTTGTCAGTGGTGTGATGAAGGATGCCTCCGGAGAGAGATCAACTCCGGCTCGGCCGGGTAGGCGGTCTCCAGTCCCCGCCCAGGAAAGGTCACCGATGATGCCGACCACCGCCAATCGCCGGCCCGCCGCGGCACGACGGCTGCCCCTCCCGGACGTCCCGGACGAGCGCGGTGCAGGCTCCGTCGTGCGGAAGGCTCCCGCCCGCCCCGCGGAGCCGCTGAGCCGCGCCGGCGCCGACATCCTGCGCATCGTCTCCGACCCGCGCACCCCCGTCTTCGTCACCGAACACGCGAACGGCCGGCGCATTTACGGCTACTGGCGGCCGCTGGACGCGGGGAGCGGCCGGGGAGGCTGCTATGTCGCCCTGTCCCGCGCCGAATGCGACGCGCTGCACGAGGCCGGACGCATCACGCTCGGCGAGCCCGTCGCGGATCCGGCGAAGACGACCCACCGGGTCCGGCCGGCCCGCACCCCGACCGCGGCCGCACGGACGACGGCCGTGCCCGCCCGCACCGCGGTCGGCCAGACGACGCGCGGTCTCCGGGCGGCGCCGGCGGCCCGGTGTGCCTGAACCGGCGACCGACCGGCCTGTTCGACCCGTTCGGGGGTAGGACAGAGCCGAGAAGACGAACGACGTCGACGGACCCGACGGGAGCAGAGCGATGAGCCTCATCCAGCGCATCAAGACGTTCGCCCGAAGCCCTCAGGGGCAGCGCACGATCGAGCAGGCACGGCGTGCCGCGGCCGACCCGCGCCGTCGCGCCCAGGCGCGCGGCCTGCTCGCCCGGCTGCGCACCCGCCGCTGACGCCTCCTCAAGGACCGGGCCGGCGGCGACGCTGCGCGCACCGAGGGCGAGCGCCGAGGCCCGCCGCGGTCGCGCCGCGCCGAACGGAGGGCACCCGCAGGGCATGGTGGAGCCATGATCGAGCTCGCCGTGCTCTTCGCCGTCCTCGGGGCCGCCAGCAACGCGGTGGGCACGGCGTTCCAGCGCAAGGCGGCGTCCACCGTGGACCAGGGCGGCGGGCTACGGCTTCTGCTGGCCCTCGTACGGCGGCCGGCGTGGGCGATCGGCATCGCCGGCGTGGCCGGCGCGGCGCTCTTCCAGGCGCTGGCGCTCGTCAATGGGCCCATGGCGCTGGTCCAGCCCGTGTTCATCCTCGAACTCCCCTTCGCGCTGCTGGTGGCGGTCCCCCTGCTGCACCGGCGGCTGTCGGCCGAGGGCTGGACGGCGGTCGGGGCGGTGGTGGGCGGACTCGCCCTCCTGCTGGTCGCGGCGGCTCCTTCGGGCACGCGCCAGCAGGCGGCGATGGTCCGGTGGATCCCGGTCCTGGCGATCACCCTGGCAGCGATGGCCGGCGCGGTCCTCCTCGCCCGCTCCTCGTCCTCCCGGCTGTTCCGGGCCGCCGCGCTCGCCTCGGCCGCGGCGGTCGGCAACGCCCTGACCGCCGCCCTGCTGAAGTCGGCGACGGGCCGTCTCGCCGACGACGGCCTGCCCGCGTTCTTCGGCGCCTGGCAGACCTACGGCTTCGCCCTCACCGGAATCGCCTCCGTCCTCCTCCTGGAGAACGCGCTCCAGGCAGGGCCCCTCACCGCTTCCCAGCCCGCGCTGACGATCGGGGACGCCTCGGCGAGCCTCCTGCTGGGCGTCGCCCTGTTCGGCGAGCGGATCCGCGCCGGCTGGTGGCTGCTTCCCCAGGCGTTCGGCGCCCTCGTCCTCCTCTGGGGCGTCCTCCGCCTGGCCCGCGTGGTCCCCCGCCCGCCCGACGCCGCACGGTGAGCAGCCCCGCACGGGCGAGGCTGTCACGCCGGGTCCGGGCGCCTCCCGTTCATTCGGGGAACGCCAACGCGTCCTTCTGCAGACGCACGGCGGCCAGCAGGCTCAGGTCCGGTTCCGTCTTGCGCAGCGCCTTCAGCGCCGCGACCGAGGCGAGGTCGCCGGTGAAGTCGGCAGAGGCGAGCCGGGCGCGGACCCATCGGGCCCGCAGTTGACCGTCGGTGGCGGCGGCCGTGGACTCGACCAGGGCGGCTGCGCGTTCCAGGCCGGGGCGCTCCTGTGGCGAGGCCTCGGCGAGCGCCTGCCGAAGGGCGGCCGCCACCAGGTCCGAGTCCCGGATGAGCGGTACGACGTCGTGCTTCCTGCTGAGTCCCGTGAGTCCCGTCATGTCGATCATCGTGGTCGCCGTCTCCCGTTCCTGCCAAGCGACTTGAGGAGCCTCAGAGGAAGCGGCCCCGGGCGCCCGGTCCCGCGCCGACCCGTCAGCGCCCGGTCGGCGGGACCGTCAGCGTCGCGTGCCCCGGAGCAGCGGCTCGCGTGCGGGCTCGCCCGGCGAGGACGGCGGCGCAGGGTCGTGACGCCGGAACAGGCGGCCGGGCCACCGCATCCACCGGCCCGCGTCCAGCGTCAGCGCGGTGACCAGCACCAGAACAGCAGCTCACGGTGGTCGTGGAACGCCTGCGTCACACCGGCGTCCACCGGCTCGGGGCCCACCGGCTCGGGGCCCACCGGCTCGGGGCCCACCGGCTCGGAGTCCAGCGGCGAGCCGGGCAGGGGGTCGTGCATTCTCGGGCCCACCTTCGCGGATGCATTGCGAACTGAGAGGGCGCGAGCGGGCCCGAGTGTGACATCGCCGGCCGAAATGTGATCCACATCTCAGGCGCCCGTGCACCCGATCCGATCGGGCACAGGATGTCGGGTCCGCCGGTGTGCGGCGCGCCTAGCGTGGTGATCACGAAAAGGAAGGGGACCTGGCGTGCTGGAGCGGCTCAACCAGGCCATGGACCACATCGAGGGCCATCTCGACCAGGTCGTCGACGTAGCGGTGCTGGCGCGCACCGCGGCCACCTCGGAGTACCACCTGCGCCGGATGTTCTCCGCGCTGGCGGGCATGCCGTTGTCGGAGTACGTCAGGCGTCGTCGACTGACGGTCGCGGGCGCCGACGTGCTCGCGGGGCGCGAGCCGCTGCTGGAGATCGCGGTCCGCTACGGCTACGGGTCGGGTGAGGCGTTCGCGCGGGCGTTCCGTGCCGTGCACGGTGTCGGCCCGGGCGAGGCCCGGCGCACCGGCGCGGCGCTCGTCTCCCAGCCCCGGTTGACCTTCCGTCTCACCGTCGAAGGGAGCAGCAGCATGCGCTATCGCGTGGTGGACAGGCCGGACTTCACCGTCGTCGGGTTCAAGGCCCGGGTCCCGTTGGTGCACTTGGGGCCCAACCAGGCGATCATCGACCTCGTGCGAGGGATCGACCAGGGCGCCCTGGAGGACCTGCGGGGTCTCTCGGATCAGGAGCCGCGCGGTGTCGTCTCGGTCTGCGACGATCTGGACCCGAGCCGCGCCGAGGGCACCGAACTCGACTACTTCCACGGGGTGATCACGTCCGCGACAGCCCCCGAGTGGGCGGCCCGCCTGGATGTTCCGGCCGGCACATGGGCGGTCTTCACCGCCTCCGGGCCGGCGCCGGAGGCCATCCAGGTCCTGTGGCGGGACGTGTTCACCGAGTGGTTCCCCGCCAACCCGTACCGCAGCCGTCCCGGCCCCGAGATCCTGCGCACGCGTCTGTCACAGGACGGGGCCGAGGCCGACGCCGAGCTGTGGCTCCCCGTGGAACGCGAAGGGGGCTGAACCGCCGGCCCGCCGGGGCGCGGTGACCGCCCCGGCGCCCACCGCCTCTCCAGCCGCCGCTTCACCCCGGTGCCTCAGCCCGGATGCTCCACCCGCCGTCTCAGCCCGCCGCCCTCGCGACGAGCTCGGTGATGCGGGTCTCGGTGGCTGCGTCCAGCTTCGTCAGGGCGTACGTCGTGGGCCACATGACGCCGTCGTCGAGGTCCGCCTGGTCGCTGAAGCCGAGGGTGGCGTACCGGGTCTTGAACTTCTGCGCGCTCTGGAAGAAGCACACCACCTTGCCGTTCCCGGCGTAGGCGGGCATCCCGTACCAGAGCTTGGGAGCCAGGTCCGGCGCCGTTGCCGTGACGATCCGGTGCAGTCCCTCGGCGAGGACGCGGTCGGCTTCCGTCATGTCGGCGATCTTCGCCAGCACGTCCTTCTCGCCGTCCGCCCTGGCGGTGCGCGGGCTGCGGCGTGCGGTCGTCCTGAGGTCCCGGGCGTGTTCCTTCATCGCGGCGCGCTCCTCGGCCGTGAACCCGTCGAACTTCTCGGGTGCGGCGTGGCCGGCGGCGGGCTGCCGGGTGTCCGTCATGGTCGGGCTCCTTGGTTGATGGTCCATCAGATCGGATGCAGGGATGGGGGCTTGAGGTCCGTCCGAACCGGCGGCCCGGCGTGGGTCAGACCAGCCAGCGGCCGTCGCGCATGAGTTCGCGGCCGGTCAGCTCGTCCGCCTCGCGCCAGCTCTGGATGCGGCGCGGGGTGACGCGGAACCAGCGGTACGGCGTGGTGAGTGTGCGCGGGTCGAAGCCGGTGCGTTCGGCGAACCGGTCGCCCGGTCGCGGCGGCAGGGCGTCGATGCCGAGGACCTCGGCCTCGCCCTCGATCATGCAGACGTCCCGGGTGAGTCCGAGGGCCAGCCGGGCGGTCCCGGAAGCCGCCAGGTTCCGGCCGGTCGGGCTGTCCGCCGGGGTCGCCATGAGCAGCGTGCGGCCGTCCCAGTCGAAGGAGAGCGGCACGAGGTGGGGCGTGCCGTCGGCAGAGGCGCTGGCCACCCAGACGTCGACGTCGTGGGCGAGCCGGTGCTCGGCGTCCCGACGGCGCACCGCGCGGGGGCGGGGGCCGGCGTCGGTGGGCTCGGGCCGCGGGTCCGTGGTCGGCTCGGACGCCGGTGCGGACGATCCGGTCATGGTCGCTCCTGCGGTCGGTGGTGTGGTCACGAGCGGCGCCGTGGTGTCCCTGCCGGGGCTCGTACGCCGTGGTCACAGCCTCTCCCGGGCACACTGCCGACCGCCTCCGTGCTCACCACGGAAAGCACCACGGAAGGCACCGCCAAGAGGACTGAGTGCGGCACTCGGCGAGGACCACGCGGAGCACCGTCCGAGAGGATGACGGAGGAACACCGCAGGGGGACACCGGAGGAGAGCAGCGCCGGAGGGGCCGCCGGAGAGGACCCGCACCGCCCGGGCCCTCGGGGCGACGGCCACGGATAATGTCCCGGTGTCCACTCCAGTGATCTCGGCCCGGGAAGCAGAAGTGCTCGCGCTGCTCGGCGAGCACCTCAGCAACGCGGAGATCTCCGCGCAGTTGTTCATCTCGGTACGCACGGTGGAGTCCCATGTCTCGGCGCTGCTGCGCAAGCTCGGGGCGCCGGACCGGCGCACCCTGGCCCGGCGTGCGGCCGACCTCGCCCGCGCCGGGCAGCCACGCCCGGCGCGGGCGCTGCCGACGCCGCTGACGGCGTTCGTGGGCCGGACGCGGGAGCGCGCCGACCTCGCCGAAGCCGTGAAGACACGCCGGCTGGTGACCGCGGTCGGTCCGGGCGGGGTGGGCAAGACACGGCTCGCGCTGGCCGTCGCGGAGCAGACGGCAGGCGAGTTCCCCGACGGGGTGTGGTTCGTGGACCTGGCCCCGGTCACCGATCCGGGGCGGGTGGGCGCGGCGATCGCGGCGACGACGGGCACGGGCGAGCAGCCGGGTCGCGGCGTCGACGAGACGGTGCTCGCCGCGCTGGCCGACCATCGGACCCTGCTGGTGCTGGACAACTGTGAGCAGATCATCGAGGGCGTGGCCCCGTTCCTGGAGCGGCTGCTGACGGCCTGCCCGGGAGTGCAGGTGCTCGCGACCAGCCGCGCCCGGATGCTGGTGCCGTTCGAGTGGGCCTTCGAGGTGCCGCCGCTGTCCTGGACGGACGGTGAGGACTCGGAGGCCGTCGCGCTGTTCGTCGAGCGGGCGGCGGCGGCCGGCCGCGCTCCGGACGCGGCGGCACGCGAGGGCGTCGCGGTCCTGTGCGCGGGCCTCGACGGAATGGCGCTCGCCATCGAGCTGGCGGCTGCGCGGTATCCCGCCCTGGGGCTGGAGGGCCTCACGGCCGGTCTCACCGACCAGTTGCGCCTGCTGGCCGGACGGCCGCGCGCGCACGACCGGCACCGCTCGGTGGGGGCGGCGCTGGACTGGAGCCACGACCTGCTCGAGCCGCGGGACCGGGCGCTGCTGCGCCGGATCTCGGTGTTCGCGGCACCGTTCACGACCGACGCGGCGGCCGCGGTGGCGGCCTTCGCACCGCTCGACCCGGCCGCGGTCCCCGACGGGCTCGCAAGACTCGCCGAGCAGAGTCTGCTGACCGCCACGACGACGCCGACTGGCTTCCGCTACCGGGCGCTGGAGACCGTCCGCCAGTACGGGAACCGGCGGCTGGCCGACGCCGACGAAGCGGCGGACGTCCGCTCCCGCCACCTCGGCTGGTGCCTGACCGCCGCGTCCGTCCTCGAGGACGCCCACCACGAGGCCGCCCCCGAGGCCCGCCATGCGGCCCACCCTGCGGACGTCCGGGCGGAGTTCGTGGACGAGGGCCGCTGGACGCGGTTCGACGCGACGGCCGACGACCTGCGCACCGCCCTGGCCTGGGCCGCCGAGCGCCCGGAGCGGGGCGAGGACGCCTGCCGCCTCGCGCGGTCCCTGGCCGGACTGGCCTTCGCCCGCACCCTGGTCGGCGAGGCCCAGCAGCGCTTCGAGCAGGCGGCCGCGCTCGCCGAAGCCGCCGGCGATCCGGCCGGCGCCGCCGCCGCGCTGCGCCGGGCCGCCGGGGTGGCCGGCTGCCGCCGGCTCGGCGACGACATGTTCCGCCTGCACCGTGCGGCCGCGGACGCGGCCCGCCGGGCCGGCGACACCGAGGCGGCGGGCCGTGACCTGGCGGCCGCCGCCACCGTCGCGTACCGCTTCTCCAGCACGTTCGAACGGGTCCCCACCGCGCAGGAGGCGAAAGGCCTGCTCACGGCGGCGCGCGAACTGTCCCGCGACAAGGGCCCGGCGGCCGGGGCGGCGGTGGCGCTGGCCGAGGCCGCGGTGGTGGCGGATGCCTTCGGTGCGGTCCAGGGTGACACCGACAACACCGCACACGAGACGGTCGGATACGCCGAGCGGGCCGTGGAACTGGCGCGGCTTGCGGGCGACCCGGTGGCCGAGTCCGCGGCCCTCGACGCGCTCTCCGGCGCCCACAGCTGGGCGGGCCGGCCGTTCGGGGCGGCGGACGCCGCCCGCCGCCGCATCGACGTGCTGGCCGCGGCGCCGCGCACGCCTGCCGCCGCGCACGAGCGCATGGACGCCCTCGCCATGGCGTCCGCGACCGCGCTCGGGGTGGGCGAGCTGACGCGGGCCCGGCGGTGGGGCCGGCAGCTCGCCGGTCACCCGCTGCTGGCCGAGGCCGGTCATCACGCCGTCTCCTGGCTGCTGGTCGCGGACGCCTTCGCGGGCGCCGCCGACGACGTGCTCGCGGGCGGCGCGCGCTTCCTCGACGCGTGGGAGCGGGGCGGCCGGCAGCGGTCGTTCTCGCTCGGCCCGGCCGCCGCGTCCGTCGCGATGGTCCACGGGCTGCGCGGCGACGACGAGGCCAGGGCGGAGTGGCTCGCGATCGTCGACGAGGCCGGCCACGAGTCCGAGCACCGCCACGGCTACGGCGCGGTCTTCGACGCGACGGTGTCGCTCCACCGGGGGGACGCCGAGGCGGCGCTGGAGCGGGTGGCGCCGCCGCCGGACCGGGTGTGGAAGTGGGTCACCTGGGTCTGGCTGCACTGGTACGCGACGGTACGGGCGGAGGCGTCGGCGCTGGCCGGGCACCCGGATGCCCGTGAGCGGATCGGGGCCGCCCGCGTCATGGTCGACGGCAACCCCGTCGCCACCGCCCAACTGGACCGGTCCGAAGCGCTTTTGGACGGCGAGGAGGCGCGAGCGCTGACCGCCGCCGCCGCGTTCGAGGCGGCGGGGTGCCGCTACCAGGCGGCCCGGACCCTGCTGCTCGCCGGGGGCGCTCACGCGGCCGCGGGCGAGGCGGCGCTCGCCGGTCTCGGTCTCGGCCTCGCACCGCGCATCGGCTGAACACCGGTGCCAGGTACCGCCGTTCGAAAAGAAGAGGCGGCGGACCGGGACTCTTGCGAGGATGTCCGGGCTCTTCGCCCCCCGGGAAAGGACCCGCAGAACCGTGCCTCGTGCCGTCACCCTGATCCGCTCCGCCGCCCTGTCCGACGTCGCCGAGTACGCGTACGCGGCCACGGCGCCCGCCGAGTCCCGTCTGATCTTCCTCGCCGGCGCGTGCCCCCTGAACGAGGACGGCTCCACGGCGGCCGTCGGGGACTACGTCGGCCAGGCCCGCAAGGCCGTCGAGAACATGCGGACGGCGCTCGCCGCCGCGGGCGCGTCGCTCCACGACGTCATCAGCACGCGGGTGCTCGTGGCGTCGAGCCGGCAGGAGGACCTGGTGAAGGCCTGGGAGGTGGTCCGCGACGCGTTCGCCGAACACGACGTCCCCAGCACCCTGATGGGCGTCACCGTGCTCGGCTACGCCGACCAGCTCGTCGAGATCGAGGCGGTCGCCGCAGTGCTCGACGCCTGAGCTCTTACGGGCGACGGCGGGCGGGCGGGCCCGCCGGGGGAACCGTGGCACACGGATGTGCTCGAGAACCCGCGGACCGAGAACCCGCGGAGCGTGATGCCGCGGCGGCGTGCCGCGCCCGGCAGGGCGCCCCGTCAGGGGCGTCCCCGTGCGTGCGCGGCGCGGCGGGCCAACGAGTCGAGGACCACGGCGGCGTACAGCACCCCGCCGGTGACCATGAACTGCACCGGGGGTTCGACTCCCAGGAGTGCCATGCCGGAGGCGATCGACTGGATCATGAGCACGCCCAGCAGCGCCGACCAGGGCGAACCGCGCCCCCCGAACAGGCTGGTGCCGCCGACGACGGCCGCGGCGATGGCGTTGATCAGCAGCATGCCGGAGCCCGGCACCTGGCTCGCCGAGGTGAGCCGCGACGCGACGAACAGGCCGCCGACCGCCGCCAGCGTCCCCGACACCACGAACACCGCGATCCGCACGCGCGTCACGTCGAGGCCGGATCGCCGGGCCGCCTCCACGCCGCCGCCCAGGGCGAGGATCTGCCGGCCGTACGGCGTTCGGCGCAGGAACAGGTCGGAGGCGACGACGACCGCGAGGAAGATCAGCAGGGCGAGCGGCAGTCCCTCGAACCGGTTGAGGACCAGGACGGCGGTGAACGCGACGATCGCGAGCAGGGCCGCGCGCGCCCAGATCCCGCCCACCGGCCGGAAGGGCATCCCGGCGGCTTCGCGGCGTCTGCGCTCCCGCAGGGAGGCGAGGAGCCAGGCCAGCGGGGCGAGCGTTGCGAGGCCGTAGGTGACGACGGCGGAGCTGAAGTAGCGGCTGGTCAGCGTCGCCACGAGACCGGTCTCGCTGAAGTTGATCGCCGTCTCCGTCCCCAGCAGGTAGAGCATCACGCCGTTCCAGGCGAGCAGGCCGGCGAGGGTGACGACGAACGCGGGAACGCCGATCCGGGCGAAGGAGAACCCGTGCACCGCCCCGGCGGCCGCGCCGCAGAGCACCGCGATGATCACCGCGAGCCATTCCGGCATCCCGAGGTTCACGTTGAGCGCCGCGAACACGGCGCCGGCGAGGCCGGCGAGCGAGCCCACCGACAGGTCGATCTCGCCGATCAGCAGCACGAAGACGATGCCGACGGCGATCATGCCGGTGCCGACGATGTCGACGCTGAGCACGGACAGGTTGCGCGGCGAGAGGAAGGCGGGGTCGAGGATCTGGAAGATCGTCCAGGTCACCGCGAGAGCGAGCAGGACGGGGACCGGGCCGAGATCGTGTGCGTGCAGCCGGCGGGTCACCGCGTCGGCGCACTTGCGGAGGCTGCCGACGCCCGGCCGTGGCCGGTCGCGCAGCCGACCGGCGTCGGGCGCGTCCTCCTCGGCGCGCGCCCCGTTTTCCCTCCCCGTCACGGCCAGGTCTCCTCGGCCCGGGTCGAGCGGTGGCCGACGGCGTTGTCCGACGCGCCGGTGATGGAGGCGATGATCTGCTCCTGGGAGGCGGTGTTCACGTCGAACACGCCGTTGTTGCGTCCGAGCCGCAGGACGGCGATCCGGTCGGCGACGGCCTTGATGTCGCCCATGTTGTGGCTGATGAGGAGCACCCCGAGCCCGCGGTCGCGAAGCCGCTCGATGAGGTCCAGGAGCTGACTCGTCTGCTCCACGCCCAGGGAGGCGGTGGGCTCGTCCAGCAGGAGGAGTCTCGGTTCCCCGAGGAGTGAACGGGTGATGGCGACGACCTGCCGCTGACCGCCGGACAGGGCGGCGACCGGCACCCGCACGTCCGGGATGCGGATGGACAGGGTGTGCAGCAGATCGCGGGTGCGGCGCTCCATCTCGACCTCGTCGAGGACGCCGAGCCGGTGGATCTCCCGCCCTAGGAAGAGATTGCCGACGACATCGAGGTTGTCGCACATCGCGAGGTCCTGGTAGACGGTCGCGATGCCCAGCAGCTGGGCGTCCTGGGGGCGCCTGATCTGTATGGGAGCCCCGCGCCACTCGATGACGCCCCGGTCGGCGGGTCCGACGCCGGAGATCACCTTGACGAGCGTGGACTTGCCGGCGGCGTTGTCGCCCACCAGGGCGACCACTTCTCCGCCCCTGATCTCGAGCTCCACGTCCACCAGAGCCTGGACGGCGGCGAACCGCTTGGAGACGCCGCGCAGCGCCAGCAAGGGCTGAACCGCCACGGGCCACCTCCTGTCGGTTCCGGCCATGCGTGTCAGATGAGTCCGGCTTCGGCGCAGGCGGTCCGGAGACTCGGCGGACATATCTGGGCGATGGTGTACACACCATCCTTTACCAGAGTCTCCTCGATGGTGTCGACGGTGACGGAGACGGAGGGGAGCAGGACCGCCGGGATGTTCTTCGTGGTGGCGTTGCTGACGGTGCCGGTGGCGATGGATCCGACCGAATCGCCGCGTCCCACGGCTACGGCCATCTCGACCGCCGCGTCGGCGGCCGGCTTGAAGGGCTTGTAGACGGTCATGTACTGGTCGCCCCGGACGATGCGGCGCACGGCCACGAGGTCGGCGTCCTGGCCGGTGATCGGCGGCAGCGGACGCACCTCGGCGGCGCGCAGGGCGGAGATCACGGCGCCGGCGAGGCTGTCGTTGGCGGCCAGCACGCCGTCGATGCGGTCGCCGCCCAGGGCGGAGACGGCGCTCCGCATGTCGACGAAGGCGTTCTCCGGCCGCCAGCCGACGACGTCGTACGACTTGCCGACCTTCACCTTGCCCTGGAGGACGGAGAGGGCTCCCCGCTTGAACCAGGCGGCGTTGGGGTCGGTCGTGGCGCCGTTCATCATGACGATCTGCCCGCCGTCCGCCTTCGCGCCCATGCCCTTCAGCAGCCCCTCGCCCTGGAGCTTGCCGACCTTCGCGCCGTCGAAGGTCACGTAACCGTCGATGGGGCCCTGCGCGAGCCGGTCATACGCGATGACCGGGATGTCGGCCCGGTGCGCGTCCTCGACCGACGGGCGCAGCAACTCGGGGTCGACGGCGGCGACGATCAGCACGTCCACCCCCCTCGTGATCATGGATTCCAGCTGCTGCCGCTGGACCGCGGGGTCGGGCGTGGCGGCGACGGTGATCGGGCAGTGCGGGCACAGCTCCTTCAGCTTCTTCTCGATCAGGGGCCGGTCGAACTGGCCGAAGCGGGAGGCCCCGCCGCCCGGGAGGAGCAGGCCGACCGTGGGGTTGTCCTCCCGGTGGCCGCTCCCGCTCTCTTCGGCGCAGGCCACGGAGAGGGTCAGGACGGCGGCGACCGTGAGCGCCATGAACGCACGGACGAGGGACCGGCCCTTCCCGGCCGGAAGGCTGACACGAGGACCCATCTTCGGTTCCTTACAGAATTTTTGTCAGATTTTATCCCCCGATGGGCGACTCATGCCAAGCGTAGTCACGTCCGCCGCCCTGTCCCGTTCCGGGCGGCGAACGGCCTATCGCGACCGGCCTGCCGCGACCGGCTGCCGAGGCCGACCTGGGAGTGCTCCGCCGGGGCCGGCCGCGCCCGCACGTCAGGAGCCGAGGCGGCGATGATCCTCCTCGTCCCACTTGCGGGTGTCGCGCGGCTGGACGTACGGCTCCTGGTCGGCGGGGTGGCCCCCCGCGACGGCGCGCTGGCGCACCAGTTCCGCGTCGAACTCCAGGCCGAGCAGGATCGCCAGGTTGGTGATCCACAGCCACACCAGGAAGACGATCACGCCCGCGAGCGTGCCGTACGTCTTGTTGTACGACGCGAAGTTCGCCACGTAGAGCGCGAATCCGGCGGAGGCGATCATCCAGATCAGCAGCGCGAGGAAGCTCCCCGGCGTGATCCAGCGGAAGCCGCGGACCTTCGCGTTCGGGGTCGCCCAGTACAGCAGCGCGATCATGATCGTGACCAGGACCACCAGTACCGGCCATTTGGCGATCGACCACGCCGTCAGTCCGGCGTCGCCCACCCCGAGCGCGGTGCCCGCCTGCCGGGCGAGGCCGCCGGTGAACACCACGATCAACGCGCTGATCACCGCCATCACCATGAGGACCACGGTGACGCCGACCCGGACGGGCAGCACCTTCCAGACCGGCCGGCCCTCGGGGACGTCGTAGACCGCGTTCGCGCTGCGGATGAACGCGGCGACGTAGCCGGACGCGGACCACACCGCGAGCACCAGACCCACGATCGCCATGACCGAGCCCAGCCCGCTGCCGCCCTGCATCTGGCGCACGGCGTTGCGCAGGATGTCCTGCGCGGGCCCGGGGGCGAGCTTCTGGATGTTGTCCAGCACCTGCTGCGTCGCCGACCGGCCGACGATGCCCAGCAGGGACACGAGTGCGAGCAGCGCCGGGAACAGGGCCAGGATCCCGTAGTAGGTCAGCGCCGCCGCCCGGTCGGTCAGCTCGTCCTTCTTGAACTCCTTGACCGTGCCCTTGAGCACGGCTTTCCAGGAGTGGCCGGGAAGTTTCGCCGGACTGTCCGGGGCCCGCTCCTCCACCTGCTCGTCCGGGCCCGCGGCGGGTGCCCGTTCCTCCGCCCGCTCGTCCGGAGCCGTGGTGGGTGCTCGTTCTTCCGTCCACTTCTTTGGCCCCGCGTCGCGCCCCCGGTCGTGCTCCGCCTCCGGGGCGGCCGTGCCATGTCCGTTGTGCCGTCCGTGCCACTTCCGTGTCCGTTCCATGCGGCTCGGGTATCCGCCGACATACGACCTATGCGCACATATGGAACATATCGGACTTCACTGTCGGCCGGGCGATACCGGCGACGTGGGTCCGAGCCGGATCACGCCCGCCACTGCTCCGGACGTTCGCCGTCGCGGTCCGAGGCGGGCCATACGTACGGCAGATCGTCGGGCACGTCCGGGAACCTTGCCGTGTAGAACGCCGGGTCCTTGCGCACGAGCGCCGACCGGTGACTGCGGTGGAACGGGTCGTCGCCCAGCCAGGGCGGCAGTTCGCCCGCCTCGGCGAGCTCCTCCTGGGTCCGGACGCGGGGCCGTCGGCCGCCGAGTCCGGCCACCAGCGACGCGGCGCAGGTGTCCGCACGGCCGGTCGCCGTCCAGACGTCACAGATCTCGAGGCCGTAGCGCACCAGGGCCTCCTCGTAACCGGTCCACATGCGCACCGCCGGATGGTGGCGCCACCCGTAGCCCGCGACGGTCAGGCCGCGCAGCACCTGAAGGGCCTCCACGCGCTGTTTGCCCAGTCGCCGCACATCCAGGGCGGCGGCCGATGCGGTGAAATCCGGATACGGCAGGAAGGTCTGCATGGTCCGTTCCGCGTACCCCCACTGTCGAGACCGGCACGCAGGGCGGGCGCAGGGGCAGGCACGGTCCGCGTGTTTCGGGCGGACGCCGGCACGGAACCCACATGTCGCCGGCGTCGCAGGGGAAGCCGACGGTGACCATGACGCACATCAGGGAGGCGCGGACCGCATGGATCGTGACGAGGCCGAGGCCCGGCTGCTCGACGGGCTGACAGTGGACGACCGCCGGCCGGAACAGCCGGTGCTGCTCGACGACGCGGGCCGGCCCATCACGACGTGGCGCGAGAACTATCCCTACGACCAGAAGATCAGGCGCAGGGAGTACGAGCGCACCAAGCGCGTCCTGCAGATCGAGATGCTGAAACTGCAGCGCTGGATCAAGGACACCGGCGGACGGCTGGTCGTGATCTGCGAAGGGCGGGACGCGGCGGGCAAGGGCGGCACCATCCAGCGCTTCACCGAGCGGCTCAACCCCCGGGGCGCCCGCATCGTGGCGCTGTCCAAGCCCACGGAGCGCGAGAAGGGGCAGTGGTACTTCCAGCGGTACGTCGACCACCTCCCCGGACCGGGTGAGATCGTCTTCTTCGACCGCTCCTGGTACAACCGGGCCGGCGTCGAACGGGTCATGGGGTTCTGCACCCCACGCGAGCACGAACTGTTCCTCAAGCAGTGCCCGCTCTTCGAGGACATGCTGGTCGAGGACGGCATCGTCCTGGTGAAGTTCTGGTTCTCGGTGTCACGGGCCGAGCAGCGGACACGGTTCGCGATCCGCCAGGTCGACCCGGTGCGCCAGTGGAAGCTGTCGCCCACGGACCTCGACTCCCTCGACCGCTGGGACGAGTACACCACCGCCAAGGTCGAGATGTTCCGCGCCACCGACACAGACCACGCGCCCTGGACGGTGGTCAAGAGCAACGACAAGCGGCGCGGGCGGCTGGAAGCCATGCGCAGTCTCCTGCACCGCGTCGACTACGCGGCCAAGGACGCCGACGCGGTCGGCCGCCCGGATCCGCTCGTCGTCGGCGCGGCGGCCACCCTTCTGGAGCCGGGCGAGGAGGACACCGTCCTCTCGCCGACTCCGCTCACCTCGCATACCGAGGGTCCCGGACGGCATCCCGGCGGCACGGTCTGAGCTTGCCGACCCGGCCGGCCCGGCCGATTTCGGACGACCGGCGACCCTCGTCGCGCGGGGGAGATCCCGGTCAGAGACGGCGTCGGCGACGCCGTACGCAGCCGGCCGCGGCCAGCAGGCCCGCCGTGGTCAGGGTCGCGCCGATGCCGACGTCCCAGCCGGACGGACCTGCGGTGACGGCGCCGCCGGCGCCGCCCCGGACGCCCAGGGTGGGCAGCGGCGCCGGGCTGCTCGATGCGGGCGCGGAGCTGCTCACGACCGGGGCGGGGCTGCTCACGACCGGTGCCGGGCTGAGCGACCGCGGCGGCGGGCTGCTCGTCGCGGGGACCAGGGTGGGCAGCGTCCGGCGGGGCAGGGCCTCGCAGGCGATCCCGTCGTCCGCCCCCCGGTCCTCGTCGAGCCGGTTGGGGTCGCTGGGGTCCTGGTCGAAGACGGCCTGGGCGTCCTCCTGGAAGGTGAAGTCGCTGCAATCGAGATCCTGGGCGTGGGCGACGCCGCTCGGCAGAGCGACGGACAGGATCGCGGCGGCTATGCCTGCGACGATGGCGCGGCGTGGCATGGGCGTCTCCTCCCGGCCGAGGTGGCCTTCGCCTCGACGCTAGGCAACGACCCGCGCCACCGCGCGAGGCGAGGGGCCAACCGGGTGCCGCCGGCGCGGTGGACAGCCTTGAAGTCGAATCCTGAACCACGTCTGAAATCTCTTGCATCATTTTGCGCAAGAGTCGTCGGGGCCGTGAGGATGACGCCCGTCCAGGTCCTCCAGCTCCTCCCGACCCTCAAGGGGCATGCCATGACTCGTCCTCCGCTGCGCGCGGGCGTCCTCGCCGTGACCGCACTCGCCTGGCTCCTCCTCCCCGGCGCCGGCGCCGGCCGGGCCGCGGACACCGCTCCGGAGCCCGCGCCCGACTGCGTGCACCACCGCTCGGACTGGCGGTACACCACGGTCGTCAACGACTGCGGCACCGCCCAGGACGTCACCGTCGACTACCTCGACGGGCAACCGGCGCCCTGCCGTCGCGTCGCACCCGGCGGCCAGGCGACCTTCGCCGGATACGGACCGCAGCTGAACTACGTCACCGGAGTGCGCCTGTGCGTGGTCGCCGCCCCCTGACACGGTGACCGGCCCGGCCCGTACGCGCGGTCCGTGCGCGCGTCGCAGTCCGTATGCCTTTCTCGCCGGTCGGCGGGTACTCGGCGGGCACCGCATGATGAAAAGGGGTGATGACGATGGCCGAGACGGGCCGGTACGGCAGGGCCGACGGCCACGGCGCTCGAAGCGCCGAGGACGGCGGGGAGTCGGTCGGTGCGCTGGTGCAACGCGCCTCGCAACAGCTGAGCGACCTGGTGCGTGGCGAGATGCGGCTCGCGCAGGCGGAGATGGTCGAGAAGGGAAAGCGGTACGGCAAGGGCGGCGGGCTCTTCGGCGGGGCCGGGCTCTTCGGCGTCCTCACCCTGCAGGCGTTGATCGCCGCCGCGATCGCCGGGCTCGCCGTGGCGCTCCCTGTGTGGGCCGCCGCTCTGATCGTCACGGGCGTGCTGGCGGTGATCACCGCGGTGCTGGCGCTGACCGGCAAGAAGCAGGTCGGCCGGGCCGCGCCGCCGGTGCCCGAGCGTGCCGTGGAAAGCGTGAAGGCCGATGTGTCGGAGATCAAGGAGAGTGCACGACGATGACCCAGCCCTCCCAGAACGAGCCCACGGGCCCCGATGAACTGCGCCACCGGGTCGAGCGGACACGCCACGAGCTCGGCGCGACGGTCGAGTCGCTGGCCGCGAAGGCGGATGTGAAGGCCCGCGCGCAGGAGAAGGCCGCCGAGCTGAAGGGGCACGCCGTCGAACTGAAGGAGCACGCCGGCGCGAAGGCGACACACCTGTCGGAGCAGGCCGGCGCGAAGGCGGCCGATGCGGCCCACGCCCTGGAGGAGAAGGTGCCCGCTCCGGTGAAGGACAAGGCGGCCGCGGCTGCGGGGCAGGTCAGGAGCAGAGCGGAACAGGCCGAACGGGTGTGGCAGGACAAGGCGCCCGAGCGGGTCCGCGACCACCGCACGGCGGTCGTCGGGTTCGCTGCGGCGGCCACCCTCGTCTTCCTGCTCGTACGGCGCGGCCGGAAGTAGCCCGGACCGCGCCCGGGGCGCCGCCATGCTCACCGAGCGGGCGGCGCCCTTTGCTGTCCGCGGGCGCCCCTCGACGGCTTCCGCAGCGCGCCGACTCCTTGACCACCGGTCGGCTCTCCATGATGCTTGTTGCGTTCCATGAGTTGTGTGCCGCGATAAGCAACATCGGCCACTGTTCCCGCAGGCGCTCATGGGTTCCCGCAGTCGTCGCAGTCGTCGCAGTGCTCGTCTCAGTTGAGGAGTGGTCATGACACACCAGGTCCGTGCCGTCGTAGCGCGGGGCAAGGGCGCCCCCGTCAGCCTGGAAACGATCGTGGTGCCGGACCCGGGTCCGGGTGAGGCGCTGGTGAAGGTCGAGGCCTGCGGGGTCTGCCACACCGATCTGCACTACCGCGAGGGCGGCATCAACGACGACTTCCCCTTCCTGCTCGGCCACGAGGCCGCCGGAGTGGTGGAGTCCGTGGGGGAGGGCGTCACCGACGTCGCCCCCGGTGACTTCGTCATCCTCAACTGGCGTGCCGTGTGCGGGCAGTGCCGGGCCTGTCTGCGCGGCCGGCCCTGGTACTGCTTCGCCACCCACAACGCGAAGCAGCGGATGACCCTCCTGGACGGCACCGAGCTCTCACCGGCCCTCGGCATCGGTGCGTTCGCGGAGAAGACGCTGGTGGCGGCCGGACAGTGCACCAAGGTCGACCGGGCCGCATCCGCCGCCGCTGCCGGACTGCTCGGCTGCGGCGTGATGGCGGGCATCGGTGCGGCCATCAACACCGGACAGGTCGGGCGCGGTGACAGTGTGGCGGTCATCGGATGCGGCGGCGTGGGAGCGGCGGCGGTCGTCGGGTCGAATCTGGCGGGCGCGTCCAGGATCGTCGCGGTGGACATCGACGACCTCAAGCTGGAGACCGCGCGCAAGCTCGGCGCGACCCACACCGTGAACGCCCGGGAGGCCGACCCGGTCGAGGCGATCCGCGAGCTGACCGGCGGCTTCGGCGCGGACGTGGTGATCGAGGCCGTGGGCCGCCCGGAGACGTACGTGCAGGCGTTCCACGCCCGCGATCTGGCCGGCACGGTCGTACTCGTCGGCGTGCCGACGCCCGAGATGAAGCTGGAACTGCCGCTGCTGGACGTCTTCGGCCGCGGCGGCGCCCTGAAGTCCTCCTGGTACGGCGACTGCCTGCCCAGCCGGGACTTCCCGATGCTCATCGACCTCTACCTCCAGGGCCGTCTGGACCTGGACGCCTTCGTCACCGAGACCATCGCCCTGGACGAGGTCGAGAAGGCCTTCGAGCGGATGCACCGCGGCGACGTGCTGCGTTCGGTGGTGACGTTCTGATGGCCGGCGTCATCGTCGAGCGGCTCGTCACGTCGGGAACGTTCTCGCTGGACGGCGGGGTCTGGGACGTGGACAACAATGTGTGGATCGTCGGCAATGCCGAGGAGGCGGTGGTCATCGACGCGGCGCACGACGCCGAGGCCATCGCCGACGCCCTCGGCGGGCGCACCCTGCTGGCCATCGTGTGCACCCATGCGCACAACGACCACATCGACGCCGCGCCCGCGCTCGCGGACCGCACCGGCGCTCCGATCCTGCTGCACGGCGACGACCTGCCGCTGTGGAAGCAGACCCACCCCGACCGGGCGCCCGACGGTGAGCTGGCCGACGGCCAGGTTCTCACTGTGGGCGGCGTCGAGCTGACCGTGCTGCACACCCCGGGCCACGCCCCGGGGGCGGTCTGCCTCCACGCGCCCGCGCTGCGGGCCCTCTTCAGCGGGGACACGCTCTTCGCCGGCGGCCCCGGAGCGACCGGAAGGTCGTACAGCGACTTCCCGACCATCGTCGACTCCATCCGGGACCGCCTGCTGACCCTGCCGGGTGACACGACCGTGCACACCGGTCACGGGGACACGACCACCGTCGCGGCGGAGGCCCCGCATCTGCAGGAGTGGATCGACCGGGGCTTCTGACCTTCGTCTGCACGACGCGCGCGCTCATGGTCCGACGGCACGGCCGGGCGGGCGCGCTCGTGTGGCCCGGGCGGGCGGTGCCGGGGCCGTCCTCGACGGCCTCGTCCGCCTCGCGCCGTCCCTCACGCCGACCGGGGGCGAGAACGCCCCGGCCTGCCCCCCTGCATCCCGGCGCGGCTCGTCATGGGCCTCGCGTGACCCGTCCGGGCGAGGGTGGCCCCCGGTCGCTCGCGGACCGAAATCGTCATCCGCCAATGTCTTGACGGGCGTCTGGTCAGCCGACAAGGTGTTCCATCACAAGCAATTGGATGCGCGATGCGCAACGAAGCGGGGTGGTTTCGGGCGTTCGGGTGTGGGCCGGGAGTTGGGACCGACCGGCTTGAACGAGTACCGCGAGCCCAAGCACATCTGGCAGAACATCCAACCCCGGCCGCAGCGCTGGTTTTGCGGTTGAACGTCGAAGGAAGGTCGATCATGACCACCCAGACCGAGGCGTCGCGGCGCGGCGCGTTCCGTGATGAGGGTCCCATGCCGGTCATTTCCGTGCGGGGTCTGTGGAAGGTGTTCGGGCCGAGGGCCGATCGGGTGCCGGGTTCGCAGGAGTTGTGCGGGCTGGGTCGTCGGGAGTTGATGGATCGCACCGGGTGCACTGCGGCGGTGCGGGATGTGCATTTCGACGTCTCGCCGGGTGAGGTGTTCGTGGTGATGGGGTTGTCGGGTTCGGGCAAGTCCACGCTGGTGCGGTGTCTGACGCGGTTGATCGAGCCGACGGCGGGTGAGGTGGTGTTCGAGGGGGAGGACATCCGTCGGGCCGATGCGGGGCGTCTGCGGGAGTTGCGTCGGCGTAAGTTCTCGATGGTGTTCCAGCATTTCGGGTTGCTGCCGCATCGTCGGGTGGTGGACAACGTGGCTTTCGGGCTGGAGATCCGGGGGGTGGGTCGGGCGGAGCGGGTCAGGCGGGCTCAGGAGGTCGTGGAGCTGGTGGGTCTGGCGGGTTATGAGAAGTCCTATCCTGATCAGTTGTCCGGGGGGATGCAGCAGCGGGTGGGGTTGGCGCGTGCGTTGGCGGGTGATCCGGATGTGCTGTTCTTCGACGAGCCGTTCTCGGCGCTGGATCCGTTGATCCGTCGTGACATGCAGAACGAGGTGATCCGTCTGCATCATGAGGTGGGCAAGACGATGGTGTTCATCACTCATGATCTTTCGGAGGCGCTCAAGCTGGGTGACCGGATCCTGATCATGCGTGACGGGAAGATGGTGCAGTGCGGCACGGGTGATGAGCTGGTGGGTGCTCCGGCGGATGATTATGTGCGTGAGTTCGTCAGGGACGTGCCGCGTGCGGATGTGCTGACGTTGCGGTGGATCATGCGGCCGGCGGTGGACGGTGACGCTCTGGACGGGCCGGAGCTGGGTCCGGACGTGGTGGTGAAGGAGGCGACCCGGGCGGTCCTCGCGGCGGACAGGCCGGTGAAGGTGGTCGAGGACGGCAAGCTGCTCGGGATGGTCGGCGACGAGGAGATCCTCGCGGTGGTCGCCGGGCAGGAAGGCGGCGCCCGATGACCGTCGCCGTGGAGAAGACCGAGCCGTCGGGCGGGCCGGAGGAGACCCGGCCCGCCCAGGAGCCGGCCCCGGCCGCGGAACCCCGCCGGATCAGCCGCTCCGCGGTGATCGCCGCGATCGTGGTGCTGTGGCTGGTGCTGTTCGCGGTGTTGCGCGGCAGGCAGACTCTTGCGCTCGGTGCGGCGGATCTGACGGGTCTGCA
Organism: Streptomyces sp. NPDC020597; assembly: GCF_044335095.1. Taxonomy (NCBI): domain Bacteria; kingdom Bacillati; phylum Actinomycetota; class Actinomycetes; order Kitasatosporales; family Streptomycetaceae; genus Streptomyces; species Streptomyces sp. NPDC020597. The sequence continues at coordinate 89 of NZ_JBIRUL010000026.1, read as the reverse complement.
CCGGTGGTTCAACGACGTCAACGACTCGATCGGCGCGAACCGCAACTCCAATCCGCTGTTCTTGTACTTCTTCAACGAGATCCGTCTGG
>NZ_JBIRUL010000025.1:0-110462 GCF_044335095.1 Streptomyces sp. NPDC020597 | reverse complement strand
GGGGCCGGCGGGCGCGGGGGGGGGCTCCCGCGCCGGGGGGCTCGCCCCCCCGGGGGGGCCCTCCGGCGGGGGGGGGGCCGGGGCCCCCCCCCCCGGGGGGGGGGGGGGGGGGGGCCCCCCCCACCCCCCCCCACTCCGCATCCCCGCCCATCCCGCCCCCGACCTCTGGCCCGGAGGCGAGGAGGCCCGGGCCTCGGCCCCCCGGCCTCCAGGCCCCCTTCCACGCGCACCCCGCCCCCGGCTTTGCCTCCGGGCCCCGGGCCTCCGGGCCCTTGCCCTTGGCCCTCGGGTCTCCCGCTCCGGGCTTCGGCCTCTGGCCCGCGGCCCTCCCCGGCCTCTGGCCCGCGGCCCTCCTCGGCCCCTGGCCTGCGGCCCTCCCGGCCCCTGGCCTGCGGCCCGCGGCCCTCCCGGCCCCTGGCCTGCGGCCCGCGGCCCTCCCGGCCCCTGGCCTGCGGCCCGCGGCCCTCCCGGGCTCCGGCCCGCGGGTCCTCCGGCGCTCTGGTCTTCGGCGACCCTGGCGACCGGCTTGCGGCGGCGCGGTCGCGCGGGAGCGTGGGGACGGGGTTGTGCGGCTCGGGCCCGGGACGCAGCGCGGCGGACGGGGGCGGCGGATCCTGTCGCGGCGCCCGGGGGCATGCGCGCGACGGGATCCGCCGGACGTCTCTCAGGCCGCGGTCAGGATCTCCAGGACGGCCACCGTCCACGCGAAGCCGCCGCCCGCGCTGACCAGTGCACCCGTCTGGCCCGGGCGCAGGGCGCCGGTCCGGGTGAGGTGGGCGAGGCCGGCGAACATGTCGCCCGCGCCGAGGTGGCCGACTCCCGATCCCCAGGGCCAGGTGGTCCGCTCCGGATCGAGGTCCAGCGCCGAGAAGAACTGGAAGTCCATCTTGGCGCGGCCGAGGTGCGGCAGCACCGTCCAGTCGAGCTCCTCCTGCTTGACGTCCGCCTCCCGCAGGGCCTGTTCGAAGGCCGCCCGCTGTCCCGTGTGCAGCCGGTCGATCAGCTCCGACATGCCCATCTCCTTCACGAGACGGGCACGGGGCTCCTCCACGCTGACCGGGGTCCTGGTCTCCAGGGGTGTCGCGGCGAAGGGGTCGTCGCCCCGCCCCATCTTCTCCAGGGTCGGATCGGACACCGTCACCAGACTGCGCAGCAGCGCGAACCCGTCGGCCGTGGACAGCACGATCGCGGTGCCGCCGTCGCCGAGCACGGTCCCCGGGTCGGTGGTCCAGCGGTCGATCCCCGGCAGGCAGAACCGGTCGCCGGTGGTGACGAGGGCACTGTGCCGGCGGGCGTCCGCGCGCAGATAGGCCACCGCCAGCTCGAAGGCGGCCATCCCGCCGTTGGACAGTTGCTCGACGGCCAGCGACAGGCACGTGTTGCCGACGGCCTCGCGCTGCACGTACGAGGCGGGCGCCCACAGGTCGTAACCCTGGAAGTAGCTGCTGGCGTGCAGGACCAGGTCGATGTCCTGGGGTCCCGCGTCCGCGTGGCGCAGCGCCTCCCGTGCGGCCCGCACCGCCATCTGCGGCCCGGCCTCCGTGCCGACGCACACCGACCGCATCCGCGTGCGCCGCACGGTCCAGTCGTCGGTCAGCCCCTGCCGGACCGCCTCCTCGGCCGGCATGGCCGGCGGCAGATGAAGTCCCACCCCGGAAACGAATACCTCTTTTGCTGGCACGACCATTCCCTCCGCCCGACGGCATTCGGCCGTCGAGTCTGCACGGCGCCGCTCGGGGGCGGCTCAATGCCGGGCGGAGCCGGATTCCGTCCGCGGCTCTCGATCGAGGCTCAGGCGAACGTCGAATCTCCTGGCGCATATTGCGGCAGCGGGAAAGGCAGGAAAGGAAGGTAACCGGATGCCCATTACAGCGCAACAGCCGAATCCACCGGTCGCACTCGTGTTCCCCGGTCAGGGTGCGCAGTACCCGCGGATGGCCGCGGGCCTGTACGGGCACGACTCGACGTTCACCTACTGGATGGACGAGGCGTTCCGGCTCCTGGCCCCGGACGGCCCGCGGCTGCGGCGGGAATGGCTCGCCGAGGCGCCGTCTGCCGACTACGACGACGTGACGGTCGCCCAACCGCTGCTCTACGCCGTGAACCACGCCCTCGGGCGGATGGTGCTCGGCTGGGGCGTGCGCCCGGCGGCGATCATCGGGCACAGCGTCGGCGAGGTCGCCGCCGCGACCCTGGCCGGGATCCTCGGCTTCGAGGACGGCATACGCCTGATGCGCGACCGGGTCGTGCACTTCGCCGACACCCCGCCCGGCGGGATGCTCGCCGTCGCGGCCTCCCCCGAAGACATCGCCGACCTGCTCGGCGCGGACGTGCACCTGGCCGCGGTGAACGCCGCCCGCCAGCTCCTCCTCGCCGGGGAGCGCGAGCCGCTGGCCCGGGCCGCCCGCGAGCTGGACGGACGGGGCGTCATCTGCCGCCCGGTGCAGGCCAGGCAGGCCTTCCACAGCCCCGCGGTCGACGCCGCCGTCCGCGCGACCCTGCCCGGGTTCCGCGCGGTGCCGCTGCGTCGGCCGGCCTTCCCCTTCTACTCCGCGTACACGCCGGGCCGGCTCGCCGACCAGCAGGCGCTGGACCCCGACTTCTGGGCCTGGCAGGCGGCCCGGACGGTGTACTTCGCACCGGCGCTGACCGCCCTGCTCACCGCGCACGACTGCCTGCTGCTGGAGGCCGGTCCGGGCGACGGCCTCAGCCGGCTGGCCCGCCGCCAGCCCCGGGTGATCGCCGGGCACAGCTGCGTGCAGGCGCTGGTGCCGGGCGGCGGCCGCGACGACCGCGAGGCCGTGGACGAGGTACGGCACCGGCTCACCCTCGTCGCCGCCGGAGACCGCCATGACCGACCTGGCCACTGACAGAGCCGACGGGACCGACATGACTGAGCTGACCGACACGACCGGTGCGTCCGGGGAGCCCGTGGCCGTGGTGGGCATGGCCTGCCGCTTCCCCGGCGCCGACGACCTCCAGGGCTTCTGGCGGCTGCTCCGCCGGGGCGGCGACGCCATCGGCCCGGGCACCGGGCTGCGCGAGGGCCGCCGCCCCGGCGGATACCTGCGCGACGTCGAACTCTTCGACGCGGAGCTGTTCGGGATCTCCCCGCACGAGGCCGCCCTGATGGACCCTCAGCAGCGGCTGCTGCTCGAACTGTGCTGGCACGCCCTCGAGGACGCGCGCATCGCGCCCACGGCGGGCGGGGCGACCGGCGTCTTCGTCGGATCCTGCTCCGACGACTACGCGCTGATGAGCCGGATGTCCGCGGTGGTGGACGCCTACTCCATGACCGGCACCGCACGGACCTTCCTCGCCAACCGGCTCTCCTACTTCTTCGGGTTCACCGGCCCCAGTGCGGTCGTCGACACCGGCCAGTCCTCCTCGCTGGCCGCCCTCGACCAGGCGCTGGGAAGTCTGCGGCGCGGCGAGTGCACCACCGCGGTCGTCGCGGGCGTCCAGCTCAACCTCACCGCGACGGGCGACCGGCTCATCGAGGAACTGGGAGCGATGTCGCCGACCGGCCGCTGCCACACCTTCGACCGCAGCGCCGACGGGATCGTGCGGGGCGAGGGCGCCGGCGTGCTGGTGCTCAAGCCCCTCTCGGCGGCCCTCGCCGCCGGGGACCGGGTGTACTGCACGGTGCTGGCCGCGGCCGTCAACAACGACGGCGGAGGCGCGAGTCTGACGACACCCACCCAGACCGCCCAGCAGAGCGTGCTGGCGGAGGCCTACCGCCGGGCGGGCGTCGATCCGGCCGAGGTCGCGTACGTGGAACTGCACGGCACCGGCACCAAGGCCGGCGACCCGGTGGAGGCGCGGGCCCTCGGCGGCGTCCTCGGCCGGGGACGGCCCGCGGACCGGCCGCTGCTGGTCGGCTCCGTGAAGACCAACATCGGGCATCTGGAGGGCGCGGCGGGCATCGCCGGGCTGATCAAGACCGCGGCGAGCCTCTTCCACCGCGAGCTCCCGCCGACCCTCAACCACCGGCGGCCCAACCCCGACATCGACCTCGACGGGCTGCGGCTGCGCGTCAGCACCCGGCGGCGGGCCTGGCAGCCCGACGAGGGGCCGCTGGTCTGCGGCGTCTCGTCGTTCGGCCTCGGCGGCACCAACGCCCACGCCGTCCTCGGCGAGGCGCCCCGGCGCGAGGACGCCGTACCCGGGCCCGGTGATCCCGCGGCGGCGGCCGAGGAGCCGGTGCCCGTGCTGCTCTCCGGGCACACCGACGCGGCGCTGCGGGCCCAGGCGGCCCTGCTCGCCGACCGGCTGGACGGCCGCGACGACGTGGACCTGCGCGACCTCGGCCTCGCCTCGGCGACGACCCGCGCGGCGCTGCCCGTGCGCGCCGCGGTCGTCGCCGTCGCGCGCCCGGCCCTCGTCGCCCGGCTCCGGGAGCTGGCCGACGGGACCCACGGGGACGGAACCCGTGAGGACGGGACGACCGTCCTCACGGGCCGGCCGGGCGCGCGGCCGCAGGACGGGCCGGCGCTCGGGGACGGTCCCGGCACGGCGGCCACGGCGGCGGCCGCCGCGTTCGTCCTGGGCAAGCCGGTCGACTGGCTCGCCGTCTACGGCCCGCGGGCCCGCCCGGCGGACCTGCCCCTGTACGCCTTCCAGCGGCGCCCGTACTGGCTGGACACGACGACGTCCGCGGGCGGCCCGGCAGCCGAGGACGCCGCGCCGCAGTGGACCGGCGACCCGCTGGACCTCGTCCTCGACCTCACCGTGGAGATCCTCGGCCGCGCGCCGGGCGCCGACCTCGACCTGGACGCCACCTTCACCGACCTCGGTCTCGACTCCCGCATGGCCGTCGCGCTGCGCACCTCCGTCGCCAGGGCCACCGGCCGCGTCCTGCCGACGACCCTGCTGTTCGACCATCCCACTCCGGCGGCGCTCATCGAGGCGCTCCGGTCGGACGACACGAAAGGTCACGAGTTTCGATGACTCCCCAGACCGGACCACTGGACGGTGACCAGGAAGCCGTCGCCGTCGTGGCCATGGGCTGCCGCTACCCGGGCGGTGTCCGCACCCCCGCCGACCTGTGGCGGCTGGTCGCGGACGGCCGCGACGCCACCTCCTCCTTCCCCACCGACCGCGGCTGGCGTGCGGCGGACCTCGCCGACGGCCGCTCCGGCACGACCCGCGGCGGCTTCCTCGACGACGCCGACCGCTTCGACGCCAAGTTCTTCGGCATCTCACCCCGCGAGGCGGAGGGCATGGACCCCCAGCAGCGGGTGCTGCTGGAGACGGCCTGGGAGACCTTCGAACGCGCAGGTCTGAGCCGCGACGCCGTCACGGGCAGCAACACCGGCGTGTTCGTCGGGGCGATGGCCCAGGAGTACGGGCCGCGCCTGTACGAGGACAACCAGGGCGCCGGTGGCTACCGCATCACCGGCAGCTCGACCAGCGTCGCCTCCGGACGCATCGCCTACTACTTCGGGCTGCGCGGCCCCGCCCTCACCGTGGACACCGCGTGCTCGTCCTCGCTGGTCGCCGTCCACCTGGCGGTGCGTTCGCTGCGCGACGGCGAGTGCGACCTGGCGCTGGCGGGCGGCGTCGCGGTGATGTCGACGCCCGGCATGTTCGTCGACTTCACCCGGCAGGGCGGCCTCTCGCCCGACGGCCGCTGCCGCCCCTTCTCCGACGACGCCGACGGCACCGCCTGGGCGGAGGGCGCCGGACTGCTGCTGCTGGAGCGGCTCTCCGACGCCCGCGCGCGCGGCCACCGGGTACTCGCCGTGGTCCGCGGCACCGCCACCAACTCCGACGGCGCGAGCAACGGTCTCACCGCGCCGAACCGGGCGGCCCAGGAGGACGTCATCCGGCAGGCCCTGCGCCAGGCCGGGCTGGGCCCGCACGACGTCGACGCGGTCGAGGCGCACGGCACCGGCACCGAACTCGGCGACCCCATCGAGGCGCGGGCCCTGTCCGCCGTCTACGGCCAAGGCCGCGACGCCGAACGCCCGCTCTGGATCGGCTCGTTGAAGGCGAACCTGGGGCACGCCCAGGCCGCGGCGGGCGTCGGCGGGGTGATCAAGATGGTCGAGGCGCTGCGGGCCGGGGTCCTGCCCGCCACGCCCAACGTCTCCCGGCCCACCCACCACATCGACTGGGAGCACAGCGGTCTCGCCCTGCTGACCCGGGCCCGCCCGTGGGAGCGGGGCGACGGGCCCCGCCGGGCCGGCGTGTCCTCGTTCGGGATCAGCGGGACCAACGCCCACGTGGTGATCGAGGAGGCCGAGCCCGAGCCCGCGCGGGAACCCGCCGCCGACGCGGGCGGCCCGCTGCTGTGGTCGGTCTCCGCCCCGCACGCGGACTCGCTGCGCGCCCAGGCCAGGGCCCTCGCCGACCACGTGGACCGCACCCCGCAGGACGCGCCCGAGGACGTGGCGCACACCCTGCGCGGCCGCAGCGGGTTCCGGCAGCGCGGCGTCGTGATCGCCGACAGCCGTGCGGACCTGCTCACCGGACTGGAGTCGCTGGCCTCCGACGCCCCGCTGCCGGCCGTGCCGGGGCGCTACCGGTCGCCGACCGTGCTGCGCACCGAGTCCTACCGCGACCTGGCCGGACCGGTGTTCGTCTTCCCCGGGCAGGGGTCCCAGTGGCGCGGGATGGGTCTCGCGCTGATGGAGGAGTCGGCGGTCTTCCGCGCGAGCATGGAGGCCTGCGCGGAGGAACTGGCCCCGCTGTGCGGCTGGCGGCTGACCGACGCGCTGCGCGGCGAGGGACTCGAACGCGTCGACGTCGTCCAGCCCGCGCTGTTCTCGATGATGGTGTCGCTGGCCGCGCTGTGGAAGTCGGTCGGCGTGCGGCCCGCCGCGGTCGTCGGCCACTCCCAGGGGGAGATCGCCGCCGCCCATGTGGCCGGCGCGCTCAGCCTCGCCGACGCCTGCCGGGTGGTGGCCCTGCGCAGCCAGGCCCTGGCGCAGCTCGCGCCCCCCGGCGGCATGGCGTCCGTGCTGCTCGGCGCCGAGGAGACCGAGCGGCTCCTCAACAGCGTGGACGGGGTGAGCGTCGCGGCGGTCAACTCCGCGACCTCGACCGTGGTCGCCGGGGACGTCGCCGGCCTCACCGACCTGCTGGCCCGGTGCGAACGGCAGGGCGTCGACGCCCGGCGCATCGAGGTCGACTACGCCTCGCACACCGAGGCGATGGAGGCGCTGGAGGAACGCCTCCTCAGCGATCTCGCGGGCATCTCGCCGCGCTCCTCCGACGTCAAGCTCCACTCGACGCTGACCGGCGCGGTCATCGACACCGCCGACATGGACGCGGCGTACTGGTACGACAACCTGAGCAACACCGTGCGGTTCGAGCCGGTGCTGCGGGGGCTGGTGGAGCGACGGCACCGCACCTTCATCGAGTGCAGCCCGCACCCCGTGCTGACCTTCGGCGCCCAGGAGGTCCTGGACGCGGCCGGGGTGACGGGCACCGTGCTCGGCACCCTGCGCCGGGACAGCGGCGGCGCGGGCCAGTTCCTGGCGTCCGCCGCGGTCCTCCCCGACTCCGTGGGACCGGTGGACCTCACCCCGCTGCAGCCGGCCGGCCGCCGCATCGACCTGCCGTCCTACCGCTTCGAGCGCACCCGGTTCTGGGCGACGGCCCCGTCGGCCGCGGCCCGCGACGACGACGGCGCGTTCACCGGTGAGCCGACCGAGCTGCCCTCCGGGCAGACCGTCGTCACCGCGTCCGTCGACCGCGAGCGCCACCCGTGGCTGGCCGACCATGTGGTCCGGGGAGCCGCGCTGGTGCCGGCGACCGTGTTCCTTTCGCTGCTCGGCGAGATCGGCGAACGCGTCGGCCGGCCCGTCGTCGCCGACCTCACCCTCAGCGTGCCGCTGGCGCTGCCCGAACAGGGGACCGCGGACCTGCGGATCGTCCTCGACCCGGAGGACGCCGCCGGACGCAGGGCCCTGACCGTGCACGCGCGCCAGGCCGACGGCGGCTGGGTACGGCACGCCTCCGGCGCGCTCGCCGGCCAGGACCCGGCGCCCGCCTCGCCCGCGCGCTGGTCCACCGACGGCGCCACCCCGGTCGACGTCGACGACGCCTACCGGCTGCTCGCCGAGCGCGGCTACCACTACGGACCGGCGTTCGCCGGACTGCGCGCCCTGTGGACGCGCGGCGCGGAGATCCTCGCCGAGGTGGCGCTGCCCGACCTGGAGCCGGGCGGCTTCGCGACCGCCCACCCGGCGCTGCTCGACGCGGCCCTGCACCCGGCCGTGCTCCGGGCGGACGCGGGACTGCTGGTGCCGTTCTCCTGGCGCGACGCCGCCCTGACGGCCACCGACGCCCGGACGCTGCGGGTGCACGCGCGGCCGGACGGAGACGACCTGTCGCTCACCTTCTTCGACGGCCAGGGCCGCCCCGTCGGCACGGTGCGTTCGCTGGCGCTGCGGCCGCTGCCGGCCGAGGACCGGGGCGTCAGCCTCGAACCGGCGTGGGAGCGGCTGCGGGGCGCGGACGCGTCAGCACCGGACGGATGGGTGACGGTCGGCGCGGGCGGCCTGTGGGACCGGCCGGACTTCCCCGACCTGGACTCGGTGGCCCGTCCGGCGCCCGCGTTCGTCGTGGCCCCGCTCGGCTCCGCCCCCGGCTCGGACGGCGACCCGGCGCAGGCCGAGCGGCTGACCCTCGCCGCCGCCGACCTGGTGCAGAGCTGGCGCGCCGATGCGCAGTTCACCGCCTCGCGGCTCGCCGTGGTCACCCGGGGCGCGCTCGCCGTCACCGACCGCGAGCCCGTCCGCGACCTGGCCGCCTCGGCCGTCACCGGACTGGTGCGCTCGGCGCAGACCGAGCACCCGGACACCTTCGTGCTGATCGACGTCGACGACGACCCGGCGTCCCTGGCGGCCCTGCCGCAGGCCCTCGCCTGCGGTGAGCCCGAGGTGGCCCTGCGGGCCGGGCGGCTGTACCGGCCGCTGCTGCGGATCGCCCGCGAGAGCGGTATGCGGCCCCCGGCCGGAAGCCGCGCGTGGCGGCTCGACGTCACCGTGAAGGGCACCCTCGACGACCTCGCACTCGTCGAACACCCCGAGGCGGAAGCCGAGTTGGGGCCCCGTCAGGTGCGTGTCGAGGTACGCGCGGCCGGGCTCAACTTCCGGGACGTCACCGTCGGCCTCGGCCTCGTCGCCACCGAGAAGACCATGGGCAGCGAAGGCGCGGGCGTGATCACCGAGGTCGGCGCCGAGGTGACCCGCTTCGCGCCCGGAGACCGGGTGTTCGGCATGTTCGAACGCTCGCTGGGCCCGCTGGCCGTCGCCGACGAACGCATGGTCAAGCCGCTCCCGGACGGCTGGAGCTTCGCCCAGGCGGCCGGTGTGCCCATCGTGTTCATCACCGCCTACCAGTGCCTCGTCGACGTGGCCGGCACCGGACCGGGCGACCGGGCGCTGATCCACACGGCGACCGGCGGCGTCGGACTCGCGGCGATCCAGCTCGCCCGGCACCTCGGCGCCGAGGTGTTCGCCACCGCCCGCGCCGACAAGCAGCCGACGCTGCGCGCCTGGGGCGTCCCGGACGACCACATCGCCTCCTCCCGCACGCTCGAATTCGCCGACGCCTTCCGGTCCGTCACCGACGGCCGGGGTGTGGACGTGGTGCTGAACTCGCTGTCCGGCAAGGCCCTCGACCTCTCCCTCGGCCTGCTGGCGCCGGGCGGCCGGTTCGCCGAGATGGGCAAGACCGACCTGCGGGACGTGGCCGCCACCGAGGCGGCGCACCCCGGGATCACGTACCGGGCGTACAACATCCTGGGCGTCGGGCCGGACCGGATCAGCGAGGTTCTGGAGGAGCTCGTCGCCCTGTTCGAGTCGGGCGCCCTGCGCCACCTGCCGGTGCGCACCTGGGACGTGCGGGACGGCCGGGTTCCGCTGCGGATGCTCAGCCGGGCCCGCCACCAGGGCAAGCTCGTGCTGACCACCCCGCGTTCCTACGACCCGCTGCGCCCGACGCTGATCACCGGCGGCACCGGCGGTCTCGGCGCCGAACTGGCCCGGCGCCTGGTCGCCGAGCGGGGCGCGCGGCGACTGGTGCTGGTGAGCCGCAGCGGCCCGGCCGCCGAGGGCGCGGCCGGGCTGAGCGCGGAACTGACCGCGTCCGGGGCCGAGGTGTCCGTCGTGGCCTGCGACGTCGCCGACGCCGACGCCGTCGCGAAGGTCGTCGCCGAGCACCAGCCCGGCAGCGTCTTCCACACCGCCGGCGTGCTGCGCGACGGGCTGCTCACCGGCCTCACGCCGGTCCAGCTCCGGGCGGCGCTGCGGCCCAAGGTCGCCGGGGCCTGGCATCTGCACCGGCTCACCGAGCACCTGGACCTGTCGGCGTTCGTGCTGTTCTCGTCGGTGGCGGGGGTGTTCGGCAATCCGGGCCAGGCGAACTACGCGGCGGCCAACACCTATCTCGACGCCCTGGCGCAGTACCGCCGGGCCCGCGGGCTGGAGGCGACGTCGCTGGCCTGGGGCCTGTGGCGGCAGCCCACCGGAATGACCGGCCATCTGACCGAGGCCGACACCGCCGCGCTGGCCCGCATCGGGATCGCCCCGCTGGACAGCGAGGACGGGATGCGGCTCCTGTTCGAGAACCTGGCCTCGCACGCTCCGGTCCGGGTGCCGCTGAGGCTCGCCCCGGAGCAGCTGCGGCCCGGGAGCCGGGCGGCGCGACTCCTCGAAGGGCTGCCGGACCTTCCCCGCCACGACGCGCCGTCCGCCGCCCCGGCGCCGGCACCGGCGCCAGCACCGGTATCGGCGCCCGCGCCCGTCGCCTCGCCCGCCGTCGGGCCGGCGCGGGCCACGGACCCGTCCACCGCAGCGGCTCCGGTCACGTCCCCGGCGACCGCCGCCGCCGTCCCCGCGGCCGCTGCGGCGCCTGCGGCGGGCGGTGACCTCATGCAGCTGGTGCGGACGCACACCGCCGAGGTGCTGGGCTACCTCGAACCGTCCGCGATCGGCGCCGAGGACTCCTTCAAGGAACTCGGCTTCGACTCCCTGCTCAGTGTCGACCTGCGCAACCGGCTCACCGCCGCGACCGGGCTCCGGCTCCCCGCCGGCGCCGTACTGGACCACCCGACGCCGCGGGCACTTGTCAACTTCATCTCAGGACTGGAGGGCGCGTGATGGCACGCGACGCCGAAACCGTCACCACCGAAGCACGTACCGAAGCAAGCACCGAAGCAAGCACCCAGGTCACCGTCGACGGCGTCACCGAAGTGACCCACCGCATCGAGGTGTCGGCCCCGGCCGGCGCGGTCTACCGGATCGTCGCCGAAGTCGGTCTGTGGCCGCTGTACTTCCCGCCCACCGTGCGGGCCGAGCGCACCGGCGGCGACGAGACGGACGAACGGATCCGGATCTGGGCCCTCGCCAACGGCGAACTGCGCACCTGGGAGTCGCGCCGCCGGCTGGACCCCGCCGGGCTCCGCATCGAGTTCGAACAGATCCAGCCGCGCGAACCGGTCGCGGCGATGGGTGGGACCTGGCGCATCGCCGAGCGGCCCGACGGCGGCTGCACGGTGGAGCTCGACCACTTCTACCGGGCCGTCGACGACGACCCGGTGGCCCACGAGCGCATCACCCGGGCCGTCGACACCAACAGCCGCTCGGAGCTGGAGCACCTCAGGCGGGCGGCCGAACGCGGGGACGCCGAGCGGGAGCTGCTGTTCGACTTCGCCGACACCGAGACCATGACCGGCTCGATCGAGGAGGCGTACGCCTTCATCTACGAGGCGTCCCGGTGGCCGGAGCGGCTTCCGCACGTGGCGCGGCTCGAGCTCCGTGAGGAGGAGACCGGGCTGCAGTTCATGGAGATGGACACCCGCTCCCCGGACGGCTCGCTGCACACCACGGCGTCCGGCCGGGTCTGCGAGCCGTTGCGGCGGATCACCTACAAGCAGACGATCCTGCCGCCGGTGCTCCACGCCCACAACGGGGAGTGGCGGTTCGAGGAGGGCCCCGACGGCACCGTGAAGGTCACCTCCTACCACCAGGTCCTTCTCGACCCGGCGGGCATCGACGCGCTGCCCGACCCGCCCAAGACGCTGGCGGACGCCCGGCAGGCGGTGCGGCACGCGCTGGGCTCCAACAGCCGCGCCACGATGGCCAAGACCCGCGCCTTCGTCCAGGCCGGGTGAGGAGGACGTCATGACGACCCAGACGACCGAGCAGATCGGGACGGCCGGGACGGCCGGGAAGCCCGGGGCCACGGGCTCGACGGGCGCCGGGGCCCCGGCCGGCGCCGCCGAGGTGCTGAAGCGGGTCCGGGAGTTCGTCCGCGCGGAACTGCTGTCGAAGGACGAGTACTTCGACGGCCTGCCCGAGCAGCCCACCGCCGAGTCGGCCCGGCTGCACGCCGCCGGGCTGGCCAACTGGTGGATCCCGGCCGCGTACGGCGGCGCCGGCGCGTCCCTCGCCGACAGCGTGGACATCGTGTCCGAACTGGCCTACGGCGACGCCGGCTTCGCGTTCGGCTCCTTCCTGCCGGTGCTCGGCACCGTGATGCTCCAGCTGCACGGCGAAGAGGAGGTGGCCCGTCCCGTCCTGGAGCGTCTCGTCCGTGACGGCGGGCGGCTGGGCATCCTCGGCAGCGAGGAGGACGCGGGCAGCGAGCTCAACCGCACGGCCACCACCTTCCGCCGCGACGGCGACGACCTGGTCCTCGACGGCGAGAAGTACTTCTCCACCAACTCCGACCCGGCCGACACCCTCCTCGTACTCGCCCGGTCCGCCGACGACGACGGCGACTACGCGGTCGTCGCGGTGCCCCGCGCCACGCCGGGGGTGGAGATCGTCAAGCGCTGGGACATGCTCGGCGTCCGCGGCTCGGGCACCTACCGGGTCCGGCTGCGCGACTGCCGGGTGCCCGCGGCGGGCCGGCTGCGCGGCAACGGGCTGCGCCTGCTGGAGATCGGGCTCAACGCCAGCCGCATCCTCATCGCCGCCACCGCGATCGGCGTCGCCCGCAGGATCCGGGACCTGTCCATGGAGTACGCGGCCGAGAAGCGGATCAAGGGCGCTCCGCTGCGCGAGAACGCCGTGTTCGCCGCCAAACTCGGCCAGATCGAGATGACGATCGAGGTGATGCGCAACCAGTGCCGGGCGGCGGCGGCCGAGCTCGACCGGTTCCTGGCGGCGGAGAACCCGGCCGCGGCCCTGTACCGGGTGGGCACCCTGCGCTCGGCGCTGGCCGCCAAGCTGTACTGCGGCCAGGCCGGCTGGGAGGTGGCGACGACCGGCTCGGAGATGTTCGGCGGGCTCGGCTACACCCACGACCATCCCATCGGGAAACTGGTACGCGACCTGCGCTACGTGTCCATCGTGGAGGGCGGCGACGACGTGATGCGCGAACTGCTCTACGCCCGGTACGTCGTCCCTGCGGGCAAGCGCCGCTGACGGGACGGCACACGACGGCGGAGGGGAGGGGCCGGTCGGCGGGCCCCTCCCCTCCGCTTCGCGCCGGACGCTCCCGGAGGACTCAGCAGGCCCCTGAGGAGGGCCCGGCCCCCGGAGGGCTCGGAGTCCCCCGGGGGTCCGACCGCCCCCGGGGGTTCGACCGCCCCCGGGGGTTCGGACGTCCGCGGGGGATCAGGCGTCCTCGGGAACCGGCGGCGCCTGGCGCACGCCGGGCACGGTCACCCGGGCCGGCGGCAGCACACCGTCCACCAAGTACCCCTCCACATAGGCCTCGAGGCGCGGATTGCTGCCGCTCAGCACATAGACCTCGTGCTCGCCGGAGTCCTCCACCAGGATCAGATGATGGCCGAGGCGCTCCGCCAGGGCCTCGCCGCCCTCGCGGTGGTCCATCGGATCGCCGTCGGCCTGCACGACCAGGCCCGCCGGATAGCCGTCCCGGGCGAGCACGGTCGGCGGCTCGGGCGACCGGAAGGTGCGGAACGCGCCGACCCAGGGCGCCGCCCGCAGCACGCCGTGCCCGTAGGGGTAGCGCTCCCGGCAGACGCGCATGTCCGCGTAGTACGTCTCCAGGTCGGTCGGCCACTCCGTCTCGAGCGTCACCGCCTCCAGGACGCTCTGCTTCCACTGCTCGCTGGCCCGCGCCCCCCAGCCGCCCGTGGCGTGCTCGGCCAGCAGCGCCGCCGTCCGCTCGTCGGCGCCCTCGGCGAGCGCGTCCCGCAGCGCCCCGACCAGCAGCCCCAGCCGCTCCCACGCCGAGCGGTCGGTAGCCAGACCGCCCACGATGCCGTCGAACGACGTCCGCACGGACGCCCCGAGCCGGCCCTCCAGTTGCGCGGCGACGCCCTCCACCGCGGCGACGGTCAGCGCCGCCGTCGTCCCGAGGGCGAAGTGGTTGTCGCGCCGCGCGGTCCACGCGGCCCAGCGGTCCACGTTCTCGCGGACCGCCCGCGCCTGGGCCACGAACTGCTCACGCCAGGTCCAGCCGGGGTGCACGCAGGAGTCGAGCACACTGCGGTCCAGGCGCTCGGGGAACATCGTCCCGTACACGGCGCCGACGTAACTGCCGTACGCGTAACCGAGGAAGTTCAGCTTCTCCTCACCCAGCGCGACCCGGACGGCGTCCATGTCGCGGGCGAGGTTGCGGGTGTTGACGTGCGGACGCATCTCGCCGCCGGCCCGCCGGCACCCCTGCTCGCGCTCGCGCATGTCGGCGGCCATCGCCTCGAACACCGAGTCCGGCGGCCGCGAGTCGAAGGGCGCGGTGGTGGGGGTGACCTCGATGCGCAGCGGCGTCGAGGCGCCGGTGCCGCGCGGGTCGAAGCCGATCAGGTCGTACACCTCCGCGAGGGGGGTGCCGGCCAGCCGGGCGGGCATGCCGGTGCCGAGGCCGCCGTCGCCGCCGGGCCCGCCGGTCACCCCGATCAGCACGCCCCGCCGGCGTGCGGGATCCGTGGCGGGAAGCCGGCTGACGGCGAGGGTGATCTGCGCGCCGTCGGGATCGGCGTAGTCGAGCGGGACCTCGAGCGTCGCGTACTCCAGGCGTTCGCCTGGTCCTGCGGCCGTCCACGTGAGCCGCTCGCCGGTCTTCGGCATGGGTGCCTCCTGTGCGCCATGAGTGCCGTACGTACCGGCCAGCCTCCAGCGTGGCTCTCGAACCGACCTGGAGTGCCGGGCGCACCGACCTGGAGCACGGGCGCACCGGCCCGCAACCCCGGGCGCACCCCGCCCGTCGGCGCGAGGGCGGCGGCCTTCCGGAAGCCGCGTTCGATCGAGCCCCCAGCGACTCCCCAGGGAGGCGCGGCACGGTGGGCGGCGAGAGCACCGCAGGCATCCGTGGAAATACGCCGGCGCGGCTCCGCGGCACGTGCGCGGACGCGCGAACGCAGGGAGGACACGACGCATGGCCAGGATCACCTACCGGAGTCCGGACGGAACCCCCACGACCCTCGACGTCCCCGAGGGGAACTCCGTGATGCGGGGGGCGGTCGTGGGCGGCGTCGACGGCATCGTCGGCGAGTGCGGCGGCGGCGCCATGTGCGCGACCTGCCACGTCTACGTCGACCGGGGCAGCCCGGTCACGCTGCCGGCCGTGTCCGACATCGAGGACGAACTGCTGTACACGACGGCCTGCCCGCGCCGGGAGAACAGCCGGCTCAGCTGCCAGCTGCCGGTCACCGACGCGATCGACGGTCTGGTGGTGGACGTCCCGGAGCGGCAGGTGTGACACGCGCCGCCCCGGGGCCCGGCCGCCCCGGGGCCCGGCCGCGTCAGAACGCGGCGGCGTGCTCGGACACCCAGTCGCGGTAGCTGCGGGGAGCACGGCCGGTGATCTTCTCGACGTCGGCCGTGACCAGGGCGGGCCGGCCGACCGAGTCGGCCCACACCTTGAGGATGTCGTCGAGGACCGGCCCGGGCACGTGTGCGCTCATCGCCTCCCGGACGGTCTCGGCGGGCAGTTCCTGGTAGGTGACGGGGCGGCCGAGCACCTCGCCGATGATTGCGGCCTGGTCGGCGTGGGTCAGCGACTGCGGGCCGGTCAGCCGGTGGATCTCTCCGGCGTGACCGTCCTCGGTGAGCGCGGCCACGGCCACGGCGGCGATGTCGGCCTCGTGGATCGGCGCGGCGGTGGCCTCGGCGTAGGCGCCGCGGACCACGTCGCCGCCCTTGGTCTGCCCGGCCCACATCAGCGTGTTGGCCGCGAACACGTCGGGCCGCAGGAAGGTCCATTCCAGGGTGGAGCCGCGCAGCGCCCGCTCGATCTCCGCGTGGTAGGCGGCGATCGGGCCGTCCTGCTCCTCGGACTCGTCGTCCACCGAGCCGGAGGACAGCAACACCACCCGGCGTACGCCGGCGGCCTCTGCGGCGGCGACGAAGGCCGGTCCGCAGCCGGGGGCGGCGAACAGGAACACCGCCTCGACCCCTTCCAGGGCGGTGGCGAGCGACGCCGGGTCGGCCAGGTCGAGCGCGACGGTGCGGACCCCGGCGGGCCACGTCGCCCGCTCCGGGGCGCGCGACGCGGCCCGCACCTCGCGGCCCTGTGCGAGCAGCGTCTCCAGTGCGCGACGGCCGACGTTCCCGGTGGCTCCGGTGACGAGGATCATGACGTTCTCCCTTGCTGTGCCGGTGGTTCTGCTTGCCTGTGGTTCTGCTTGCCTGTGGTTCTGCGCCGCGGTGGTTCCGTTGCGCCGGTGGTTGCCTTGCGCGGCGGTGCCGCGGGCCGTTCCCTCGCGGGCCGGCAAGAACGACACTAGGAAGCTCTGAGGACAGGTTCTGTCCTCGACCGGGTGCGATCGATGAGGAGTTTTCCGCCAGATGCTCGAGACCTCGGCCCGATTACTGCGGCTCCTCTCCCTGCTGCAGTCCCGTCCCGACTGGCCGGGCCCGGAGCTGGCCGAGCGGCTCGGCGTGACGACGCGCACCGTCCGCCGGGACGCGGACCGGCTGCGCGAGCTGGGCTACCCGGTGCGGTCCCTGACCGGCCCCGGCGGCGGCTACCAGCTCGGCGTCGGTGCGGCGCTGCCGCCGCTGCTGCTGGACGACGACGAGGCCGTCGCGGTGACCGTCGGGCTGCGGGCCGCCGCGTCCGGCTCGGTGGCGGGCTTCGAGGAGACCTCGCTGAGGGCGCTGGCCAAGCTGGAGCAGGTGCTGCCCTCACGGCTGAAGCACCGGGTGGCGGCGATGCAGTCGGCGATCCTGCCGCTGACGGCGTCCGGCCCGGCCGTGGACGCGAACCTGCTGGCGGTGCTGGCCGCCGCCTGCCGGGGACACGAGAGCGTGCGCTTCGGCTACCAGGGCAGGACGCGCCGCGTCGAGCCGTACCGGCTGGTCCACACCGGCCGCCGCTGGTATCTGCTGGCCTTCGATCTGGAGCGCGACGACTGGCGGACGTTCCGTCTGGACCGCGTCGACGCCGCCCCGCAGTCCGGGCCCCGGTTCACCCCCAGGCCCGGCCCCGCCGAGGACCTGAACGCCTACCTCACCGACAAGCTGTCCTCGGCCCCCTACCGCTGCCGGGCGACCGTCCTCTTCCACTGCCCGGTGGAAGCCCTCGCCGAGCACACCTCTCCCACCGCGGGCCGTCTGGAGCGGTACGACGACCGCTCCTGCCTGTTCCACACGGGCGCCGCGACCCTGGACGAGATCGCGTTGCACATCGCGCTCAAGGGCATCGACTTCGAGGTCCTCGACCCGCCGGAACTTGCCGACCATCTCCGCACCCTGGCCGCCCGCCTCACCCGCGCCGCCGACCCCACCCCACCACCCCCGTGACCGGCCCCGGCGGCTAGCCCAATACCCGTACCGGTGCCCCCGCCAGGTATGCGCGGATGTTCTCCGCCGCCTGTCCGTAGTAGCGCCCGTAGTTGGCCCGGGACACGTACCCGAGGTGGGGAGTGGCCAGCAGACGGGGAGCCGTCCGCATCGGATGACCGGCGGGGAGCGGTTCGACGTCGAAGACGTCCACCCCCGCACCCGCGATCCGCCCCTCCCGCAGCGCCGCCAGCAACGCCTCCTGGTCGACGATGGCCGCGCGCGAGGTGTTCACCAGGTAGGCCGTCGGCTTGAGCAGCGCGAGTTCGGCGGGGCCGAGCAGCCCCCGGGTGCGCTCGCCCAGTGCGAGATGGACGGACACGAAGTCGCTCTCGGACAGCAGTTCCTCCTTCGAGGCGGCCGCCCGCACGCCGACCTCCCGCGCCCGTTCCTCCGTCAGGTTCTGGCTCCAGGCGCTCACCTCCATGCCGAAGGCGAGGCCCACCCGGGCCACCAGGCCGCCGATCCTCCCCAGCCCCAGCAGCCCGAGCCGCCGCCCGTGCAGGTCCGCGCCCACCGTCGACTGCCAGGGGCCGCCCTCGCGCAGCGCGGTGCTCTCCTGCACCAGCCCGCGCGCGAGACCGAGCAGCAGCGCCCAGGTCAGCTCGACCGGCGGGGTCGACGAGCTCTCCGTGCCGCAGACCGTCACCCCGTTCGCCTTCGCCGCGGGGAAGTCGATCACCGAGTTGCGCATGCCGGAGGCGATCAGCAGCCGCAGCCGGGGGAGCCGGTCCAGCAGGGACGCCGGGAAGGCGACGCGTTCGCGCAGGGTGACCACGCAGTCGAAGCCGGCCAGTGCCGCGGCGAGTTCGTCCTCCCCTCCGAAGTGCTCGGTGAAGGGGACGACCTCCACCTCCTCGCCGGGCACGGACCAGTCGGCCATGGTGGTCGCGACGTTCTGGAAGTCGTCGAGTACGGCACAGCGGAAGGGCACGGCGTCTCCTCCGTAGGGACGGGCCCACGGTCGGGCCCGCGGGCAGGACCGTCCGAGACTACGGCGGGCTCCTGAGCGCCCCGGCAGCCCCCTGCCGTCGTGGCCGGACCGGTCATTTGGCGTCGGCGTAGCACTCCACGACCGCCGTGGTGAACGGAAACCGCACCGGCGTGTCCCCGAACGTCAGCCGCCCGGCCAGGTCGGACGCCTCCCGGATGGCCGCGACGACCGTCTCGGCCTCCTGCCGCGGACAGTGCACGATCACCTCGTCGTGCTGGAAGAAGACCAGTTCCGCCGCCATGTCCGCACAGGCCCGCCGCAGTGCGGCGAGCAGCAGCAGCGCCCAGTCGGCGGCGCTGCCCTGGACGACGAAGTTGCGGGCGAACCGGCCGCGCGCGCGGGCGTCGGTGGAGGCGTAACCGGGCGTCCACTGGCGGTCGTCGGCGCTGTCCTCCTCGGCGGGGCCCGCGGGGTCGTCGACGGGGATGCCGGCCTCCTCGGCCTCGGCCGCCCCCACCGCCGGCGGGCACGTCCGGCCGAGCCAGGTCCGCACCAGCCGCCCCTCCTTGCCGGCCCGGGCCGCCTCGTCGACGTACTCCACCGCGCGCGGGAAGCGGCGGCGCAGGGCGGCGAGGTTCTTCAGGCCGTCGCCGGAGGTCTGCCCGTAGACCGCGCCGAGCACGGCGATCTTGGCCTGGGCGCGGTCGCCGGAGAAGGCGCGGTCCGAGACGGACTGGTAGAGGTCGCTCTCCCGGCCCGCCACCTCCATCAGGCCGGGGTCGCGGGAGATCGCCGCCAGCACCCGCGGCTCCATCTGGTCGGCGTCGGCGACCACGAACCGCCAGCCGGGGTCGGCGACCACCGCCCGCCGGATGACCTTCGGGATCTGCAGGGCGCCCCCGCCGTTGGTGACCCAGCGCCCGGTGACCGTGCCGTGCGCGAGGAACTCCGGTCTGAACCGGCCGTCCCGCACCCAGTCCTGCAGCCAGGACCATCCGTGGGCCACCCGGATGCGGTACAGCTTCTTGTACTCCAGCAGCGGCTTCACGGCCGGATGGTCGAGGGACTCGATCTCCCAGCGCCTGGTGGACCGCACCCGGATCCCGGCCTGGCCGAAGGCCTTGACCACGTCGGCCGGCAGGTCGGGGCGGACACGGCGGCCGAAGGCGGCGGACACCTCGTCCGCGAGCTCCGCCAGCCGCCGGGGCTCGCCGCCGCCCGCGTACCGCTCGCCGAGCAGGTCGTCCAGGAGTGCGCGGTGCACCTGCGCGCTCCACGGCAGCCCGGCCCGGTTCATCTCGGCGGCCACCAGCATCCCCGCCGACTCCGACGCCGTCAGCAGCCGCATCCGTGCCGGGTGCTCGGCCCGCTCGTGCCTGCGCTGCTGCTCCGCGTAGACGGCCAGGAGGTCCGCCAGCGCAATCCCCGCGGCGGCACGCGGCTCGAACAGCGAGGACTGGGCGCCGGGCTCGGCCGAGCGCTGCGGCGGGTCCGGCGGTACGGGACCGCCGCGCAGCCGGGCCAGCGCGGCGGCCGCGGACCGGGGCTCGCCGGACCGGCCCTCGTGGCCGAGCAGGAGCGTCTCGGCGTCCTCCACGTCGTAGCACCGCTCGACCCGCACGCCCGCGTCGAGCAGGCGCGGATAGACCTCGGGCGTGGAACGCCAGACCCAGCGCACGACGCCCGGCCGCTCCCGTACGGCCCGCGCCAGGTCCGGCTCCCGCATCGACGGGCCGGCGGGCAGGCCGTCGGGACCGAGGGGGGCGACTTCCGCGCCACCGTCCTCGGTCGGAGCGAGCGCCCACCGGTCGGCCATACCGCGAGTGTGGCAGGGGGGTCTGACAGTGCCGGGGAAGGTGCGCGGGCGGCGCATGGCACGATCGAACGGTGAGCAGCACCAGCAGCGACCCGGCCGGCGCCGTCGAACGCGCCCTGCGGGCAGCCCTCTACGACACGGCCGACGCCGCCCTCGACTCCGGCGCGTCCCTCCTCGCCGCCGATCCCGCCGCGGACGCGGAACTCGCGCGGCGCGGCACGGAGTTCGTGGCGGCGCTCTGGCGGCGCGGCTGGCAGCCCGCGGACGTCGTGCGGATCGTGCGGCGCGATCTGGACGGCGCCCATGCGGGCCTCGTCGCGGCGCTGATCCGCGCACAGGCGCGCGACGACCGGGCGCGCGGCGGCCGCTGGGCGGCCCAGCTCGCGGAGCTGCCGGCCGGTCCGCCCCCCTCCGCGGACCGTTTCTCGCACGCCACGGCGGTCCTGGAGCTCTACCGTCTGCTGCTGCGCCTGCCCGGCCTCGACCCCCTCGACGAGCACAGGCCCGGGCGGGGGCCGGGGCGGGACCCGGCGGCCGGGGCAGGCCGGGACTCCTCCGCCCGCATGCTCACCCGCATCCGCGCGCTGCTCGCCAAGGCCGAGGCGACCGGCTTCCCGGAGGAGGCCGAGGCGCTGACGGCGAAGGCGCAGGAACTGATGGCCCGGCACAGCGTGGACGAGGCCCTGCTCGACGCTCGGGCCCCGGCCCCGGACGCGCCCGGCGCCTGCCGGATCGGCGTCGAGCCGCCGTACGAGCAGGCCAAGGCGGTGCTGCTGGACGCGGTCGCCGACGCCAACCACTGCCGGGCGGTGTGGAACGAGCCGTTCGCCTTCTCCACGGTCGTCGGCTTCGAGGCGGACCTCGAAGCGGTGGAACTGCTCTACACCTCGCTGCTGGTGCAGGCGCAGTCGGCGATGGCGAAGGCGGAGGCGGCGCAGCGGGCGAGCGGCCGCCGGCGGACCAGGACCTTCCGCCAGTCGTTCCTCGCCGCGTACGCCCACCGGGTCGGCGCCCGCCTCACGGCCGCCGCGGAGGCGCAGGTCGGCGACGACCTGCTGCCGGTCCTCGCGTCCCGCGAGGTCGCGGTCACCGCGGCGACGGACCGCATGTTCCCGCGGACGGTCTCCACCCGTCTGCGCGGCGTCACCGACGAGGCGGGCTGGACCGAGGGCGCCGAAGCGGCCGACCGGGCCCGCGTGCGGTCCCGGCCCCGCCTGCCGTGACCGCACGCCGAGCGGGGCGGGTCAGTCGCCCGCCGGGTGGAAGGCGCTGACCGTGGCGTCCGCCACGCCCTTGCTCTTGAGCGCGACGTCACCGTACGACCAGGGGAAGTCCGCGGTGGACGAGGCCTGCGGCAGGCCGTACTCGACGGTCTTGACGGAGAGGGACTTGTCGCCGCCGCCCGCGCCGCGCACGTAGGTGATCGTGAACGAGGCGGTGCCCTGCGCCGGGAGGGTCAGGGGCTGCGGCGCGGCGGCCTCGTCCTGCGCCGCGGTCGCGGAGTCGTCGCCGGCCTTGAGCTCGACCTTGGGGAAGCCGGCCAGGGTGCACTCCTTGCCCTTGTTGGTGAGCGTGACGGTGACGTTGCCGGTGTCCCCGGCGGCGGGCGCGGCGTCGACGGGGCCGACCTCCTGGCCGAGGTCGCCGGCCGCGCAGGCGGATCCGGCGGCCCCGGGGGAGGCGGCGGCCTTGCTCTCGTCGCCACCGGAGCCGCTGTCGTCCCCGCCTGAGCAGGCGGTGAGGAGCAGGGCCGCGGCGAGAGCGGTGACGGTGATGGGAACGGCGCGCATGTGTGGTCCCTCGGGTCTGGTGACGGTGCTCGAAGGATCATCACGCACGCGCGCGGTCCCGCGCCGCGCGCCCCCGCCCTGACCGCTGTTCAGTGGCTGCGGGCGGTGATGTCGCCGCAGGCGGTGGTCGCGTGGATGGCGAGGCCGGCGGCGGCGCCGTCGGTGTTGGCGAGGGCGTTGTGGACGCGGCCGTGGGCGGTGCCGGCGTCGAGGGTGGCGGAGACGCCGCGGGCGGCGCCGACGGAGATGGAGCCGGCCTCGGTGCGCAGGACGACCTCGCCGTGCACGGCTTCGGTGACGTTCAGGTCGCCTTTCTGGGTGCTGATCCGGGCGGGGCCGGTGAGGCGGCCGACCGAGACGTCGCCGTCGAGGAGGGTGAGGCGGGCGCTGGCGGCCTCGTCGATCTTGACCGTGCCCTGCGCGCCCTCGACGGTGACGTCGCCGAGCCGTCCGACGACGCGGAACTCGCCGGCGGAGGTCGTGGCCTCGACATGCGAGCCGGCGGGCAGCTGGACGGTCACGTCCAGCGATCCGGAGGCGCCCAGCAGCTGGTTCTTCGTGGGGGCCGTGATCCGCAGGGCGCCGTCGGCGAAGTCGACCGAGGTCTCCTTTGCCGCCTTCACGTCGCGGCTCCTGGAGGCGTCCGCGGGCAGCACCTCGACGGTGGTGTCGGCCCGGTCGGCGGCGATGAAGCGGATCCGTCCCGCGGGAACGTCGAGGACGACGGAGACCGGGGCGGCGGTGGCGAACTTCTGCATCGTGCTCTCCTGTGTTCGTTTCTGTTTCCGACAGAGGAAAAGCTACGTTGCGTTCTCGATATCGGCAACGACTTCGTTGCGTAAAATTGGCATACAAGCAGGTGAAAGCCAGGTAATCATTGCAATGGATTGAAAGGCAACGCAACGTGCGGAGCTCAAGTCCGTTGCAATGTATGTCGGTGAACGCTAAACTGGCGGCATCCGGGCGCACGAAGCGGGCCCGCACCGAAGGAGGCCGCGATGCCCGGAGGCAGACTCACCCAGCAGGAGCGTCAGCAGATCGCGTCGGGGCTGGCCGACGGCCTCGCCTACGCGGAGATCGCCAGACGCCTCGACCGTCCCACCTCGACGATCACGCGCGAAGTGATGCGCAACGGCGGCCCCACCGCCTACCGCGCCGACCTGGCCCACCGGGCGACCGAGCGCCGCGCCCACCGCCGCAGGCAGACGGCGCCCCGAGGTCCGGACGCGTTCCCGCAGGCCCACGGACGCGACGCCGAGGCCGTGCGCGAGTACGAGGAGGCGTTCACCACCGTCCTCATGGCCTCGGGCATGCCGAAGATGATGTCCAGGGTCATGGCCTGCCTCACCCTCACGGACGCGGGCAGCCTCACCGCGTCCGATCTCGTGCAGCGCCTCCAGGTCAGCCCCGCGTCCGTCTCCAAGGCGATCACGTACCTCGAGGAGCAGGCCTTCGTCCGCCGGGAGCGCGACGACCGCCGCCGCGAGCGCTACGTCGTCGACGACGACGTCTGGTACCAGTCGATGCTGGCCAGCGCCCGGGCGCTCACCCAGGTGATCGAGATCGCGCGGCAGGGCGTCGGGATCCTCGGCTCCGCGACCCCGGCCGCCGTCCGCCTCGAGAACATCGCCCGCTTCCTGGACTTCGTCAGCGAGAGCACCGTCCGGGCGGCGGAGCAGGCCCGCGCGGTGCTCCACACGAAAGCGGACGCCGCACCGCAGGGGCAGACCCCCCGGGCATAGCCCCCGCGCGGGCGGACCGGCGGGCGGCTATCCGATCCCGGCCGTCGGCAGACCCGACGGCCACTGGCCGCCCTCCGCCTTGGTGAACGTCTCCTTGCCGGCCGCGCCGGTCCAGGTGATTTCGAGGGACTTCGCGTCGACGGAATCGACCATGCCGGTCGTCCGGTCGTCCTTGCCGACCGTGCACCTCAGGTGGATCATCCGCATGCCCGCCTGCTTGCCGGCGGTCCCGCTGCACACGCTCCCGCCGGTCACGAAGAGGGCGGCCTGCTTCCCCGTGACGATGAGCGCGACGGCCTTGCCGTCCGTCGTGGCGAGCCAGCTGCCCTCCAGCTCGTCCGAAGCGGAGACGGAGTCGGACGGCGAGGCCGTCGCACCGCCCGGACCGCCGCTGTCCGCCGTCGCCGCCGGAGTGGTCGCGGAGCCGTCCCCGGACCCTCCGTCGCCGCTGCACGCGGTCAGCGCGAGAGCGCCCGCCAGCGCCGCGACCACCGCCGCGGCCCGCACCGGACGGCGGGACGCGCCCCGCGAGAAGATCGCCGAAGTCACTGCAAGCTCCCGAGCTCGGACCGAAAAACCTGGACCTCAAGGACCGCAGCAAGCTACCAGCAACTCCGGGCGGCGGCCCGGGAGCGGCAGGGGGCGGGATCGGAGCGGCCCGGGAGCCGTCCGCGTCCGCCCGTGCGGCCCGCCTACCAGGAGGACTTGCGCACCCCCGGCAGATGCCCCGCGTGTGCCTGCTTCCGCAGCCCCACCCGGGACAGCCCGAACGTCCGGAGATACCCGCGCGGGCGGCCGTCCACCTGATCCCGGTTGCGCACCCGCGTCGCACTGGCGTCCCGCGGCTGCGCGCGCAGCTCCCGCTGCGCCGCCTCGCGTTCCGCGTCCGTGGACGACGGCCGCCGGATCGTCTCCTTCAGCTCGGCCCGGCGCGCCGCGTACCGCGCGACGACCGCCCGGCGCCGGGCGTTCTTCGCGATCTTGCTCTTCTTCGCCATCAGACCCGCACTCCTCGTGCGCGGATCCGCGCCACGGCGGCCTCGACGCCGATCGCGTCGACGGTCCTGATCCCCTTCGTGCTCAGCCGCAGCCGTACGTGCCGGCCTTCTCCCGGCAGCCAGTACCGCTTGCTCTGCACGTTCGGGTCGAAGCGGCGCGAGGTGCGCCGGTGGGAGCGGGAGATGCGGTTGCCGAAGCCGGGCCGGGCGCCGGTCAGCATGCAGTGCGCGGACATGAGTGACGTACCTCTCCTGGAGCGCTATCGCTAATGGAATTCATTTTCAGTAACATAGCAGCATGGCTCGCAACGAACTCCGTCCGGTCGTCAGGCTCAGGTCCACCGCGGGGACCGGATTCACCTACGTGACCCGCAAGAACCGCCGCAACGACCCCGACCGCATGACCCTGCGCAAGTACGACCCCGTCGCCGGCCGTCACGTCGACTTCCGAGAGGAGCGCTGACCCATGCGCAACGAGATCCACCCGCCCTACGCACCCGTGGTCTTCCGCGACCGTGCCGCGAACCACGCCTTCCTCACCCGTTCCACCATGAGCAGCGACCGGACGGTCGAGTGGGAGGACGGCGTCACGTACCCCGTCGTCGACGTCGAGATCTCCGACGTCAGCCACCCCTTCCACACCGGCGCCGCGCGCGTGCTGGACACGGCCGGCCGGGTCGAGCGCTTCGAGCGGCGTTACGGGAAGCAGGGCGGGGCGTGAGCCTGTCGGTCGTGATCGTCGGCGGGCTGCACGCCGACGCCCGCCGGGCGACGGTCGCGCGCCTGCTCGCCGACGTGCCCGGCGGCGTCGCCCTGCACCACGACCTCGCGACGGCCGCGGCCGGCACGGTCGTACGGACCGTCCGGGACGCCACCGGCATCCTCTCCGCCGGGGAGGCGCCCCTGGTCGACGACTGCGCCTGCTGCGCCCTGCGCGAGGACCTGGTGCCCGAGCTGCGCCGCCTCGCCGACGACGGCGTCACCCGACTCGCGGTCGTCGAGCTGTGGGACTCCGTGGAGCCCAGGGCCATGGCCGAGGTGGTGGTCGCCGGCGGCCTCACCGTCACCGGCGTCGTCACGGCCGTCGACCCGGCGCTGCTCCTGCCGTGCCTGGGCAACGGCGACGACCTCGCCGACTGCGGTCTCGCCGCGGCCGCCACCGACCGGCGCACCGTCGCCGACACCTTCGCGCGGCAGCTGGAGTACGCCCCCGTGCTGGCGGTCGTCGACTCCGGGGAGGCCGACGAGGAGGACCGTGAGTTGCTGGCCCAGCTGCACCCGACGGCCCGCCAGGTCCGGGTCGCGCCCGGCGAGCACGCGGATCACCGGTCGCCGCTGGCCGCGGCCGTGCTGGCCGGATTCGACGCGGAGGCTGCCGCCGCGGCCCAGCATCCCGCCTGCGCGCTGCTCCCCGCCGAGGCCGACGCGCACGGTGTGAGCACCTTCGTCTGGCACCGCCGCCGGCCCTTCCACCCGGAACGGCTGTACGCGGCGCTGGAGGACCTGACCTGCGCGGCCGCCCGCAGCCGGGGCCGGTTCTGGCTCGCCGACAAGCCCGACGTGCTGCTCCACTGGGACGCGGCGGGCGGCGCCCTGTGCGTGGAGTCAGCCGGCCCGTGGCTGGCGTCCCTCCCCGACGCGGCCTGGGACCTGGTCCCGCCGGTGCGCCGCGCCGCGGCCGCTCTCGACTGGCACCCCGAGCACGGCGACTGCTGTCAGCACCTGGTCTTCACGTCCCCCGGCCTGGACCGCGACGGCCTCGCCAGGCTCCTGGAGTCCTGTCTGCTCACCGACGCCGAGTACGCCGCCGGCCGCACGGCCTGGAAGCGACTGCCGCCCGCCTTCGACATCCTCCTGGAGGTCTGACCCCGTGCCCCGCAAGCCCGACCGCAAGCCCGACCGCAAGCCCGACCGCAAGCCGGCCAAGGCCCGCCCCGGTCCCCTGGACCAGGCGGGCGTCGCCCACGTCGACTACAAGGACACCGACCTGCTGCGGAAGTTCCTCTCCGACCGGGGCAGGATCCGCAGCCGCCGGGTGACCGGCGTCTCCGCCCAGCAGCAGCGCCGACTCGCCCGGGCCGTCAAGAACGCCCGCGAGATGGCCCTGCTCCCCTACAGCGCCGCACGCTGACCCGCCCCCCGGGGGCGGCCCGGCGCACCGCTTCCGGCGCCGGGCGCACCTGTCCTGTACACGCCGGTCCCGTCCACTCGGGGCCGGCGCGCACCTGTCGCCCTCCGTAGCCCGGGCCCGTTCTCAGCCGCACGGAGACTCACACATCCGTACGAGCAGCCACTCCCCGCAGCGTCTGCTCACGCCGACCGCCCTGACGCAGTCACCCTCCGGCGATGAGCCGACCCGGCCCTGATGCGGCGAGCCGCCCCGCCCCGCCCCCGCGCCGACCTCCGGGTCGTACGCGGGGGCGGTCGCCGTCGTCACCCCGAGGCGAGGAGCGGGGGAGTTGCGGGGCACTGCAGGGGCGTGGGAGGCGTCCGGCCTGTCGGACCGTGGTCGGACAGTGGCACAACCGTCCGGCGGACCCGTCGTCCACGGGTCCGAGCGGACGGCGGGCGTCCGCCGGAACCGCCGCTTCGGGAAGGCCCGCAGCGGGTGTCGCGGGGACTCCCCGCGGGTGATCCGGTTCCATGTCGTTCCGCGTCGACGGAACACGAGGGCCCCCGCGCGCGTCTGTCCCCGTGCATGAGCAGTTCGATCCGGACGACTTTCCGGAGCACCTCCCGACGCCCGGCCGGACGGAACGACGTCGGTAAAGCGGGCGTCACAGCTGTAACCACTCAGGCACCGCGCGTGCACGTGCATCTGCTCATGCGTCTGCATGTGAACGGGGTTATGATCCGGGACAGTTGACAACGGCACCAATGGCCACACAAGCCAGTGCACCACCAGGGAGCGACCTGTGGACCACCACGTTGACGGGGGGCACGACGTGTACAACGGCATGACGGCCACACAGCTGTACGGGGTTGCCTGGCAGAAGAGCCGGCACAGCAACTCGCAGGGTTCCTGCGTGGAGTTCGCGCGACTGCCGGGCGGTGACGTCGCGGTGCGCAACTCGCGCTTCCCCGACGGCCCCGCGCTCGTCTACACGCGCGCGGAGATCGAGGCCATGCTCCTGGGCATCAAGGACGGCGAGTTCGACCACCTGATCGGCAGCTGACGCCCCCGCCGGCGCCACGCGCCGGACATGTCGGCGCAAACCGTCCTTGCAACGCGCGTAGATCCAGGCCGTCGGGGCGGGCGGCGCTCCGTCATTCGGCCGGTGTGGGCAGCCGGAACAGCGCCCAGACGACCTTTCCGCCCAGGCTGCCGGAGAGCGGCTGCCAACCCCAGCTGTCGGCGAAGGAGTCCACGAGGAACAGCCCTCGCCCGGACTCCGCGGAGAAGTCGTCGCCCTCCTGCGGCAGGGGACTGTCGTGGCTGGGGTCGCGCACCGCGCACACCAGTCGCTCGGTCCAGCGCATCAGGTGCAGCCGCACGGGCGGGTGCTGCCGGTCCGGCACCCGGGGAGCGCCGTCGGAGCCCAGTCCGTGTCTCAGTGCGTTGGTCACCAGCTCCGAGACGACCAGACAGACGTCGTCGAAGCGATCGTCCATGTCCCACTGGCCGAGGGTGAGCCTGGTGAACTGCCGGGCCTCTCGCACCGCTTCGTAGCGGGCGGGCAGGGAGCAGGAGGCGGCGTCGGACACGGCCGCGGGATCCAGCGGCGGAAGGCCCTGCCGTAACGGCTCGAGCATGGTCGATCCATTCGTCCCCATGCGAGGCACTCCCGGGATTCGCGGTCGTTGCGATGCAGCGGTGGCGCGGGACCATGGTTTCTGATGCGCACTGCGGATGCAAGGGCAGATGCACGTGCACGTGACCGAAATGGACCCGCCCGTACCGCTTCTTGGCCATTTTTTCCGCCAACTTCTCTCTCATCACCGCCACTTCTCTTGCTTTCTCCTCACTCTTCCTTCGCATCGCCCTGTGCGTATGCTTTGAGTTCGTTCCATCTCTGTAATCGGACGAGTACTGCTCGAAGTGTTTTAGTGGCAGACTGCGGCCCCTAGGACGGTTGGGGAGGCTGGCGAACGTGAGCGCGGGAGAGCCCGGATCGGTGGTGCGGCGGATGCTGCTCGGCTCGCAACTACGACGGCTGCGTGAGGCCCGCGGCGTCACGCGCGAGGCGGCGGGATACTCGATCAGGGCGTCGGAGTCGAAGATCAGCCGGATGGAACTGGGCCGGGTGAGCTTCAAGACCCGTGACGTGGAAGACCTGCTGACGCTGTACGGCGTCACGGACGACGCGGAGCGCAACGCGCTCGTCGGCCTCGCCCGCGAAGCCAACGTGGCGGGCTGGTGGCACAGCTACTCGGACGTGCTGCCCAACTGGTTCCCCACCTATGTCGGCCTGGAGGGCGCGGCCGCCCTGATCCGCGTCTACGAGGTGCAGTTCGTGCACGGTCTGCTGCAGACCGAGGCGTACGCGCACGCCGTCGTCAGCCGCGGGATGAGGGGCGCGAGCGCCGCCGACATCGACCGGCGGGTGGCGCTGCGCCTCGAGCGCCAGAAGTGCCTCGTCGCCGAGAGCGCCCCGGACTTCCACATCGTCCTCGACGAGGCCGCGCTGCGCCGGCCGTACGGCGACCGCGAGGTGATGCGCGGGCAGCTCCAGCATCTGATCGACATCTCCGAGCGGCCCAACGTCCGTCTGCAGGTGATGCCGTTCAGCTTCGGCGGGCACGCCGGCGAGTCCGGGGCCTTCACCATCCTGAGCTTCCCCGAGTCCGACCTGTCCGACGTGGTCTACCTGGAGCAGCTCACCAGCGCCCTCTATCTGGACAAGCGCGAGGACGTCGCGCAGTACGAACTCGCCCTGAAGGAACTGCAGCAGGACAGCCCCGGACCGGACGAGAGCCGGGACCTGCTCCGTGGCCTGATCCAGCTCTCCTGACCCCGCGGCCTCGGGGGATTCCCCCACAGGCTTCGGTAAACCCTTCAACTCCCTTGAAACACCCGTACGATGACGTGTGATCAGATCGTGACACCGATCGATCGCAGCCGTTCGCAGCAGGGGATTGAGGGATCACATGTCGACGTCCTACTTCACCGACCTGGCCCAGCAGTACATCGACGGCAAGTGGCGTCCGGGCACGGGCTCCTGGGACATCATCGACTTCAACCCCTACGACGGCGAGAAGCTCGCCTCGATCACCATCGCCACCGTCGACGAGGTCGACGAGGCCTACCAGGCCGCCGCCCGCGCGCAGCGGCAGTGGGCCGCCACCAACGCCTACGCCCGCCGCGCGGTCTTCGAGAAGGCGCTGCGGCTGGTCGAGGAGCGCGAGGCGGAGATCAGCGAGCTCCTCGTCGCCGAGGCCGGCGGCACCCTCGGCAAGGCCGCCTTCGAGCTCCACCTCGCCAAGGAGTTCCTGCGCGAGTCGATCCACCTGTCGCTGCGCCCCGAGGGCCGGATCCTCCCCTCGCCGGTCGACGGCAAGGAGAACCGCGTCTACCGCGAGCCGGTCGGCGTGGTCGCCGTGATCAGCCCCTTCAACGTGCCGTTCCTGCTGTCGCTGAAGTCCGTCGCCCCCGCGCTGGCCCTCGGCAACGCCGTGGTGCTCAAGCCGCACCAGAACACACCGATCTCCGGCGGCACCGTGATCGCCAAGCTGTTCGAGGACGCCGGTCTGCCCCCGGGCCTGCTGAACGTCGTGGTGACCGACATCGCCGAGATCGGCGACGCCTTCCTGGAGCACCCGGTCCCGCGGGTCGTCTCCTTCACCGGCTCCGACAAGGTCGGCCGGCACGTGGCGACGGTCGCCGCCTCGCACTTCAAGCGGTCCGTCATCGAACTCGGCGGCAACAGCGCCTTCGTCGTCCTCGACGACGCCGACGTGGACTACGCCGTGGACGCGGCCGTCTTCAGCCGCTTCGTCCACCAGGGCCAGGTCTGCATGGCCGCCAACCGCATCCTGGTCGACCGTTCGCTCGCCGACGAGTTCACCGAGAAGTTCGTCGCCAAGGTGCGGACGCTGAAGGCGGGCGACCCGCGCGACCCGCAGACCCTCATCGGCCCGGTCATCAACTCCCAGCAGGCGGAAGCCGTCTCCGGCGCGGTCGCGCAGGCGATCGCCGAGGGCGCGACCGTCCTGCTGCACGGAGCGACCACCGACAACCTCGTCGAGCCGTCCGTCCTCGCCGACCTGCCCCCCGGCTCCGCCCTGCTCCAGCAGGAGGTCTTCGGCCCGGTCGCGTTCATCAACACCTTCGACGGCGAGGAGGAGGCCCTGCGCATCGCCAACGACACGCCGTACGGCCTGAGCGGCGCCGTCCACACCCGTGACGTCGAGCGCGGCGTCGCCTTCGCCAAGCAGGTCGTGACCGGCATGTTCCACGTCAACGACGCCACCGTGCACGACGAGCCGATCGTCCCGTTCGGCGGCGAGAAGAGCTCCGGCGTCGGCCGCCTCAACGGCGAGAGCACCCTGGAGTCCTTCACCACCACCAAGTGGATCTCGGTCCAGCACGGCCGCAGCGGCTTCCCCTTCTAGGGCGCGCTCCGGGCGGACGACCGTCCGGGCGTCGCCGGGCGCCCGGACGCCACGCCCTAACCTGGGCGCATGTCAGCGATCCGTCTCCTCGTCCTGGGCGCCGTGCGCCAGCACGGGCGGGCCCACGGCTACCAGGTGCGCAGCGACCTGGAGTACTGGGGCGCCCACGAGTGGTCCAACGCCAAGCCGGGCTCGATCTACCACGCCCTGAAGCAGATGGCGAAGCAGGGCCTGCTGCGTGAGCACGAGACGGCCCCGTCCACCGCCGGCGGCCCGCCGCGCACCGAGTACGAGGTCACCGAGGCGGGCGTCGAGGAGTACTTCCGGCTGCTGCGCGAGGCGCTGGTCTCCTACGACCAGCGGACGGACGTGAAGTCGGCCGCCATCGGCTTCGTGGTGGACCTCCCGCGCGCGGAGG
This sequence comes from Streptomyces sp. NPDC020597, assembly GCF_044335095.1. Taxonomy (NCBI): domain Bacteria; kingdom Bacillati; phylum Actinomycetota; class Actinomycetes; order Kitasatosporales; family Streptomycetaceae; genus Streptomyces; species Streptomyces sp. NPDC020597. The sequence goes on along the minus strand of NZ_JBIRUL010000025.1, from coordinate 78,498 downwards.
CCGTCTCGCTGCTGAAGGAGCGCGTGCGCGGCATCGACGAGTGGCGCTCGTCCGTGACCGAGCACTACGTCCCCGAGGAGGGCCCCGGACAACTGGGCCACATCGGCGAGATCATGAACCTCTGGGTCCATACGGCCGACGCCGAGGCGGAGTGGGCCCGCGGCCTGATCGCGCGCATCGAGGGCGGGGCCTACACCTTCGCGGGTGAGGGCGAGCCGTTCGTCGGCGTGCTCGCGCCGGGCGAGGAGAACCCGTACGCGACGAGGGAGCGGCACCCGGGGGACTGGCGCTAATCAAGTTTGACGACTGAGGTTGGCAGGTTTATCTTTGTGCGTGTAGTCAAGTTTGACTAGCGCAGGAATGGGGGTTTTCCATGGCCGACACGGCGATCACCGTCGAAGGCGTCCACAAGAGGTACGGGGAGACGCGGGCACTGGACGGGCTCGATCTCACGGTGGCACGCGGCACCGTGCAGGGAGTGCTCGGACCGAACGGCGCGGGCAAGACGACCCTGGTCAGAATCATGTCCACGCTGCTGCGACCGGACGCCGGACGCGTCGAGGTGGCCGGTCACGACGTGCTGACCGAGGCCCGCGAGGTCCGCCGGCGCATCGGCCTGCTCGGCCAGCACGCCGCCCTCGACGAGGAACTGGACGGCCGGCAGAACCTGGAGCTGTTCGGACGCCTGCACCGTCTCGGCTCCGGCCCCGCGCGCGTGCGCGCCGCCGAGCTCCTCGAGCGCTTCGGCCTCGCCGCCACCGGCCGCAAACCGGTCCGCTCCTACAGCGGCGGCATGCGCCGCCGGCTGGACCTCGCCGCCTCCCTCATCGGCGGGCGGCACGGCGCCGACCCCGAGGTGCTCTTCCTGGACGAGCCGACCACCGGGCTCGACCCGCGCGGACGCGCCGAGGTCTGGGCCGCGGTCCGCTCGCTCGTCGGCGGGGGGACGACGGTGGTGCTCACCACCCAGTACCTGGAAGAGGCCGACCAGTTGGCCGACCGCATCTGCGTCGTCGACCGCGGCCGGGTGATCGCCGACGGCACGGCGGACGAGCTCAAGGCGCTGACGGGCGGCGACCGCATCGACGTCGTCCTGCGCGACGCCGGCCTCCTGGGAGCGGCGGTCGCCCTGCTGCCCCTGCCCGGGGAGCACGTCGTCGTCGACGTCGACCGCCGTCTGCTCAGCGCACCCGTCACCGACCGGATGGCCGCCCTCTTCGGCGTCGTCCGCGCCCTGGAGGAGGCCGGGATCGAGGCGGAGGACGTGGCCCTGCGCCGCCCCACGCTGGACGAGGCCTTCCTGCACCTGACCGGCCGCGAGGACCGTGCGGACGACCTTGTGAAGGAGGCCGTGTGAGCGGCTACGCGTACGCCCTGACCGACTGCTGGACCATGACCCGCCGTGAACTCGCCCACTGGGCACGGCAGCCGGGCCGGCTGGCCGTCGGGTTCGTCTTCCCGGTGATGCTGCTGCTGATGTTCGGCTACCTGGTCGGCGGCGGCCGCGGGGTCGACGGCGCGTACCTCGACTACCTGATGCCCGGCATGCTCGCGCTCACCATGGCCTTCGGCCTGGAGGGCACGATGGTCGCCGTCACCCAGGACCTGAACAAGGGGGTCATCGACCGCTTCCGCGCGATGCCGATGGCCGACGGCGCGGTTCTGGTGGGCCGTTCGGCGGCCGACATGCTCCAGTCGGCCGTCAGCCTGGTCGTGCTCATCACCGTCGGCCTGGCGCTCGGCTGGCGGCCCCAGGGCGGTCCGGGCGCCTTCCTGGGAGCGCTGGGACTCCTCCTGCTGTTCCGCTTCGCGATGCTGTGGGCCGGCATCCATCTGGCGCTGGTGGCGGGCAGACCGGAGATGGTGCAGACCGTGCAGATCCTCGTCTGGCCGGTCGGCTTCCTCTCCAACGCCCTCGCCGAGCCCACGTCCATGCCCGGCTGGCTGGGCACGGCCGTCGAATGGAACCCGATGTCCCGCACGGCGACGGCGGTGCGCGACCTGTTCGGCGGCACGGGCGCGGACCCCGGCCACGTGTGGACGGCCGTGGGCTGGCCGCTGGCCCTGCTGGCGGTCTTCTTCCCGCTGGCGGTGCGGAAGTTCAGCCGCATGAGCCGCTGAGGCCGGGCCGGCGGCGGGACCCGGTCGCCGCGGTCCCGCCCCGTCCCGTCCCCTGCCGGCGGCGCCGGCGCCTCCCGGAGGGCGGGTCCGGGCGTCAGCGGACCGAGGTCCCGTCCTCCCGCAGCTGCATCTGCGGCCGACCCGTCACCAGCAGCCAGGCCGGCAGCGAGGCGATGCAGAGCAGGGTGATGATCGCGGGCGAGGAGACCAGGACGGCGGCGACGAAGAGGCTCACCCAGCCCTGCCGGGTAATGGCCAGCAGGAGGCCCAGCACCCCGGTGGCCACACCCACCGCGGGATGGACGTCCGGCACGAGCGCGTGGGCGGTGAGACCGAGGGCGGAGCCGACGAACACGGCCGGGAAGATCCGTCCGCCCCGGAACCCGGAGGTCGCCGCCACCACCAGCGCGGCCATCTTCACCACCGTCATCGTGGCGAACTGACCGGCCGTCCAGCCGTCGGGGTCGGCGGCGAGCTCCGCGACCTCGTCCAGCCCCTTGAAGAGCGTCAGATGGCCGCCCAGGGCCGCCAGCAGGCCCAGCACGACCCCGCCGGCCGGGAGGATCAGCATCGGGTGACGCAGCCGCGCGAAGGCGCCGTGGACGTAAGGGAAGGCGTAGACGCCGCACATGCCGAGCAGCGCGCTGACCGACGCGACCACCGTCGCCGCCAGCACGTCGGCCCAACCGGGCTGACCGAACGGGGGCAGGTCCAGGTCGAAGCTGGGATCGGCCAGCAGGGTGGTCGTCATCGCGCCGGACGCGGCGGCGACCAGCGGGGTGAAGACGCTGTCCCACAACGGCCCCTTGGTCTGCCGTCCCGCCAGCGCCTCGGAGATCAGCAGCGCCGCCGCCACCGGCGTGCCGAAGAGCGCGCCGATGGTCGCCGCCTCCGCCAGCATCACCCACACCGCGCCCGGCGCGGCCGGCCGGAAGCGGTGCCCCAGCCAGAAGACCACCGCCACGTTGACGGCGATGATCGGGTTCTCCGGGCCCAGACTGGGCCCGCCCGCCAGCATCAGGGCCGTCGCCACCAGCAGTCCGGGGAGGACCACCGGCGGCAGCACGCGCGCGTCCAGCCCCATGGTGGCCGGATCGGGGCCGGCGTGCCCCGGGGCCTTCCACACCACGAGCCCCACCAGCACACCCGTCATGGTGAGCATGACCATCATCCAGAGCACGGAGTACCGGCCCACGCCCAGCGCGTCCGGGAGGTCCTGCCACAGCACGTCCTGGAGTCGGTCGGCCGCCCCCTCCACCAGCAGGAGCAGCAGGCTCGCCAGCACGCCGACGGCGAGGGCGGGCAGGATCGACGGCAGCAGGGTGCGTGCCGGGGTCGCCGGAGGGCGGGGCGGCTGCTGTGCGGTGTCCTGGGCCACCCGCTCACGATAAGCGGGCAAAGCGGACATGACATGCGGGCTGCGGCAGACGGGTCCCAAGCCGCCTTGCACCTCACGCGGCGTGAGGACGCACGCTGGAGCACATACCGAGAAGGGAGCGGACGAAGTGGGCTACTCCGTGGGACAGGTCGCCGGATTCGCCGGTGTCACGGTGCGCACGCTGCACCACTACGACGACATCGGCCTGCTCGTCCCCGGCGGGCGCAGCCACGCGGGTCACCGGCGCTACGACGACGCCGACCTCGACCGGCTGCAGCGGATCCTGTTCTACCGCGAGCTCGGCTTCCCGCTCGAGGAGGTAGCGGCCCTGCTCGACGACCCGGCGGCCGACCCGCGCGCGCACCTGCGCCGCCAGCACGAACTGCTGACCGCCCGGATCGAGAAGCTGCAGAAGATGGCCGAGGCCGTGGAACACGCCATGGAGGCGAAGAAGATGGGCATCAACCTCACACCCGAGGAGCGGTTCGAGGTCTTCGGCGACAAGGACCCGGAGCAGTACGCCGAGGAGGCGGAGCGGCGCTGGGGCGGCACCGAGGCCTACGCCGAGTCGCAGCGCCGGGCCGCCCGCTACACCAAGGAGGACTGGAAACGCGTCCAGGCCGAGGTCCACGACTGGAGCGAGCGCTACGCGGCGCTGATGGACGCGGGGGAGCGGCCGGCCGGCGAGGCGGCCATGGACATGGCCGAGGAACACCGGCGGCACATCACCGCCTGGTACTACGACTGCCCGCACGAGATGCACGTGCGCCTGGGCGAGATGTACGTCGCCGACGAGCGCTTCAAGGCGTACTACGACTCGATGCGCCCGGGGCTCGCCGCGCACCTCGAGGAGGCGATCGCGGCGAACGCGGCACGACACGCCTCGTAGGGCCGGCCGGGAAGGCCCGGCGGTGGCCCAGGCCCCGGGTCACTCCCGGGTCACCCGGGTCATTCCCGGGTCAGGACCACCGCCGTCCCGTAGGCGCACACCTCGGTGCCCACGTCGGCCGCCTCCGTCACGTCGAAGCGGAACGCGAGCACGCCGTTCGCGCCACGCGCGCGTGCCTGCTCCACCAGCCGTTCCATGGCCTGGTTGCGGGTTTCCACGAGGGTCTTCGTCAGCCCCTTGAGCTCACCGCCGATCATCGACTTCAGGCCCGCGCCGATCTGGCTGCCGAGGTGCCGGGAGCGCACCGTGAGCCCGAAGACCTCGCCGATGACCTGCTGCACCCGGAAGCCGGGCACGTCGTTCGTGGTGACGACCAGTACGTCCGGCTCGGGGCCCTGCCCGCCGCCGTAATCATCGATGCCCATGTTCACAGGTTTGCCCAATGAGGGGCACGGTGCATCCTGGGGGAGCCCTGGGAACCTGGTCGCGCGGCGCCGCGTTGATAGCTTTGGGCGGCCAGGTCGCCCACCGACCGCCCTAACCCCACAGGAGCCCGGAACCCGTGACTACCCTCGCCCTCGGCCCCGAGTGGATTACTCCGGACTATCTGATCTCGACGTTCGGCCTGGTCGGCATCCTGGTCATCGTCTTCGCCGAGTCGGGCCTGTTCGCCTTTCTGCCGGGCGACTCCCTGCTGTTCACCGCCGGTCTGCTGGTCGCCGACGGCAAGTGGATCCACCAGCCGCTGTGGCTGGTGTGCACCCTGATCGTGATGGCGGCCGTCCTCGGCGACCAGGTGGGCTACCTGATCGGCAAGTTCTTCGGGCCGAAGCTGTTCAGCCGGCCCGACTCCAAGCTCTTCAAACAGGAGAACCTGGAGAAGGCCCACGAGTTCATCGAACGGTACGGCCCCAAGGCCATCGTCCTGGCCCGCTTCGTCCCCATCGTGCGCACCTTCGCGCCGATCATCGCCGGCGCCGGCCGTATGAAGTACCGCACGTTCATCACGTACAACGTCGTCGGCGGCGTCCTCTGGGGCACGGGAGTCACGGTCGCGGGCTACTTCCTCGGCCAGATCGACCTCATCAAGGAGAACGTCGAGGCGATCCTGGTCCTGATCGTCCTCATCTCGGTCGTCCCGGTGGTCATCGAGGTGCTCAAGGCCCGCAAGGAGGCCCGCAACGCCCCGGCCGCACAGGAGCCCGCCCGGCAGGCGCAGCAGCAGCCGTACGGGCAGCCCCCGGTCATGGACGACGCGACGACCCAGCTCCGCCGCATCGACCAGCACCAGCCGTACGGCGACCAGCACCAGCCGTACGGCGACCAGGGCCACCACGGGCACCAGGACCACCACGGCCACCAGAACGGGCACGGTCAGCAGGGCGGCCAGGGCCAGACCTACGAGAACGAGTACTACGGCCAGCAGTACCCGCAGCACCAGCAGCAGTACCCCCAGGAGTGGCAGCAGCAGCCCCCGCAGCAGCAGCCGTACGGCGGCGCGCAGCACGACGCCCGGCACCAGGGCCACTACCCCCACAACCAGGGGTACTAGGGAGACGACCAGGGCGGGCCTGGAGCGCGGGGGTCTCGCGACCCCCGCGTCAGGACCACCGCGCTCAGGACGCCCGCGTCAGAAGCCTCGCGTCCTCTTGGCGGCCCGGCGCTTGTCGGCGGAGCCCACCCGCAGGAACAGCCGCGAGATCTCGGAGCCGAGGTTCACCCCGATGGCGATGGCCATCGCCAGCGCCGCGGCCTTGGTGAGCGACACCAGCCCCGCGTCCACCTTGTTCTGCGCGATCGACAACAGCCCGAAGTACGTGGCCGATCCGGGCAGCAGCGGCCCGATCGCCGCGGTCGTGTAGGGCAACGCGGACGCGAACCGGTAGCGCGACAGCAACTGCCCGAACAGCCCCACCACCCCGGCCGCGACGGCCGTCGAGGCCACCGGCGAGATGTCGCCGGCGTAGTGCATCGCGCCGTACACCGACCAGGCCACCCCGCCGTTCAGCGTCACGGCCAGCACGGTGGACCGTTCCTGCTGCAGCAGGACGGCGAACGTCAGGGACAGCAGCATGGACGCGCCGATCTGCCACAGCGGCCGCTTGGAGACGCCCAGCGTCACGTCGGGGTTGAGATACGCGCCGAGCTGCACCCCGACGTAGAGCATCACCAGCACGCCGACCACGATGCCCACGAAGAAGTACATGACCTCCAACAGGCGTGCCGCCGCGGTGATGTAGAAGCCCGTCAGGCCGTCCTGGACGCCCGCCACCAGAGCCCGCCCGGGCAGCAGCGCGAACAGACCGCCGGTGATGACCGCGGACGCCTTCACGTCGACGTCCGCCAGCGTCAGCGCGATGCCGATCGCGGCCGGGGGCATCGCCGCCACCAGGAACTGGTAGAACTCCGGCAGCCCGCGGCCCGCGCACAGCCAGGCCAGCCGGTCGCCCAGCATCGCGCCGAGCAGGGCCGCGACGAACACGACCGCGTCACCGCCGACCAGCACCGAGGCTGCGCCCGCGAGCAGTCCGCTCGCCGAGGTCAGCACCCAGGTCGGGTAGGGGTGCCGGTTGCGGCGGATCTCCGCGAGACGCCGGTAGGCGTCCTCCAGCGAGAGATGGGAGTCGGCGTCGCTCAGGTCGTCCACGAGCTGGAAGACGGCCGCCAGACGTGTGTAGTCGGTGCCCCGGCGGCGCACCGTCCGCGACGCCGTCACCGGGTCCTCCACCAGGGACGGCTGGTACGAGATGGCCAACAGCGTGAACGTGACGTTGGGTTCGCAGCGGTCCAGCCCGTAGGAGCGGCAGACCGCGAACATCGCGGCCTCCACGTCCTCGGCGCCCTCCCCGCCCGCCAGCAGCAGTTCGCCGATGCGCAGGGTCAGGTCGAGCACGCGCGGGACGGCCGGACCGCCCTCCTCCGTCTTCGGCCCCGGCTCCGGCGCGGGCCGCTCGGTGACCGGCATGCGCAGCATCGTGCGCATCCGGTCCTGCCAGGGCAGGTCCTTGATCAGGCTCACCATCGGGACGCCGGAGGGCGGGGTGAACGCGGCCGGCGCCTCACGGGCGCTGTAGGTGCTCGGCACGCTGAACGCCGATCCCTCGCCCTCCCCGGCGGCCGGCTGGCTCACGTCCAGCCCCCGCGGAACGGTGAATTCCGAGGTGGTCTCGGACTCCCCGCCGGTTCTGGGCACGGTGAGCCCCACCGGCATCGCGAACTCGGACGTGATCTCGGGATCGAAGGCGCTCCTCGCCTCGTCCGACTGCGGTTTGCGGTTCTCCGCCTCCGACACTCAGCAACGCTCCCTGAACGACACCTTCCGTAGGCCTCAGTATGCGCACAGACGCCCGAGAGGGCCGCACACGCATGCGTGCGGCCCTCTCGACGACATCAGGCGACCGGGGCCTCAGTGACCGCCCTGGTCCTTGAAACGCTTGTAGGACCGCTCGATCTCGGCCTCGGCGTCGGTGCGGCCGACCCAGTCGGCGCCCTCGACGGACTTGCCGGGCTCCAGGTCCTTGTAGACCTCGAAGAAGTGCTGGATCTCCAGCCGGTCGAACTCCGACACGTGGTGGATGTCCCGCAGGTGCTCCACGCGCGGGTCCGTCGACGGGACGCACAGCAGCTTGTCGTCGCCGCCGGCCTCGTCCGTCATCCGGAACATGCCGATCGCGCGGCAGCGGATCAGACAGCCCGGGAACGTGGGCTCGTCCAGGATGACCAGCGCGTCCAGCGGGTCACCGTCCTCGCCGAGGGTGTTCTCGACGAAGCCGTAGTCGGTCGGGTAGGCGGTCGAGGTGAAGAGTCGACGGTCCAGGCGGATCCGACCGGTCTCGTGGTCCACCTCGTACTTGTTCCGCGAACCCTTCGGAATCTCGATCGTGACGTCGAACTCCACCGGTGGCTCCTCCATGATCAACACATAGTTCTGGTGGTTAAGTGTCCCTCACGCCGGTGTGTGATCGCGAAAGGGGCTGGTGTTCGTGCCGGAGCTGAGGCCTTGGCGGGCCGCGAGACCCCACGTGGTGCGGGTCACGGACGCCGTACGACCGCGTCTGGCACGGGCCGCAGGGATCGTACGGCCTCGTCTCGCGCGCGTGGCGGCGACCGCGAGGCCGCGGGTCGCACGGCTCGCGCAGGCCGCGAAGCCGCAGCTCGCGCGGCTCACCGGGACCGGCCCGAACGCCCGGTCCTGGCAGTACGGCGCGGGCGCCGCGACCGTCGGACTGGCGCTGGCCGCCGGTGTGGTGACCGCCGCCGGCCCCTGGGACTCCACCGGCCAGCGTACGGCCGAGCGGGACCGGGCGACCGCGCTCGCACGGACGGGTGGCGCAGATCACGGGCGTACGGCGGATTCGTCCCGTACGTCCGACACCGCGGCCGGAGCGCCGCGCCCCGCCCCCAGCGCCGCCTCCGTCCTGGTCGGCCTCGGCGGCGGCGTCGACGCCGTCAAGTCCGCCCCGGCCACCCTCCCGACGGGCGCCGGCGTCGCGAGCGTCCTGAACCCGCTCCTGGCCGACCCCGTCCTCGGCGCCCGGCACGCCGCCGCGGTCGTCGACGTCGCCACCGGCACGCAGCTGTACGGCGCCGGCGCCGGGACGGGTCTGACACCGGCCTCCACCACGAAGATCGCCACCGCGGTCGCCGCGCTCTCCGCGATGGGCGGCGAGCACCGCCTCACCACCCGCACGGTGCTCGAACCCGACACCAAGGAGCTCGTCCTCGTCGGCGGCGGCGACCCCACCCTCACGGCCCGCGACGACGACGGCGCGGGCTGGGCCGACCTGCGCGCCCTCGCCAGGTCCTCCGCCGCCGCCCTGAAGAAACGCGGCCTCACCCGGGTGACGCTCTCCTACGACACGACCCTCTACGCGGGCAGCGAAGTTCACCCCATCGGGCGCAACGGCAACCTCGCGCGGGTCACGGCCCTGTCCGCCGACGAGGGCCGTCCCGACGACTCCACCAGCGGTCCGGTCGCGCGCGTGCTCGACCCCGCGGCCGACGCGACCCGCACGTTCGCCGCGTTCCTGAAGGCCGACGGCATCACCACCACGTCCCCCGGCCCCTCCAAGGCCACCACGCGCGCGAAGAGCCTCGCCTCGGTCTCCTCGCCGCCGCTGTCGGTCCTGGTCGAGCGGATGCTGACCAACAGCGACAACGACATCGCCGAGGCCCTCGCCCGCCACACCGCCCTCGCGACCGGCGTCCGCGCCGACTTCGCGGGCGGCGGCGCCGCGGTCCGGGCCCGGTTGAAGAAACTCGGGCTGCCGACGGCCGGCGTCAGCATCATGGACGGCAGCGGACTCGACCGCCGGGACCGCATGACGGCGAACCTGCTGACCGCCCTCCTGGTCAAGGCCGGCGACCCGGCCCGTCCCGACCTGCGGCCCGTCCTCACCGGCCTGCCCGTCGCCGGCTTCACCGGCACCCTCGCCCACCGGTACACGGACGGCGCGGCCGGCGTCGTCCGCGCCAAGACCGGCACCCTGAGCGGCGTGAACGCCCTCGCCGGCACGGTCGTCGACCAGGACGGACGGCTCCTCGCCTTCGCCTTCCTGGCGGCCGACACGACCGACCCGGGCGCTGCCCAGGCGGCGCTGGACAGGGCGGCCACGGCGCTCGCGGGCTGCGGGTGCCGCTGACGCCCGCCGCGGCCCCGCCACCCCGGGCGCCCGGCCCGCCGCCCCCGAGGCGGCCCGGGCGCCGACCCTGACATCTCCCTGACCGGCCTCCTGCGGCCTGCCCCCGGCGGCGGCGCTCACGTACGGTTGACGCATGACGAGCATCGGTGGTGCTGCATCTGCGGGGATGGTCGACTGGAATCTGGCGGTGGCGACCGCGACCCGGCTCGTGCGGCCGGGTCCGGAAGTCAGCCGCGACGAGGCACGGGCCGTCGTCGCGGAACTGCGCCGGCACGCCAAGGCCTCGGAGGGGCACGTCCGGGGCTTCACCCGGATGGCCACCGACGAGATCCACGACACCCCCATCCTCGTCGTCGACCGCCCCGGCTGGGTGCGGGCCAACGTCGCGGGCTTCCGGGAGATCCTCAAACCCCTCCTGGACAAGATGCAGGAGCGCCGCGGCAACAGCCCCGGGGGCGCGGTCCTCGGAGCCGTCGGCGGCAAGGTCACCGGCGTCGAACTCGGCATGCTGCTCTCCTTCCTGTCCTCCCGCGTCCTCGGCCAGTACGAGACCTTCGCCCCGGCCTCCCGTGAACTCCCCGCCGGCGCGAACGGCGGCGGCCGGCTCCTGCTCGTCGCGCCGAACATCGTCCACGTCGAACGCGAACTCGACGTCGAGCCCCACGACTTCCGGCTCTGGGTGTGCCTCCACGAGGAGACGCACCGCACGCAGTTCTCCGCCGTGCCCTGGCTGCGCGACCATCTCGAGGGCGAGATCCAGTCGTTCCTCGGGGAGACCGACGTCGACCCGTCGACGTTCCTCGAGCGGGTCAGGGAAGCCGCGCAGTCCCTCGCCGGCGGCCGCCCCGAGGGCGAGGAGGACGACGGGGGCCGCTCCCTGGTGGAACTCGTGCAGACGCCCGCCCAGCGCGAGATCCTCGCCCGCCTCACCGCCGTGATGTCCCTCCTCGAGGGGCACGCCGACTTCGTCATGGACGGCGTCGGCCCCGACGTCGTCCCGACCGTCGCCGAGATCCGTGAGAAGTTCCAGCAGCGCCGCGCCAAGGGCGCCTCCCGGCTCGACATCGCCCTGCGCAAGCTCCTCGGCCTCGACGCCAAGCTCAAGCAGTACCGGGACGGCGAACGCTTCGTGCGGGCCGTCGTCGACCAGGTCGGCATGGACGGCTTCAACCGCGTATGGACCTCCCCGAACACACTTCCGACCAAGGCCGAGATCGGCAAACCGGCGGACTGGGTCGCGCGGGTGCACCGCAAGGCCGAGTCGTGAGCCCTCGGAACGTCAAGGGACGAATCCGGTCGACGGCAGGCGAACGCCCCTTCAATCACCCGTCCGAGGGACCGTCGGCCCGGGGCAGGCGTGCAATGCTCGGGGAACGCCCCGGTTCTGTCACCATCTACACACTCTGAGTGACCGAACCCGGGCTCAGCCCCCGACAACTTCATGAAGGGAACCGGACAATGGGTCCCCATCCTGCGGTCGCGGCGATACGCCTGGCGGTCCGCCGCGTACTCCACGACGTCCTCAACGACCACCCCGCCCCCGAGGCGAGCGCGCACGGACAGCCTCCGACGCCGCTCGTGCTCGTGGCGTGCTCCGGCGGCGCCGACTCCATGGCCCTCGCCTCCGCCCTCGCCTTCGAGGCCCCCCGGCTCGGCATCCGCGCCGGCGGCGTCACCGTCGACCACGGACTGCAGCCCGGCTCCGACCTGCGCGCCGCGGAAGTCGCCCTGCGCCTGCGCGAACTCGGCCTCGACCCCGTCGAGTCCACCGCCGTGACCGTCGGCCGCGAAGGCGGCCCCGAGGCAGCCGCCCGCGACGCCCGCTACGGCGCGCTCGACGCGGCCGCCGAGCGCCACGGCGCCGCCGCGGTCCTGCTCGGCCACACCCGCGACGACCAGGCAGAGACGGTCCTGCTCGGCCTCGCCCGCGGCTCCGGCATCCGCTCCCTGTCCGGCATGGCCGCCGTATCCGGCGGACCGGGGGCCGCCCGCCGCTACCGCCGCCCCTTCCTCCAGCTCGACCGGCAGACCGCCCGCAAGGCCTGCATGGTCCAGTCCCTGCCCGTCTGGGACGACCCGCACAACGCCGACCCGGCCTACACCCGCTCCCGGCTCCGCCACGAAGGCCTGCCCGCCCTGGAGAAGGCCCTCGGCAAGGGAGTCGTCGAAGCGCTCGCCCGCACGGCCCAGCTCTCCCGCGACGACGCCGACGCGCTCGACGCCTGGGCCGGCCAGGCCGAGTCCTCCGTACGGGACGCGGCCGGCCTGCTGGAGTGCGCCAAGCTGTACGCCCTGCCGCCCGCCGTGCGCCGCCGCATCCTGCGCCGCGCCGCGATCGAGGCGGGCGCCCCGGCCGGTTCCCTCTTCGCCCGGCACATCGAGGAGATCGACCGGTTGATCACCGGATGGCGCGGCCAGGGGGTCATCAATCTCCCCGGCAAAGTCGTCGCCCAGCGCCAGGGTGGCAGACTGGTGATTCGGCAAGGCTGATCCGGACCTCCGCCAGGACCGCTCATACGGTCGGCGTGGGCGGTCCCGGCGGCCGGTGGGACAACCGAAAGTGATGCGGGTGGACGCGAAAGACATGGGCACCGACCTCAAAGAGGTGCTCATCACCAAGGAAGAGATCGACGCGAAGCTGGCCGAACTGGCCGCGAGCATCGACGCGCAGTACGCGGGCAAGGACCTGCTCATCGTCGGTGTCCTCAAGGGCGCGGTGATGGTCATGGCCGATCTCGCCCGGGCCCTGTCCACCCCCGTCACCATGGACTGGATGGCCGTGTCGTCCTACGGCGCGGGCACCCAGTCCTCCGGCGTGGTGCGGATCCTCAAGGACCTCGACACCGACATCAAGGGCAAGCACGTCGTGATCGTCGAGGACATCATCGACTCCGGCCTGACCCTGTCCTGGCTGCTGTCCAACCTCGGCTCGCGCGAGCCCGCCTCCCTCAAGGTGTGCACGCTGCTGCGCAAGCCGGAGGCCGCCAAGGTGGCCATCGACGTCGAGTGGGTCGGCTTCGACATCCCGAACGAGTTCGTCGTCGGCTACGGCCTCGACTATGCCGAGAAGTACCGGAACCTCCCGTTCGTCGGTACGCTCGCGCCCCACGTCTACGGCGGCTGAACCCGAAAAGCCCAAGCCCCGTACGAAGATCGGGAACCCCGGCGGGCCTCACGCCGTTGGAGCATGCAGACGGGTGCGCCAGCCGTCCCGTGCGGCTTTGCGCGACGAAGCTGGGGTACCGTCAGAAGAACTGTCTTATCAAACTCACTATGGCAGGAGGGACGGGGCGACACCGCTCCGTATGGATGGACGTGAAGCGATACTTCCGTGGGCCGGTCATGTGGATCGTGCTGGCCGTCCTTGCCGTGGTCGTGTTGATGCAGGTCGTCGGCTCGTCCGGCGGCTACAAGACGGTGGACACCGGCCAGGTCATTGCAGCGATCAACGACAACAAGGTCGAGTCGGCCAAACTCACCACCGGTGACGAGCAGACCATCAAGGCCACGCTCAAAGACGGCGTGAAGATCAAGGGCAGCTCGAAGATCCAGGCGAGCTACATCGGCGATCAGGGCGTGACGATCGCCAACACGCTGCAGACCAAGTACCAGGACAAGCAGATCCCGGACGGCTACACGGTCTCTCCGACGAAGCAGAACGCCTTCGTCGGGATCCTGCTGTCCCTGCTCCCCTTCGTCCTCATCGTGGTCGTCTTCCTGTTCCTGATGAACCAGATGCAGGGCGGCGGCTCCCGGGTCATGAACTTCGGGAAGTCCAAGGCCAAGCTCATCACCAAGGACACCCCGAAGACGACGTTCGCCGACGTCGCAGGATCGGACGAGGCGGTCGAGGAACTCCACGAGATCAAGGAGTTCCTGCAGGAGCCGGCGAAGTTCCAGGCCGTCGGCGCCAAGATCCCCAAGGGCGTGCTGCTGTACGGCCCGCCCGGCACCGGCAAGACGCTCCTCGCGCGCGCCGTGGCCGGCGAGGCGGGCGTCCCCTTCTACTCGATCTCCGGTTCCGACTTCGTCGAGATGTTCGTCGGCGTCGGCGCCTCCCGGGTCCGCGACCTCTTCGAGCAGGCCAAGGCGAACGCCCCGGCGATCGTCTTCGTCGACGAGATCGACGCGGTCGGCCGCCACCGCGGCGCCGGCCTCGGCGGCGGACACGACGAGCGCGAGCAGACCCTGAACCAGCTCCTCGTCGAGATGGACGGCTTCGACGTGAAGGGCGGCGTGATCCTCATCGCCGCCACGAACCGCCCCGACATCCTCGACCCGGCGCTGTTGCGTCCCGGCCGTTTCGACCGCCAGATCGCGGTCGACCGCCCGGACATGCAGGGCCGTCTGGAGATCCTCAAGGTCCACCAGAAGGGCAAGCCGGTCGCGCCCGACGTCGACCTGTCCGCCGTCGCCCGCCGCACCCCCGGCTTCACCGGCGCCGATCTCTCCAACGTGCTGAACGAGGCCGCGCTGCTGACGGCCCGCTCGGACAAGAAGCTGATCGACAACCACATGCTGGACGAGGCGATCGACCGTGTGGTCGCGGGCCCGCAGAAGCGGACCCGGATCATGTCGGACAAGGAGAAGAAGATCACCGCGTACCACGAGGGCGGTCACGCCCTGGTCGCGGCGGCCTCCCCCAACTCCGACCCGGTCCACAAGATCACGATCCTCTCGCGGGGACGTGCCCTGGGCTACACGATGGTCCTGCCGGAGGAGGACAAGTACTCCACCACGCGCAACGAGATGCTGGACCAGCTGGCCTACATGCTGGGCGGCCGCGCGGCCGAGGAGCTCGTCTTCCACGACCCGACCACGGGTGCGGCGAACGACATCGAGAAGGCCACCGCCACGGCCCGCGCGATGGTCACCCAGTACGGCATGACCGAGCGTCTGGGCGCGATCAAGTTCGGCGGCGACAACACCGAGCCGTTCCTCGGCCGTGAGATGGCTCACCAGCGCGACTACTCGGAAGAGGTCGCCGCGCTGGTGGACGAGGAAGTCAAGAAGCTCATCGAGAACGCGCACAACGAGGCCTGGGAGATCCTGGTCGAGAACCGCGACGTCCTCGACAACCTGGTGCTGCAGCTGCTGGAGAAGGAGACGCTGGGCAAGGAGGAGATCGCCGAGGTCTTCTCGTCCATCGTCAAGCGCCCGGCGCGGCCCGCCTGGACGGGCTCCTCGCGCCGCACGCCGTCCACCCGTCCGCCGGTGCTCTCCCCCAAGGAGCTCGCTCTGACGAACGGCGCCAACGGCGCGACCCCGGCGATCTCGACCGCGAAGTCCACCGTGGTCGACGCCGGCCCGGTGGCCGAGCCCAGCCCGGAGGAGCGCCCCGAGAGCTGACGCTCCCGGCGGCCTCACCAGGCCCGGAATGGATGCCGCGCCCCCCAGGTTCTAGCCTGGGGGGCGCGGCATTTCTCCTGAACGATGCTCGATGCCGCAGATGAGGCGCGTGACCCATACGCGCGACCCGCACAGGAACGAGGCACCAGATGACCGACCCCGTGACGCTGGACGGCGAGGGCTCGATCGGCGAGTTCGACGAGAAGCGCGCCGAGAACGCCGTACGGGAGCTCCTGATCGCGGTCGGCGAGGACCCGGACCGCGAAGGCCTCCGGGAGACGCCGGCGCGGGTGGCGCGGGCGTACCGGGAGCTGCTGGCGGGCCTCAGGCAGAAGCCCGAGGACGTGCTGACGACCACGTTCGACCTCGGCCACGACGAGATGGTGCTCGTCAAGGACATCGAGATCGTCTCGCTCTGCGAGCATCACATGCTGCCGTTCCACGGTGTCGCGCACGTGGGTTACATCCCGGCGGAGTCCGGCAAGATCACGGGGCTGTCGAAGCTGGCCCGGCTGGTCGAGGTGTTCGCGCGCCGCCTTCAGGTCCAGGAACGTCTCACCACGCAGGTGGCGGACTCCCTGATGCGGATCCTCGAGGCCCGTGGCGTGATCGTCGTCGTGGAGGCCGAGCACATGTGCATGTCCGTGCGCGGCATCCGCAAGCCGGGCGCCAAGACCACCACGTCCGCGGTGCGGGGCCAGCTCAGGGACTCGACGACCCGCGCGGAGGCGATGAGCCTGATACTGGCGCGCTGACGCCGCCCGCGCTCGCACCCCGTCTTCGCCGGCCCCGCCGCCCTCGTGTGCGGCGGGGTCACGCCGTCGAGGCCGCGCCGTTCTCGTGGTCGTCGTCCTCCGGCAGCTTGCAGACGCGCTCCAGGAAGATGGCCGCCGCTATGACGGCGATGCCCGCCAGGACCGAGAAGCCGGCGTAGATGGCCTGGTCGCGGCGGGCGGGGATGTCCAGGGACTCCAGGAGGAAGACGCCCGTGCCCGCGTACATGCCGGAGACGAGCGCGGCGACCAGGGCGCTGGCCTGACCGAAGACGACGGCGCGGGCGGCCATCAGCGGGTCGACGCCCTTCGCCCCCGGGCGGCGCTCGCGCTGGGCCTTGAGGCGCGAGCGCAGCGAGATCGCCGTGGCGAGCAGGATCACCGCGATCACGGCGAGCACGATGGGCGCGGCCAACGGGACGCTGGGCAGGGTCCCGATCGAGTTCCAGAGGCGGGCGCCCGCCCAGGACAGGACGCCGGCCACGACGAACACGCCTGCCAGCACCCTGATGTGCAGCTCTCTCACGGTGTCCCTTCAGCTCCCCCGCAGTGGTCCTGCGACCTTCCTGTTGACCTTAACGACTACTCGGGCAGGTGGAGTTCCAGGTCCTTGCGGGCGGTGACGCCCTCGCGGGTGACCGCGTCGAGAAGGTCGGCGACGCTGCCGACGCCGGGCAGTTGGGCCTCGGGCTCGACGTCGTGCCAGGGGGCGAGCACGAACGCCCGCTCATGGGCGCGGGGGTGAGGGAGCGTGAGATGCGGGTCGTCGTCCACGACGTCGGCGTAGGCGACGATGTCGACGTCCAGCGTGCGGGCGCCCCAGCGCTCCTCCCGCACCCGGTGGAAGGCCTCCTCGACCGCGTGCGCCCGCTCGAGGAGGGAGGACGGCGGCAGGGTCGTCTTCAGCAGGACCACCGCGTTGAAGTACGACGGCTGGCTGCCGGGCTCGACGCCCCAGGGCGCCGTCTCGTACACGGGGGAGACGGCCTTGATGCGGACGCCGGGGGTGTCCTCGAGTGCGTCGACGGCGCCCTGCAGCGTCTCCAGGCGGTTGCCCAGGTTGGAGCCGAGGGAGAGCACGGCGCGTTTGGGGTTGTGCAGGGTGGTGTCGGCGGCGTCGACCCTCTCGACGACGGAGGCGGGCACCGGCTGAACGGTCGGGTCGCTCTGACCCCCGGCGAAGAACGCGGTCATACTCGGCTCCGGGTGATGGTGACGGTCACGTCGTCGAAGGGCACGGTGATCGGGGCGTCCGGTTTGTGGACGCAGACCTCGACCTCCTGGACCGCTTCGTGCTGCAGACAGACCTGGGCGATGCGTGCGGCGAGCGTCTCGACGAGGTCGACGGGCTCGCCCTCGACGACGGCCACGGCCTCCTCCGCCACGATGCCGTAGTGCACGGTCTTCGCCAGGTCGTCGTCGGCCGCGGCCGGTCGGGTGTCCAGGCCCAGGACGAGGTCCACGATGAAGGTCTGGCCCTCCTCGCGTTCCTTGGGGAACACGCCGTGGTACCCGCGGGCCTTCAGGCCGCGCAGCGCGACACGATCCACGCGAATCACTCCTGCAGTCGTCGGTTCCGGCCGGTGCGTGCCGCGTGCGGGCGGCACCCCGGCCTCGCTCGAATCTACCCGCGAGCACCGACAGACCCGGTCTCCGGCCGCGGTGGCCCGGGCGGGAGCCCGGAATGTCCCCGGCCGTGCCGACCGGGGAGCCCGGTGCCTCAAGGGTTGGTAGCCGCCCCTACCCACGGGTTCGTGATTCCAACCACTTCTTCGCCCGGGTGGGCCTTTTGGACCTCGCCGCCCGCCTTGCGGGGGCGCTCCCGGCGGCTCAGGACGGGGTGTCCTGCTCGTCGTCGTCCTCGTTCTCGTCGCTCTCGTCGTTCTCGGCGAGCACCGGGGAGGCGTGATGCGACCAGAGCTTCCAGCCGTCCGGGGTCCGGCGGAACACGTTGGTGGCGACCACGAGCTGGCCGACGAGCGGGCCGAGCTCCTCGCCGGCCTCCGGCGCCGGCCCGCCGCTGAGGATGTTCTCGGTGCAGTTCACCAGGGCGGTGTCGCCGGTGACGGAGACGTGCACGTCGGTGAGGAAGAACTGGATGTAGTCGGTGTTCGCCATGATCAGCGCGTACGACCTCAGGACCTCGGCGCGCCCGGTGAGCACGGGCCACCCGGGGTGCACGCACGAGACCACACCGACGTCGGCCGGGTCGTGGTACGTCTCGTCCACGCCCAGATCGGACGGGGCCAGCCAGAAGGACGACACCCCGTCGAAATCACCTTGCTCCAGCGCCTCGTAGAAGGCGGTGTTGGCGGCCTCGACCTGCTCGACGTCCGTGTGGGGGGCGCTCACCGGGCTCCTTCTGCGTAGGGCGGGTGGGGAGGGGCGGGCGGGCCGGGTCTGGCGTGCGCACCGGATGCGTCCGTCGCCGGCCGCGCCGGGTCGGGTGCGCCCGCGCCCCGCGCGCGCCTTTCCGCACGCGCCCCTTCCACGGCGCGCGCGACCTGCACCGCGTCGGCCGTCGCGCGGACCTCGTGCACCCGCACGGCCCAGGCGCCGGCCTGCGCCGCGAGAGCGGACACGGCGGCGGTGGCCGCGTCGCGCTCGCGCGCGGGGGGCGGGGCGCCTTCCGGTCCGGCCAGGACGCGACCGAGGAACCGTTTGCGGGAGGCGGCGACGAGCAGCGGGTGCCCGAGGGAGCGCAGCCGGTCGAGGTGGGCGAGCAGGGTGAGGTCGTGGTCGGCCTCCTTGGAGAAGCCGAGCCCGGGGTCGACGACGATGCGGTCGGGGGAGACGCCGCCGGCGAGGACGGCGTCCACGCGCGCGTGGAGCTCGTCGACCACCTCGGCGACGACGTCGGCGTAGACGCCCCGGACGTTGCCGCCCTCGAGGAAGCCGCGCCAGTGCATGACCACGAAGGGGGCTCCGGCGTCCGCCACGGCGGGAATCATCGCCGGGTCGGCGAGGCCGCCGCTGACGTCGTTGACGAGTGCGGCGCCGGCGGCGAGGGCCCGGGCGGCGACGGAGGCGCGCATGGTGTCGACGGAGACGACGACGCCTTCGGAGGCGAGACCGCGGACGACGGGGACGACCCGGCGGAGTTCCTCGGCCTCGTCGACGCGGGTGGCGCCCGGGCGGGTGGACTCGCCGCCGACGTCGACGAGGTCCGCGCCTTCGGCGACGAGATGCAGACCGTGCTTGACGGCGGCCGTCGTGTCGAACCACCGGCCGCCGTCGGAGAAGGAGTCGGGGGTCACGTTGACGACTCCCATGACCGCGCAGCGGTCCCATTGCGGAAGTCCGACGACGCGCCCGCGTCCGCTCTGCTTGCTCATATGTTCAGCGTAGGCCCAGGAGGGAGCCGTGCCGCGGCGCGGCTCCCGGGCAGGGGCCCGGCCCGGCAGCACGCGGCTCCACGAGCCCGTGCTCCCTAGGCCGCGCGTACGTCTCTCTCCGCCACCGTGTGCGCACACGCGCGGGCCGCGGAGGAGCGGCGGCGCAGGAAGCGCGGCAGGGGGAGGGCGAGGTTGACGAAGCCCTCGGCCTGCATGGCGGCGAAGCCGATGCGGGGCAGGTCGCCGGAGGCCCGGTAGACGACGAAGCGGGGCTCCCAGCGCGGCTGGAACTTGGCGTTGAACTTGTACAGCGACTCGATCTGGAACCAGCGCGAGAGGAAGACCAGCAGGCCGCGCCAGGCGCGCAGCACCGGGCCGGCGCCGATCTTCTCGCCGCGGGCCAGGGCGGAGCGGAACATGGCGAAGTTCAGCGACACGCGCGTGATGCCGAACTTCGGCGCGGCCTGGAGCGCGGCGACGATCAGCAGTTCGTTCATGCCGGGGTCGGCCGAGCGGTCGCGTCGCATCAGGTCGAGGGAGGCGCCGTCCGGGCCCCAGGGCACGAAGTGCAGGATCGCCTTCAGGTCGCCGTACTCGCCGGGGACCTCGTCGGCCTTGTGGGCGGTGGCGATGAGGCAGTCCCCGTCGGAGGCGTCGCCGACGCGGCCCAGGGCCATGGAGAAGCCCCGCTCGGTGTCGGTGCCGCGCCAGTCCTCCGCGGCGCGCCGGATGCGCTCCAGTTCGGCCTCGCCCAGGTCACGTACGCGCCGCACCCGGGTCTCGTAACCGGCGCGTTCGATGCGCTTGACCATCTGGCGCACGTTGCGCATCGCGCGGCCGGCGAGGGAGAAATCCGCGACGTCCACCACCGCCTCGTCGCCCAGCTCCAGCGCGTCCAGGCCGGTCTCGCGGGTCCACACCTCGCCGCCGGTCTCCGAGCAGCCCATGACGGCGGGCGTCCAGGAGTGGGCCTTGGCCTCGTCCATGAAGCGCTCGATGGCGCCGGGCCAGGCCTCGACGTCGCCGATGGGGTCGCCGCTGGCGAGCATCACGCCGGAGACCACGCGGTAGGTGACGGCCGCCTTGCCGCTGGGGGAGAACACGACGGCCTTGTCGCGACGCAGCGCGAAGTGGCCGAGGGAGTCGCGCCGGCCGTGCTTGTCCAGCAGGACGCGCAGCCGGCTCTCGTCGTCCTCGGTGAGACGCGCGGCCGGGTGCTCGGGGCGGAAGGCGAGGTAGATCGTGGTGACGGCGGTGATCCAGCCGAGGGCGCCGAGGGAGAAGGCGACGGTCCAGGAGGTGTTGCCCTGGTAGTCGACCGGGCCCTCGAAGCCGAAGAGGCCATACAGGACGTGCGTGATGCGGTCGGCCAGGCTCGGGTCGCCGATCAGGCGCCCCGGGTGGACGCTGACGATGACCAGGCCCAGCCCCAGGGAGCCGGCGCCCATGAGGACGAAGTTGGCGAGCGCACGCCAGCGGCTGCGCGGGTCGGGAAGCGCCTTGAACTGGTCGCGGTGCACCAGTAGCGGGACGAGGAGGGCGATGGAGATGAGCGCGCCCACGATCGAGTGCCGGTACATGAACTGCGAGATGGCGCCCGCCGGGAGCAGGACCACGGCCGCCCGCCAGGCGCGCCGCTTGCCGCGCCGGAGTCCGTGGGCGAGCAGCAGCAGCAGGACGCCGGCGCTGAGGGACAGCGCCGCCGCGAAGGGCCCGAAGGAGCCGGGCAGCACCTCGGCGAAGCTGTGCATTCGGCTGTGCCGGAACCGCGGGAAGACGCCGCCGGCGACGTCCAGCAGGCCCACGAGGGCACAGGCCCGGGCGACGAGGGACGGCACGGCCTCGGGACGTGGCCCTCGCACTATCCGCCGCACCCGGCTGCTACGGGGCGGAACCCCACCCGACATTTCCCCATCTTCGGTGACAGACATCGCATCCCGTAGTTCCGCGAGAGACTTTGGACCCGGTGCCGATTCGGGCATCCGGCGACATTGCGCCCTCTAGGACGGTGTCTTGGGGAGAGAGGTTCACTCGTCTCGCCAAAGCCGCTGAAAAGAACAGGGAAAGTTCGGGACAAGCCCTCGCGAAGGAGTCGGGGGAGCGG
The DNA here is from genome assembly GCF_044335095.1 of Streptomyces sp. NPDC020597. NCBI lineage: Bacteria > Bacillati > Actinomycetota > Actinomycetes > Kitasatosporales > Streptomycetaceae > Streptomyces > Streptomyces sp. NPDC020597. The sequence continues at coordinate 56,907 of NZ_JBIRUL010000025.1, read as the reverse complement.
GCGTGATCCCGGACGGAGAGCAGGCAGGAAACACCGCATGGGTCTCACGAGCAACAAAGTGCTGCTGCTGTCAGTGCTGTTCGCCGTATTGCTGTTCATCGGAACGGTGTGGCTGTGGCCGCGTCTGGCGCAGCGCAACTGGCGGGCCGTCGGCGGGCGCATCGGGCTGCTGCTCGCCACGCAATTGGCACTCTTCGTGTCCATAGGGCTGTCCGCCAACCAGGCGTTCGGCTTCTACGCCAGTTGGGCGGACCTGTTCGGTCAGGAGACGGATCAGGGCGTGGTCGTCGACCATGCGAAGGGCGGCGCGCCGGCGGGTCCGCTGCGGGTGGTCGACACCCGGCGGGTGGACGGCAGCGGCAGCGGGACGCCGCGCTTCGGCGGGCAGATCCAGAAGATCGCCGTCATCGGGCGTACGACGGACATCGCCACGCCCGCGTACGTGTACCTGCCGCCGGAGTACTTCGAGCCGCAGTACCGCACGCGGACCTTCCCCGCGGCCGTGGTCCTCACGGGCTACCCGGGCACGGCGGAGGCGCTGGTGAACAAGCTGCACTACCCGAGCACCGCGCGGACGCTCGCGAAGAACGGGCGCATGCAGCCGATGATCCTGGTGATGATGCGGCCGACGGTGGCGCCCCCGCGGGACACGGAGTGCGTGGACATCCCGACGGGCCCGCAGACCGAGTCGTTCTTCGCCAAGGATCTGCCGGAGGCCGTGACGGCCCACTACCGGGTGAACAAGAAGCCCGGCGGCTGGGGCATCATCGGCGACTCCACGGGCGGGTACTGCGCGCTCAAGCTGGCGATGCACCACCCGGAGGTCTACGGGGCGGGCGCGGGCCTGTCGGCCTACTACAAGGCGCCGAGCGACCCGACCACGGGCGACCTCTTCCACGGGAACAAGAAGCTCCGCAATGAAGCCGATCTGCACTGGTTCCTGAAGAACCGTTCCGCTCCGGCCACCTCGCTGCTCGTCACCAGCAGCCGGACCGGCGAGTCCAACTACAAGCCGACGATGAAGTTCATAGAGCTGGCGAAGGCCACCCACAGGACCAGGATCTCGTCGATCATCCTGGACAGCGGCGGGCACAACTTCAACACCTGGCGCCGGGAGATCCCGCCGACCCTGGAGTGGATCAGCGCGCGCCTCACCGCGCGATGAGGGGCGACCGGCGGGGGCTGCGGTGTGACGCGTGCGGGGCGCGACGTGCGGTGTGAGGCGTGCGAGGCGTGCGGTGGCGGGTGACGGGAGTGTGGGGCCGGGCGGGCGTCCGGCCGGGCGCGGGCGGGCGCCGGTGAGGCCGCGGGAATCGGGTGAGGAGAAGCGGGAGCCCCGGACCGGAAATGATCTTGCCGTTTGTCGAATTCGGTGGCAGCCGGGATTCGTGATGTTCTGTGAAGGCTTCGGTATGGCTGAGTTTTTGTGGGGCGGGGCACCAACATTCGCCTACGCGCGGTAAGTTTCTGGCCATGCCACGTGGACGTCACCGTCATTCCCCGCCTCTGCACAGGCTGCTGCCCCCCTCGGTGATCGCAGGCGTCTCCCTTGTCTGCGCTCTCGGCCCCTGGGTGTTCACGCAGCAGGCGACTCTCCGCGGCCTGGCGGCGGCGGCCGCGATCACGGCGATCGTCGGCGCGGTCGTGATGCGCCGCTGGGACATGCAGGCCGGCAAGCACGTCGCCGACCTCACGCGCGCGCGTGCCAGTGACGAGTGGCGTTACGAGGAACGTGTCGCCGAACTGGAGAGCGACCTCGACGAGTCGCGTGAGCTGCGGGTCAAGCTGGAGCAGCGGCTGCGGGCCAAGCGCGCCGAACTCGCCGGCCTGCGCAACGAGCACGCGGCGCTGCTGCGCCGCTACGCCACCGCGGAGACCGAGCGGGCCAGCGCCCTGGAGGGCCGCCGGCTGCTCGAGATAGAGGCGGTGCCCGCGCTGCCCGGCGCGCCCGCGAGCGACGCCGGCGCTGACGCCGTCGACGCCGCGGACGCCGTCGAGGCTGGGGACGCCGTAGAAGGCGCGGAGGCGGCCGGGTCGGCGGCGGACCGGACGGACGAGGCGGCCGGGCCGGGCGAGCCCCGCGACGACGTGCCGCAGTTCTCGGCCGCCTTCTCGCCCGAGGGTTCGAAGCTGTTCCTGCGGGCGCAGGCCGCGCTGGCGCGGTTGGACACCGACGGCGTCGAGTCCACGAAGGGCCAGGACCTCGCCGGGGACCTCGCCGCGAACCCCTCCGGCCGGGAGCCCGCGCAGGCGGTCTCCGCGGAGGCCGAAGCCGTCGACGGCGACGCGAACGCCGCCCAGGAGGACGAGGCGCAGGGGAAGCCCGAGGCGGTCGACGAGCACGCGCGCGCGACCGCCCCCCACCCGGCAGCCGACGAGACCTCACAGGCCGAGGCGACTCCGGCGGGCGACGAGACCCCGCGGGCCGACGGGACTGCGAACGACGCGGCCCCGGGGCCCGTCGTCCCCGGGAACGAGCACCCGGTCGCCCTGTCCGACGCGCCGGAGGCCGTCGGGCCCCGTGCGCAGTCGGACGACGCGCGGACCGCGCAGCCCGAGCCGCCCCTGGACCCGGAGCCCGGCGCGGCCCCGGCGCCCGACGCCCACGCCGCCTTCGAGGCCGGCGTGTCGGACACGGCCGGCGCGCTCGTGCCGCGTCCCGCCGCTCCCGTGCGGTCGCCCTCCGGTCACTTCGCCGTGCCGACCGCCGTGGCCGTCGTCCCGGCCGCCCAGCCCGTGCGGCGCCCGACGGCCGAAGGCGGGTTCGACTTCTTCGGCACCAAGAGCGAGTCGGCGCCGGACGCCCTCGAAGCCGTCCAGAACGAGGACCTCGCGGACGTCGTCGGCCAGGAGGCCCTCGCGCTGCACAAGGCCGAGTCCGAGGCGGAGTTCAAGCCGGCGGACGAGGCGTCGCGCGGAGTGGGACAGGTGATCGACCTGACCGCCCACGACGAGACCGAGCAGATCGACCTCCAGCAGCTGCGCAGCGCGGTCTCCTGACGTCGTCGCCGCGCCGCCGCCCGGTCCGCACGGCGCGCGGCCGAGACGGCCGGGTCACGCCATCCACCGGTCGGGCCGGGCGTCACGGCGCCCGGTCCGCGACCGTTCGGCCTGACCGCCGAGCAGTCGCGCGGCCTCCTCCGCGTCCCGCAGCCGGGCTGTGACGGTTTTGCCGGCCCCCGTATCCACATGCACGTCCGCGAGGCCCCAGAGGCGCTGCCAGGGCCCCTGCGTCAACCGCACGCTCTGGACCTTGGCGTGCGGCACCAGCGAAAGACGGCGGCGCAGCAGCCCGTGGCGGGCGGCGAACACGGTGTCCGTGACCGTGATGCCGTAGCCCCGCCACCACACCGGCACACAGCGTCCGGCCCGGCGCGGCGGGCGCCGCAGCGACGCTTCGGCCGGCACGGCCGCCCCGGGCAGCACGCGCGCGACGACGATCGCCGCGGCCGCGTACGGGGCGACCGGCACGAGCACGGAGTTGGCGGAACCGGCCACGTCCAGCTCGACGCGCACCCAGCGGCGCCGCCGCCACAGCAGCGGCTGGACGATCCGCACGGTCTGCACCCGCCCGGGCGGCACCGTCTCGTGCGTGCGGTCCAGCAGGCCGTGGTCGATCCGCAGCCCGTCCGGCGACTCGCCCACCGTCCAGTCGAACTCGCCGACGAACCGCCCCACGCTGCTCGCTCCGGCCGCCCCGAGCAGCGGCACCCCGGCCGCCAGGACCGTCCACACGCTGTGGGTGGCCAGCCACAGCACGGGCGGTACGACGAGCGCGGCGGCCGGCGCACCCCAGGTGGCGCCCGTCAGCGCCAGCGCGATCGCGAGCTCGCGCGCCGGCACGCGCAGCACCTCGCGCGCGGGCGCCTCGCCCACCTCGCGCGCCGCCTCCGGGGCGAAGCCGGCCGCGTGCGCGAGGAGTTCGGCCCGCAGCGCACGGGCGTCCTCCTCGCCGAGGAAGGCGAGTTCGTCCTTCTTCTCGGCTCCGACGACGTCCAGCCGGAGTTTCGCCACGCCCGCGACGCGGGCCGGCAGCGGCCGACTGACGTCGATCGCCTGGATGCGTTCCAGCCGGATGTGCGCGGTGCGCCGGAACAGCAGCCCGGTCCGGATGCGCAGTTCGCCGTCGGTCACCGCGAAGTGGGTGAACCACCAGGTCAGAAAGCCGTAGAGGGAGGCCGCGGAGACGAGCACGGCGAGCGCGACGAGCAGGGTCGTCGTGGTCAGCCGGGTGAGCTGCTCCTGCGCCTGGTTCGGGTCGTGGACCGCCCAGCCGACGAGGACGGCGACGGGCGCCCACGCCCGCCGGAACGGCGTCACGGGATGCAGCCGGCGTTCGACGGCGAGCGGCGCAGGGCCGGCCCCGGACCCGCCGGGCGCCTGCGGCAGGCCGTCCTCGACGCCCTCCTCCGCGCCCGGTGCCGTCACAGCCCCGCCGATCGGGCTTCGCCGAGTTCGGTGAGCCGGTCGCGCAGCCGCTCCGCCTCGGCGGGGTCGAGACCCGGGATGACGGCGTCGGTCGCGGCGGCCGCGGTGTGCAGCTGGACGCCGGCCAGCCCGAAGCGGCGGCCCACGGGGCCGGAGGTGACCTCGACGAGCTGCATGCGCCCGTACGGCACGACCGTCTCCTCGTGCCACAGCACGCCCCGGCTGATCAGCAGGTCGTCGGCCCGCTCCGCGTATCGCCAGGAGCGCCAGTTGCGGCCGAGCAGCACCCAGCCCCAGCCGATGCCGGCCAGCGGCAGCAACGCGAACGCGGCCCACGCGGGGCCGACGAGAAGCCCGAGCAGCAGCCCGGTGCCGACGGCGGCCGGCGCCAGCCACACCACCAGCAGCAGCCGCCGCATCCGCAGCAGTCCGGACGGCAGCCCGGTCCACTCCGGTCCTGCCTCCGTCGTCCCTGCCTCCGTCGTCCCTGCCTCCGTCGTCCCTGCCTCCGTCGTCCCTGCCTCCGTCGTCCCTGCCTCCGTCGTCCCCGCGTCCGTCGTCGCCGCGTCCCCCGGGCTCCCCGTCTCCATGGCCCCAGCGTACGTAGGGGAGACTGGTGCCATGACTCCCACGACGGAGACCACGGTCGGGATCGGCGGCGCCGCGGAAAGCACCGACATGGTGCTCAACATCGGCCCTCAGCACCCCTCCACGCACGGTGTGCTGCGGCTGCGGCTCGTGCTGGACGGCGAGCGCATCCAGCACGCGGAGCCGGTGATCGGCTACATGCACCGCGGCGCGGAGAAGCTGTTCGAGGCCCGCGACTACCGGCAGATCGTTATGCTGGCCAACCGTCACGACTGGCTGTCGGCGTTCTCCAACGAGCTGGGCGTGGTCCTCGCGGTGGAGCGGATGCTCGGCATGGAGGTCCCCGAGCGCGCGGTGTGGACCCGCACGCTGCTCGCCGAGCTGAACCGGGTGCTCAACCACCTGATGTTCCTCGGGTCCTACCCGCTGGAGCTGGGCGGCATCACGCCGGTGTTCTACGCGTTCCGCGAGCGCGAGGTGCTGCAGAGCGTGATGGAGGAGGTCTCCGGCGGGCGCATGCATTACATGTTCAACCGCGTCGGCGGCCTCAAGGAGGACGTGCCGGCCGGCTGGACCTCCCGCGCGCGTGAAGCGGTCGCCGCCGTGCGCTCGCGTATGGACGTCTTCGACGACCTCGTGCTCGGCAACGAGATCTTCCGCGGGCGCACGCGGGACGTCGGCGTCCTCGCGCCGGAGCATGTGCACGCCTACGGCGTGAGCGGCCCGATCGCACGCGGCTCGGGCGTCGACTTCGACCTACGCAGGGACGAGCCCTATCTCGCCTACGGGGAGCTGCAGGACACGCTGAAGGTGGTCACCCGCACCGAGGGCGACTGCCTCGCGCGCTTCGAGTGCCTCCTGGAGCAGACGCACAACGCGCTCGCTCTCGCGGACGCCTGCCTGGACCGTCTCGCCGACCTGCCGCCCGGCCCGATCAACCAGCGGCTGCCGAAGGTCCTCAAGGCGCCCGAGGGGCACACGTACGCGTGGACCGAGAATCCCCTCGGCATCAACGGCTACTACCTCGTCAGCAAGGGTGAGAAGACGCCGTACCGGCTGAAGCTGCGCTCGGCGTCGTACAACAACATCCAGGCGCTCACCGAGCTGCTGCCGGGCACACTGGTCGCCGACATGGTGGCCATCCTCGGATCGATGTTCTTCGTGGTGGGAGACATCGACAAGTAGGTCCGCCGCGGGGTCGGCGGGCCGGCCGGTCGCCCGGGGGCAGCTCCGGGAGACGGTCAGCCGGCTCCGGGCGGCCCGCCTCCCCCCGGGGCCCAGCCTCCCTCCGGGGCCCAGTCGCCCTTCGGGTCCCGGCCGCTCGCCGCGTGCAGGCCTCCCTCCGGGGCTCGTACGGCGTTCGGGTCGCGTGTGGCGTCCGGGTCCCGTGCCGTCTCCGTGCCCGGCTGCGCGACCAGCGGGTCCGGGATGCCGACCGGCTGGACCAGCCAGCCGAAGCCGCCCAGTCCGCCCGGCGCGGTGAGCTCGCCGGCCGCTCCGGCGCTGACGAGGGCGCGCACATATGCGGCGGGGTCCGTGGAGGCGAGTGCGAGCGGGGGGCGTGCACCGGTGAGGCCCAGGGAGTGCAGTGCGGCGCGCTGGGTGAGCAGGCGTGCGCCGGGGCGCGTGTCAGGAACCGCAGCCGCATGGGAGCCGGGGTGCGCGCCGGTGGCGGGGCGCGCGGGCAAGCCGGAGGGCGGGTGCGGAGCGTGCGTCCGGGCCGCGCTTCTCGCTCCCGCCTCCGCGCATGAGTCCAGCGCCACGTGGGCCGTGATGTCGCAGGACCCGTCCGGGACGGGCGCCGTCTCCCGGCCGTCCCGGAACCCGGTCAGAGTCCCGTACGGGGGGCGCGCGTCCGCGCTGTGCGCGTAGTCCACCGCCACCGCGAGCCCCCGTCGGACGCATGCCACGGCCGACGCCCACGCCAGGTCCCTGGGCAGCCCGATCTCGGCCCGCAGCCCCTCCTGGCCCCCCGGCGGCCACCAGCGCGCCAGCCAGTCCGCCTCCGCTCCCGACACCGGTCCCCCGAGCCGCTCGGACCCGTCCTCCCGGACGAGGACCAGCCGCGCCACCCCCGCGGAGTCGACCTCGACGACCTCGACCGGGACGTTGTCCAGCCACTCGTTGGCGAACAGCAGCCCGGTGAGGGCCGACGGCGGCTCGCGGAGCCACTCGATCCGGTGAGCGAGGCCTTCGGGGCGGTCGGCGATCTCCACGGCGTACGCGCGGGTGCGGGAGAGCACATCGGCGGGGAGCGCCGTCAGCACGGCGGCGACCAGTTCGCCCCGGCCGGCGGCCATGTCGACGAAGTCGAGAGATTCGGGCCGGCCCAGCGCCTCGTCCACCCGGCACAGGAGCCGGGCCACGGCCTCGGCGAAGAGCGGCGAGGCGTGCACCGACGTGCGGAAGTGCCCGGCGGGACCCTCGGGCCGCCGGTAGAAGCCCTCTGTGGAGCCGCCCGGGCCCGGCGAGTCCGTCCCGTCAGGCGGGCCCGTCACGCCGGGTGCGGCCGGCGCGCCCTCTCCGTCGGTGCCGTACAGCGCGGCCTGCGTCGCCGCGCGCCAGCCGCGCCACTCGCCCGAGCCGGTCACCTCGTCCACCAGACCTCGTCCACCCGGACAGACTAGGCGGACGGAGTAGACGTACAGGTGATCACGGCATCCACCTTGCGGAGTACACGCGCCCGCACCGGATCGATCCTCCGGTTGACCCCGGCACGCATCGGGCTTCCCTACGCTGGGTTACGTGCAGCGCCTCTATGACTTCCTCCGCAGAAACCCGACCGGGGTCGACGGCTTCTGGGCCCTCGTCCTGTTCGGGATCTCTGTCGTGGCCGGAAACGCCGACCGCAACCAGCGCGGAGGCGCCGACTCCATGGCGCTGTACGTGCCCGTGGTGCTTCTGCTCTGCCTGGTCATCGCGCTGCGCAGGCAGCTGCCCGAGAAGATGCTGCTGCTGGCCGCCGCCCTGGGGCTGGGGCAGCTGGTGCTGGACGTCTCGACGACGGTCGCCGACTTCGCTCTGCTGGTGATCGTCTACACGGTCGCCGCGTACGGCGCCCGCTGGGCGTCCCGGCTGGCGCTCGTGATGGGCCTGAGCGCGGCCACCGTCGCCCAGCTGCGCTGGCCGAACGACCACTCGAGCGTGCCGGGCGACGTCGCGACCGTGGTGTTCCTGACGGTGCCGTTCGCGTTGGCCTGGGTGCTCGGCGACTCCATGCGCACCCGCCGCGCGTACTTCGCCCAGCTGGAGGAGCGCGCGGCCCGTCTGGAGAAGGAGCGCGAGGCGCAGGCGAAGGTCGCCGTGGCCGCCGAACGCGCACGCATCGCCCGCGAGCTGCACGACGTCGTCGCGCACAACGTGTCGGTGATGGTGGTGCAGGCCGACGGCGCCGCCTACGTCCTGGACGCCGCGCCCGACCAGGCGAAGGCAGCCCTGGAGACGATCTCCTCCACCGGCCGTCAGGCCCTCGCCGAGATGCGCCGGCTGCTGGGCGTGCTGCGCACCGGCGAGCACCGGGAGGGCGGCGAGTACGTGCCGCAGCCCGACGTCGAGCAGATCGAGGACCTGGTCGAGCAGTGCCGGGGGTCGGGCCTCCCCGTGGACTTCAAGGTCGAGGGCACGGCCCGGCCGCTGCCCAGCGGCGTCGAGCTGACGGCGTACCGCATCGTGCAGGAGGCGCTGACCAACACGCGCAAGCACGGCGGGCCGAACACGGGCGCGAGCGTCCGCCTGGTCTACTTCGACGACGGTCTGGGGCTGCTCGTGGAGGACGACGGCAAGGGCGCCCCGCACGAGCTGTACGAGGAGGGCGGGGCCGACGGCGCCGGGCACGGACTGATCGGCATGCGCGAGCGTGTCGGCATGGTGGGCGGCACCCTGGACGCGGGCCCGCGACCGGGCGGAGGATTCCGGATCAGCGCCCTGCTCCCGCTCAAACCGGCGCATTGACGCTGCCGCACGCCCCGCGTTGACACCTGTCACGCCGGCCCCCATGTGCCTCACCCGCCCCATCCGCTCCCCACGCCCCCCGACCGAAGAACGGAAGAGGACTCGATGACGATCCGCGTGATGCTGGTCGACGACCAGATGCTGCTGCGCACCGGGTTCCGGATGGTGCTCGCCGCCCAGCCGGACATGGAGGTCGTGGCGGAGGCGGGCGACGGCGTCGAGGCCCTCCAGCAGGTGCGTTCGACGCAGGTGGACGTCGTGCTGATGGACGTCCGGATGCCGAAGCTGGACGGCGTGGAGGCCACCCGGCGCATCTGCGAGCAGCCCGACCCTCCGAAGGTGCTGATCCTGACCACCTTCGACCTCGACGAGTACGCGTTCTCCGGGCTGAAGGCGGGAGCCTCCGGCTTCATGCTCAAGGACGTCCCGCCCGGCGAGCTGCTCGCCGCGATCCGCTCCGTGCACAGCGGCGACGCGGTGGTCGCGCCCTCCACCACGCGCCGGCTCCTGGACCGGTTCGCGCCGATGCTGCCCGCCACGGGAGGCGAACCCCGGCACAAGGAGCTGGAGCGGCTCACGGAGCGCGAACGCGAGGTGATGGTGCTGGTCGCCCAGGGGCTGTCCAACGGGGAGATCGCGGCCCGGCTGGTGCTCTCCGAGGCGACCGTCAAGACCCACGTGGGCCGCATCCTCACCAAGCTCGGTCTGCGCGACCGCGTCCAGGTGGTGGTGCTGGCCTACGAAACGGGCCTCGTCAGGGCCGGCGGCCACTAGGGCGTGCCCTGTCCCGAACGTCCCGTCCGCCTGGACCGGAGCGGGGCTGGAGCCGGGCCGGGGCGGGGGCCGTACTAGGGTCTGCGCATGCTTCTGTGGATCAACGGTCCCTTCGGCGGGGGCAAGACGCAGACCGCCCACGAGATCCGGCGCCGGCTGCCCGGCAGCGTGGTGTGCGACCCCGAGCACGCCGGGTTCGGCCTGCGCCGCATGCTGCCGCCGGACCTGCGCGGCGACTTCCAGGACCTGGTCTCCTGGCGGCAGGGCGTCGTCGAGGTCCTCGACCTGGCACTCCGGGAGCACGACGGGGCGGTCATCGCCCCGATGACCGTCACCGACCCGGTGTACTTCGCCGAGACCGTCGGCAGGCTGCGCGAACTCGGCCACGACGTACGCCACTTCACACTCCTCGCCGAGCGCGCGACGATCCTGCGGCGGCTGCGTGAGCGCGGCCCGGGACACCTCCTGGGATTCGCCCTCGGGAGGAACGCGGGGCTGCGCCGGGAGACGTGGGCCGTCAGGCGGCTCGACCACTGCCTGGAACGCCTGCGCGAGCCGGAGTTCGCGGAGCACCTGTGGACCGACCGCACGACCGTGCCGAAGACGGCCGACCGCATGGCCGTCCTGGCCGGTCTGACCCTCGAACCGCACACCGGTGGCGCCCTGCGGACGAGGCTGCGGCAGGCCGGCGTCGGCATCAGGCACATCCGGTTCGACTGAGGTCCGGGCAGCCCGCTAGCGGAGTATCCCCTCCAGGAAGTCGCTGCCCAGCCGGGCCACCACCGTGACGTCGAGCTGGTGCAGCAGGTACCGCCCGCGGCGGCGTGTGGTGACCAGGCCCGCCTTCTTCAGCAGCGTGAGGTGCCGGGATATCTCGGGCGCCGACACGCCGTGGACCTGGGCCAGTTCCGTCGTGGTGTACGCGCTGCGGGCCAGCATCCGGCAGATGCGCATCCGGGCGGGATGGGACAGCGCGGTCATCCGGAGCGCCAGCTGCTCCACCGACGGCGGTGCCGCCGGCTCCGGCGAGCCGACCGGGTAGTGCAGCACCGGCTGCCAACCGTACCGGTGCAGCACCATCAGGTGCGGCCAGCCGAGACTCGTCGGCACCAGCAGCAGGCCGCCGTCCCCCGTCGTGGTGTGGCCCACGACCAGCTTGTCGACGGTGATCCGCGCGCCCTCCTCATCGAGCGTCACGGCCGAGGACACGGCGGTGAGCGTCTCCGCCAGCCCCTTGTGACGCAGGAGGTCCGTCTTCAGGCGGGCGTCGGCGGCGAGGGGCTGCCGCACCCGCGCCCAGACGTCGGAGAAGAACGCCTCGTCGCAGTCCCGCAGGAACTGGCGCAGCCACGCACGCACGCGTGGCGGGTCGTCCAGCAGCCGCCGTGTGAACCGCACCTGCCGCGGGCCGCGGGCGGCGGCCAGGTCGAAGGCGCGTCGGCGCAGCTCGGTGTCGCACAGCACGTCGGCGCTCGGCAGGTCGTAGCCGGGCGCGCAGATGAATTCCAGCGCGCAGTCCACGAACTGTTCGTCCGTCAGCTTGTCCAGGAGGTCGAGTTCGTCGGTCAGGGTCGTGCCGGGCAGGGCGGTTCTGCCCGGGATGCCCGCACAGGGCAGGAAGAGGTCCGAGAACGTCGTCCGCCACAGGAAGTCGGCCTCGCACATCCGGTCGGCCAGATGCGGGTCGAGCCCGGCGGTGACCGCGGTGACCCAGCCCCGTAGGCCGGGATGGTGCCCGGGCTCGGCCAGCGCGTGCAGCGCCATGCCGAGCTCGGCCAGGGGCGAGGGCGCGACGGAGACCCTCTCCGGCCGCAGCCCTGCGACGTCGATGCTCAGGCTCATGCCCTCATGGTGCACTCCGGCACCGGCAACCCGCCCCGGCCGGCAACCCGCCCCGGCCGGCAACCCGCCCCGGCCGGCAACCCGCCCCGGCCGGCGTCCCGGGCCGGTCCGGGACGCCCGGGCGACGGGAAGAGTCCCGCCGCCCGGCCGCGCCCGCCGCTGGCGCTTCCGCCCGCCTACCCGCCGGCCCCCTCGGCGGTCCCGGCCGCGCGGGGGATTCGCGTGGTGAAGTCCGCGACCGCCGCCCGCACGTCGTCCGCCGTCCACGTCAGGCCCTCGGAGCGGACGCCGACCTCGGTGACGGACAGGCCCGGCCCGCCCCGCTCCCAGGCGCCGGCGAAGAGCATCGTCCCCGTCTCCTCGGCCTGCAGCACCGCCGCTTCGGCGAGGACGTCGGCCTCGTACGGCAGCCAGACCTGGAACTCGTGGGTGTGCGGCGGCTCCGGGTACACACGCGCCCACGGCACGTCCGTCGCGGCGAGGCCCTCGCGCAGCGCCTCGGCCACCACGCGCGCGTGGTCCACGTAGTCGGGGAGCCGGGGAAGCTCGCGCTCCAGGCCGATGAGCGCCGACAGCGCGGTGGGGAACTGCTGGAAGATCATGCCGCCGTACCGGTGCCGCCAGGTCTTCGCCTCCTCCACCAGCGACCGCGGGCCGGCGAGCGCGGCGCCGCCGAAGCCGTCGAGGGACTTGTAGAACGACACGTAGACGCTGTCCGCCAGGTCGGCGATCTCGTGCAGGGGACGTCCGAAACGACGGGTCGTCTCCCACAGCCGCGCGCCGTCGAAGTGGACCACGGCGTCGCGCTCGCGCGCCGCCGCCACGGTCGCGGTCAGCTCCTCCCAGGTGGGCAGCACGAAGCCGGCCTCCCTCAGGGGCAGCTCCAGCATCAGCGCGCCGAAGGGCTCCTCGAGGCCGCGCACCTCCTCGGCCGTGGGCATGCGGGGCTCCCCCGTCACCCGGACGGTGCGCAGCCCGCTGACGGCTGTGAACGCGCCCCGCTCCCACCTCTCGGGGTGACTCAGCGCGTGCAGGGCGACCGTCGGGTCGCCGGTGCGGCCCGCCCAGCAGCGCAGCGCGATCTGCTGGGCCATCGTGCCGGTCGGGAAGAACGCGGCGGCCTCCGTCCCGAGCAGCCCGGCGACCCGCTCCTCCAGGGCTCCCACGACCCCGTTGCCGTACATGTCGCCGGGTTCGTCCAGGTCGTGGACGTCCGGTGCGTGCTCGTGGAGGTGCGCGAGCCGTTCGCGCAGCGTGCCGCGGAATCCCGCGCGCGACAGGACGCGTTCCGTCTCCAGATGGGCGACCGCCCGCCGCTCCCGGAGGCGCTGCCGCGCCGTCTTCTCGTCTCCCTGGTCCGTCGTGTATGCCATGCCCCGGATGATGCCGTGCCGCCGCGCGCGCAGGCACGCGCATATCCCGCCTCCGGGCCCCGACCCCGCCCCCGTGTCCGGGCCGCCGCCCGGGACGCGGACCCCCGACCTGCACGCCGCCCCCGCACGGGCGCCTGACACACCGCCGGACACGCCGCCCCACACCACTCGCGCCCCGGCTCCCCCTCCCGCCCCGGCCGAGATCGCAGACGCGTGGGAAAGCCCACAGCCTGTGGACGAACGGACACCCCCCGAACGGATCGCGTTAACATGACGAGAAATCGTCCGGTACCCCGAGCGGACTGGAACGGAAGGCCGCGTCGCGTGAGTACAGCCCAACAACCAGACCCGAGGGACCGCCCCGCGCGGCTGGCCGTCGGCGTCGTCGGCGCGGGCCGGGTGGGTCCTGCCCTGGCCGCGTCCCTTCAGCTCGCAGGGCATCGTCCGGTCGCCGTCTCCGGCGTCTCCGACGCCTCCAGGCGACGAGCCGGGCTGCTGCTGCCCGACGTGCCGCTGGTGCCGCCCGCCGAGGTCCTGCGACGCTCCGACCTGGTGCTGCTGACGGTCCCCGACGACGCGCTGCCCGGCCTGGTGGAGGGCCTCGCCGAGACCGGCGCGGTACGCCCCGGCCAGCTCCTCGTGCACACCAGCGGGCGGTACGGCGCGAAAGTCCTCGACCCCGCCCTGCGCGCGGGCGCCCTGCCGCTCGCCCTGCACCCCGCGATGACCTTCACGGGCACCCCGGTGGACGTCCAGCGCCTGGCCGGCTGCTCCTTCGGCGTCACCGCGCCCGACGGACTGCGGACGGCGGCGGAAGCCCTCGTGATCGAGATGGGCGGCGAGCCGGAGTGGATCGCCGAGGACAGCCGCCCGCTCTATCACGCGGCCCTCGCCCTGGGCGCCAACCACCTGGTCACCCTGGTCGCCCAGTCCATGGAACTGCTGCGCGCGGCCGGCGTGGAGGCCCCCGACCGGATGCTCGGCCCGCTGCTCGGCGCCGCCCTCGACAACGCGCTGCGCTCGGGCGACGCCGCGCTCACCGGCCCCGTCGCACGCGGGGACGCGGGCACGGTCGCCGCGCACGTCGCGGAACTGCGCGAGCACGCCCCGCAGACCGTCGCCGGCTATCTGGCGATGGCCCGCGCGACCGCCGACCGCGCGCTCGCCCACGGGCTCCTCAAGCCCGAACTCGCCGAGGACCTCCTCGGGGTGCTCGCCGGCAACCCTGACGGCGCCCCGTCCGGCCCCGGCAGTCCCGGCCCGCACGGCGCCGAAGGAGATGCCGGATGACCGCCGCCCTGCTGCGCACCGCCGACGAGCTGCACGCACGCACGCGTGACGGCCGCCGGGCCGTCGTGATGACGATGGGAGCCCTGCACGAGGGGCACGCCACCCTGGTGCGCACCGCCCGCGAGCTCGCCGGGCCCGGCGGCGAGGTCGTCGTCACGGTCTTCGTCAACCCGCTGCAGTTCGGCGCGGGGGAGGACCTCGACCGCTACCCGCGCACCCTGGACGCCGACCTGGAGATCGCCGGCCGGGCCGGCGCGGACGTCGTGTTCGCCCCGTCCGTGGACGAGGTCTACCCGGGCGGCGAGCCCCAGGTCCGCGTCTCGGCGGGACCCATGGGCGAGCGCCTGGAGGGCGGCTCCCGGCCCGGGCACTTCGACGGCATGCTCACCGTCGTCGCCAAGCTGCTGCACCTCACCCGGCCCGACGTCGCGCTCTTCGGGCAGAAGGACGCCCAGCAGCTCGCCCTGATCCGCCGGATGACGCGGGACCTGAACTTCGGCGTGCAGATCGTCGCCGTGCCGACCGTGCGCGAGGAGGACGGGCTGGCGCTGTCGAGCCGAAACCGCTATCTGTCCGTCCGGGAGCGGCGCACCGCGCTCGCGCTCTCCCAGGCCCTCTTCGCCGGCCGCGACCGGCACGCGGCGCAGGAGGCACTGCGCGCCCGCGCGCGGGAGGTGCCCGCCACGCACGCGCGTGCCGAAGCGCTCAGCGCCATCGGCGAGTCCCGCGCGGCCGCCGACGCGCACGCCGTCGCCAAGGCCGCCCCCGGCAACCCCGCCGCGGTCCGCGCGGCCGCCCGCCAGGTCCTGGACGAGGCCCAGCGGCTCGACCCCCCGCTGCGGCTGGACTACCTCGCGCTCGTCGACCCGTCCGACTTCACCGAGATCGAGGACGACTTCACCGGCGAGGCCGTTCTCGCCGTCGCCGCCCGGGTCGGTACGACCCGGCTGATCGACAACCTCCCCCTCACCTTCGGAGCCGCCTCGTGACCAGCACAGGCATACGACTGCACGCACCCGCGCCCGGGTGGAACATCTCCGCGGACGTGGTGGTCGTCGGCTCCGGCGTCGCCGGACTGACCGCGGCCCTGCGGTGCGAGGCCGCCGGGCTGAGGACGGTCGTCGTCACCAAGGCGCGCCTCGACGACGGCTCCACCCGCTGGGCGCAGGGCGGCATAGCCGCGGCTCTGGGCGACGGCGACACGCCCGAACAGCACCTGGACGACACACTGGTGGCGGGCGCGGGCCTGTGCGACGAGGAGGCCGTGCGGATCCTCGTCACCGAGGGCCCCGACGCCGTGCGCCGGCTGATCGAGACCGGCGCGCACTTCGACGAGTCCGAGGAAGGCGGCCTGGAACTGACCCGCGAGGGCGGCCACCACCGCCGCCGTATCGCGCACGCGGGCGGCGACGCGACCGGCGCGGAGATCTCCCGCGCGCTCGTCGAGGCGGTACGCGCGCGTGGGCTGCGCACGGTCGAGAACGCACTCGTCCTGGACCTCCTCACGGACGCCGAAGGCCGCACCGCCGGCGTCACCCTGCACGTCATGGGCGAGGGCCAGCACGACGGAGTGGGGGCCGTGCACGCCCCGGCCGTCGTCCTCGCGACCGGCGGCATGGGTCAGGTGTTCTCCGCGACCACCAACCCGTCGGTGTCCACCGGCGACGGCGTGGCGCTCGCCCTGCGCGCGGGCGCGGAGGTCTCCGACCTGGAGTTCGTCCAGTTCCACCCGACGGTGCTGTTCCTGGGCGCGGACGCCGAGGGCCAGCAGCCCCTCGTCTCGGAGGCCGTGCGCGGCGAGGGCGCCCACCTGGTCGACGCGGACGGCGTGCGCTTCATGGTCGGACAGCACGAGCTCGCCGAGCTCGCGCCGCGGGACATCGTCGCCAAGGGCATCATGCGCCGTATGCAGGAGCAGGACGCCGAGCACATGTTCCTCGACGCCCGCCACTTCGGCGCCGAGATGTGGGAGCACCGCTTCCCGACGATCCTGGCCGCCTGCCGCGCCCACGGCATCGACCCGGTCACCGAGCCCGTGCCGGTCGCCCCGGCGGCCCACTACGCCTCCGGAGGCGTGCGCACCGACTCCCACGGCCGTACGACCGTGCCGGGCCTGTACGCGTGCGGCGAGGTCGCCTGCACCGGCGTGCACGGCGCGAACCGGCTGGCGTCCAACTCGCTCCTCGAAGGCCTCGTCTACGCCGAGCGCATCGTGGCCGACATCACCGCGAGCCGGAGGGACGACGCGCTCCACGCGCGGGTGCCCGTGCCCGTGGAGCGCCCCGAGCGGCCGGCGCACCCGCTGCTCGCCCCCGAGGCCCGGTTCGCGATCCAGCGGATCATGACCGACGGCGCGGGCGTGCTGCGCTCCGCCGCGTCGCTGGAGAGGGCCGCCGACCAGTTGCAGCGGCTGCACACCGAGGCCCGCGACGCCCTCGACGAGAACGGCAAGACGGCCGAACCAGGCGTCGACACCTGGGAGGCCACCAACCTCCTGTGCGTCGCGCGCGTCCTGGTCGCCGCCGCGCTCCTGCGCGAGGAGACCCGCGGCTGCCACTGGCGCGAGGACCACGCCGACCGCGACGACGCCGCATGGCGCCGCCACATCGTCGTAAGGCTGAATCCGGACCGCACCCTCGCCGTACACACCACCGATACCGCAGACTTCCCCCCTACCCGGCAGCACCACCAGGAGCAGTGACAGACGTGAGCACCCCCGACCTTCCCCTCGCCCCGAGCGGCGGCTGCGGCGACGGCTGTGCCTGCGGCGCCGACGCGGACGCCGGATTCACCGACGAGGGATACGCCGAATACGAGGAGTGCGGGCTCGACCCCGCGCTCGCCCAGCTGCTGGCCGACGCCGGGCTCGACCCCGTCGAGGTGGAGGACGTCGCCAACGTCGCCATCCAGGAGGACCTGGCGCACGGCGTCGACGTGACGACGGTCGCGACCATCCCCGAGGAGGCGGTCGCCACCGCCGACTTCACCGCGCGCGAGGCCGGCGTGGTCGCGGGACTGCGGATCGCCGAAGCAGTCGTCTCCGTCGTCTGCACGGACGAGTTCGAGGTCGAGCGGCACGTGGAGGACGGCGACCGGGTGGAGGCCGGGCAGAAGCTGCTGTCGGTCACCACGCGCACGCGTGACCTCCTCACCGCCGAGCGCAGCGCGCTGAACCTGCTGTGCCGTCTGTCCGGCGTCGCCACCGCCACCCGCGCGTGGGCGGACGCCCTGGAGGGCACCCGGGCACGCGTGCGCGACACCCGCAAGACGACGCCGGGCCTGCGCTCGCTGGAGAAGTTCGCCGTCCGCTGCGGCGGGGGCGTCAACCACCGCATGTCGCTGTCCGACGCCGCACTGGTGAAGGACAACCACGTGGTCGCCGCGGGCGGTGTCGCCGAGGCCTTCGAGGCGGTCCGGGCGACCTTCCCGGACGTGCCGATCGAGGTCGAGGTCGACACCCTGCACCAGCTGCGCGAGGTTCTCGACGCGGGCGCCGACCTCATCCTGCTGGACAACTTCACGCCCGGCGAGTGCGCCGAGGCCGTCGCCCTCGTGGACGGACGCGCTCTGCTGGAGGCCTCGGGCCGGCTCACCCTGGACAACGCCAAGGCCTACGCCGACACCGGCGTCGACTTCCTCGCCGTGGGCGCCCTGACGCACTCCTCGCCGATCCTGGACATCGGTCTGGATCTGCGGGCGGCGGAGTAGGGAACGGGGACCGGCCATGCTGCTGACGATCGACGTGGGCAACACGCACACCGTGCTCGGCCTCTTCGACGGTGAGGACATCGTCGAGCACTGGCGGATCTCCACCGACTCCCGCCGCACCGCGGACGAACTGGCCGTGCTCCTGCAGGGCCTGATGGGCATGCACCCCCTGCTCGGGGACGAGCTGGGCGACGGCATCGACGGCATCGCGATCTGCGCCACGGTGCCCTCCGTGCTGCACGAGCTGCGCGAGGTGACCCGGCGCTACTACGGCGACGTGCCCGCCGTTCTCGTCGAACCCGGCGTGAAGACGGGCGTGCCGATCCTGTTCGACAACCCCAAGGAGGTCGGCGCCGACCGCATCATCAACGCGGTCGCGGCGAACGAGCTGTACGGCGGTCCCGCGATCGTCGTCGACTTCGGCACCGCGACGACGTTCGACGCGGTCAGCGCGCGCGGGGAGTACGTCGGCGGGGTCATCGCGCCCGGCATCGAGATCTCCGTGGACGCACTGGGCGTCAAGGCCGCCCAGCTGCGCAAGATCGAGCTGGCCCGGCCACGGAGCGTCATCGGCAAGAACACGGTCGAGGCCATGCAGTCCGGGATCGTCTACGGCTTCGCCGGCCAGGTCGACGGCGTGGTGACCCGGATGGCCCGGGAACTCGCGGAGGACCCGGACGACGTGACGGTGATCGCGACCGGCGGCCTGGCGCCGACGGTGCTGGGCGAGTCCTCGGTGATCGACGAGCACGAACCGTGGCTGACGCTGATCGGGCTGCGCCTGGTGTACGAGCGGAACGTGTCGCGCATGTGAGCGCCGGCCGCCTCCCGGCTCCCGGTTCCGGGAGGCGGGAGGCGGGAGGCGGGAGGCGGCCCCTGCCGCGTGACTCCCGGGCCCGGTCCGGTACGCCCCGGCCGCACAGGCCGGCCGTGGGAACCGGCCGTGGGAACCGGCCGCAGGGCCGGGAGAGCGGATTCGGGCGCGCCACATCCGTCCTTTATGCCGAATTTGTCTGATTAGCGCGTATCGTCGCCGCATGCCCACGCCCTACGGATCCCGCGGCGGCCTGGCGTTCGGCGCGGAGGAGCTGCGCGTGCTCCGCCGCGCCCTCGCCCTCGCCCTTCACCCCGGCCCCGTCTCCGCCGAGGACATCCAGGACTGCCACCGCCTAGCCGAGTCCCTCGACGAGGCGATGCACGAGGCCGCCCGGCTCCGGGCTTTCCTCGTGGCCGACCTCGGCCGGTACCGCGCAGCCCTTCCCGGCACAGCCGCCGGCTACCTCGCACTCCTCGAGGAGGTGCTGGCCACCGGCTACCGGCCCGATTCCGACGATCTCGCCGCTCTGCGCGCCCTGCGCGGCAACCCGGTGGGCGCGGCCCTCCTGGAACGCTGCCAGAAGCTCGCCGAACAGGACGTACGCGCCCGGCTGGCCCGTCGTGCGGCCCGCAGGGCCCCGGCGGCCGCCGCGACCGTCCCGGCGTCCCGTACGCGCCTTCTGGCCCTCCCCGGAGGCCTGTCGGAGGAGGCGCCCGTCCGCGTCACCGCGGGCTCCGCGGCCGGCGCGGACCCCGGCGGCCGACCGCAGGAGGAACCGCGGAAGAAGCCCGCCGGGAAGCCGACCGCGCCGGGCCCCGGCCCCGTTCCCGCCGAGCCCGCCGCCCCGGAGCCCGCCCGCCGACCCGTCCCTACGCCGGGCGAGGTCTTCCCCCGCCGCAGACCGACCCCGCCGCCCGCCGACCCGGAGCAGCGGCGACTCGCCGCCGGCTGATCCCCGCACGTCCCGCCCCGCCCCGCCCACCCCGCCCCGATGTCCCGTTCCTCCCTGGCTACCCTGGTTCCATGGACTACGTCTCCGCGCTGCTGCCCCCCGTCGTCATGGCGGTGTTCTTCATCGGTCTGATCAGGGTGATCGTGAAAACCCAGGGCGGCGCCAACAAGGCCAAGGAGGACGCGGCCGTCGACGCCGCCCTCGCGCGCGCGGAGGGGACCCGTCAGGCCTCCGCGAGTCCGGAGGCCTGACCGCCCCTCCGGCGCTCCGCCGCCCCCGAGGCGCGCGGCTCCTTTCGGAGCCGCGCGCCCTTTTTGTTGCTGTTCGACAGTGAATGCGCACGTCCGGCACGCGATCGGCGTGATCTCCCACTATTGTTCTGAGCTGTGCCTCGCCCATTGGGAGAACTCGAAGACGCGGTCATGACGCGGGTGTGGAAGTGGAACCGCCCCGTCACCGTTCGAGAAGTCCTGGAAGACCTTCAGCAGGAACGGTCCATCGCGTACACCACCGTGATGACCGTTTTGGACAATCTCCATCAGAAGGGCTGGGTGCGCCGTGAAGCGGAAGGCCGGGCCTATCGATATGAGGCGGTCTCCACCCGGGCCGCCTACGCCGCCGCCCTGATGAACGACGCCTGGGCGCAGAGCGACAACCCCGCCGCCGCTCTCGTCGCCTTCTTCGGGATGATGAGCGACGAACAGCGCCACGCGCTGCGCGACGCAGTGCGCATGGTCCAAGGCCCGGAAACCGCAGAACCCGCAACAACGTCGAGTGCGCAGACCGCGCCGAGTGTGCAGACCGGGGCCGGTAACGGCGGCGCCGTGGAGAACCCCGCCTCGGCGAGGGAGCGCGACGGGCGATAGCGTCCGTACATGTCAGCAGAGAGTCCTTCGGCCGAGAACCCCGAAGTCACCGCTAAAGCCATCACCGTCCGGCGGGCCCGGACCGGCGATGTCCCCGTCGTGCGCCGTCTCCTCGACGCCTACGTCCGCGGCGGGATCCTGCTCGACAAAGCGACGGTCACGCTTTACGAGGACATCCAGGAGTTCTGGGTCGCCGAACGCGACGACAACGCCGAGGTGGTCGGCTGCGGCGCCCTCCACGTCATGTGGGAAGACCTGGCGGAAGTGCGGACTCTCGCGGTGAAGCCGGGGCTGAAGGGCGCCGGCGTCGGGCACCGGTTGTTGGAGAAGTTGCTCCACACCGCACGCTGGCTCGGTGTTCGCCGGGTTTTCTGCCTCACCTTCGAAGTGGACTTCTTCGCGAAGCACGGGTTCGTGGAGATCGGTGAGACGCCGGTCGACACCGATGTCTACGCGGAGCTCCTGCGTTCCTATGACGAGGGTGTCGCGGAGTTCCTCGGACTCGAACGAGTGAAACCGAACACCTTGGGCAACAGCCGGATGCTTCTGCATCTGTGATCGTCGCCCCCATTCACGCCGACCCGCCTTGACCCGGTTCCCTATGTCCGAAACGCGCACGTTTCCGGTCGGCGGGCGGGTCGTCAGCCTTGGCCGAGGGTTTGTGTTTTCTCAGCAAAAGCGGTTTGCTTTCCGACGTACTGCAGTACTGCATATAACAGGGCGCGGCTAAACGGCGGACGCCGCGGACCCCCGACCCTCACGTTTTCGATGAAAGGAAATCCGGTGGCACAGAAGGTTCAGGTCCTTCTTGTCGACGACCTCGACGGCGGCGAGGCGGACGAGACCGTGACGTTCGCGTTGGACGGCAAGACCTACGAGATCGATCTCACGACCACCAATGCGGACAAGCTGCGTGGACTTCTCGAGCCCTACGTGAAGGGCGGCCGGCGCACGGGCGGTCGTGCTGCGGGCGGTCGGGCGAAGACGCGCGCCGCTTCCGGCGGAAGCCAGGACACCGCCCAGATCCGCGCGTGGGCCAAGGAGAACGGTTTCGAGGTCAATGACCGCGGCCGTGTTCCCGCGACCATTCGCGAGGCCTACGAGAAGGCCAACGGCTGAGCGCACGCGCCCAGCAGCCGGACACGGTGGCAATGCGTCGCCAGCGTGTCCACCAGCCGTACGAGATCGGGGGCGTTCCCCACTCCCCCCAGCGCCGACATCGTCGGCAGCGAGGCCTCGACCTCGCACCCTGCAACGGGGGGCCGCAACCACACGGCGGCCCCCTGCACCGGCCCGCGGTCCGGCCCGGTGGCGCTGTCGGGGGCCCGGCCCGCGGGCCACGGGGCCTCGATGAGGCCGCCCGCCCCGAGCGCCGTCAGGCCCAGGGGCAGCGCCCCCCACTCCAGCCACTCCAGGATCCCCGGCACCTCCTCCGCGCAGCCGGCCGCCATCAGGAGCAGCATCCGGTCGCCCCGTACGGCCACCGGCGAGGCCGGCGTCAGCCGCCGGAGCCCGGCGCGACCCGCCTCCGCCGGGACGTCCAGGACGTCGAAGCGCTCGCCGGTCGCGAGCCGGAGCGGTTCCCCGGGCACGGTCCGCCAGCCCAGTTCGTTCTCGTACCAGCCGCGGATCCGGTCGGCCGGATCGCCCGGGCGCCGAGGGAGGGGAACGATGGGATGCGGGAAGGAGGCCGAGCGGGCCGCAGGGCGGTTCGACGAGGGAATGGGGCCGACCATGCCGAGTGCAACCGTCCGAAAGGCCCCCGAGTTACGCTGGGTGCCCTCGCGACTGCGTACCGTTCCGTCGATCGGGGCGGGGTGGGGTGTCGCGCGGCGCAAGGTTGTTCGCCCGTAGCGGAGGGAACCGGCGCCCACGGCATGGAGTGTCAGTCCCGGCGGGTAAGACATCCCTAGTGGGAGGGGGCGACACGCGGGCAAGGCACGTCTCACGTTCGCCATCGGCGTACTGGCGACTGGGGTAACTGCCTGGCCTGCGGGAACATCGTCTCGCACCATCGGGTTGGAGCAGATGTCGGCGTTCGGGGTCAGGAGGCCATCGACGGTGTCGGCAGTTGGAATGAGCGGTCCCCGCTTGCGGGACTAAGCTGCGGAAGGACAGGGAGGGGAAGTTCCCCCCACTGCCTGACCGCTCTGAGGAGCGATTAACGATGTTCGAGAGGTTCACCGACCGCGCGCGGCGGGTTGTCGTCCTGGCTCAGGAAGAAGCCCGGATGCTCAACCACAACTACATCGGCACCGAGCACATCCTCCTGGGCCTGATCCACGAGGGTGAGGGTGTCGCCGCCAAGGCCCTTGAGAGCCTCGGGATTTCGCTCGAGGCGGTCCGCCAGCAGGTGGAGGAGATCATCGGGCAGGGGCAGCAGGCCCCGTCCGGGCACATCCCCTTCACCCCCCGTGCCAAGAAGGTCCTGGAGCTCTCGCTCCGCGAGGCGCTTCAGCTGGGCCACAACTACATCGGCACGGAACACATCCTGCTCGGCCTGATCCGTGAGGGCGAGGGCGTCGCCGCCCAGGTCCTGGTCAAGCTGGGCGCCGACCTCAACCGGGTGCGGCAGCAGGTCATCCAGCTGCTCTCCGGCTACCAGGGCAAGGAGACCGCCGGCGCCAGTGGCGGTCCTGCCGAGGGCACCCCCTCGACGTCCCTGGTCCTCGACCAGTTCGGCCGGAACCTCACCCAGGCCGCTCGTGAGTCCAAGCTCGACCCGGTCATCGGGCGCGAGAAGGAGATCGAGCGGGTCATGCAGGTGCTGTCCCGCCGCACCAAGAACAACCCGGTGCTCATCGGCGAGCCCGGCGTCGGCAAGACCGCCGTCGTCGAGGGCCTCGCCCAGGCCATCGTCAAGGGCGAGGTGCCCGAGACCCTCAAGGACAAGCACCTCTACACCCTGGACCTCGGCGCGCTGGTCGCCGGCTCCCGCTACCGCGGTGACTTCGAGGAGCGCCTGAAGAAGGTCCTCAAGGAGATCCGCACCCGCGGCGACATCATCCTGTTCATCGACGAGCTGCACACGCTGGTCGGTGCGGGCGCCGCCGAGGGCGCCATCGACGCCGCTTCGATCCTGAAGCCGATGCTGGCCCGCGGTGAGCTGCAGACCATCGGCGCCACCACGCTGGACGAGTACCGCAAGCACCTGGAGAAGGACGCGGCCCTCGAGCGCCGCTTCCAGCCCATCCAGGTCGCCGAGCCGTCCCTGCCGCACACGATCGAGATCCTCAAGGGCCTGCGGGACCGGTACGAGGCGCATCACCGCGTCTCGATCACCGACGAGGCGCTGGTCCAGGCCGCCACTCTGGCCGACCGGTACATCTCGGACCGCTTCCTTCCGGACAAGGCGATCGACCTGATCGACGAGGCCGGCTCCCGGATGCGCATCCGTCGGATGACGGCTCCGCCGGACCTCCGCGAGTTCGACGAGAAGATCGCCGGCGTCCGCCGCGACAAGGAGTCCGCGATCGACTCGCAGGACTTCGAGAAGGCCGCCTCCCTGCGCGACAAGGAGAAGCAGCTCCTGGCCGCCAAGGCCAAGCGGGAGAAGGAGTGGAAGGCCGGCGACATGGACGTCGTGGCCGAGGTCGACGGCGAGCTGATCGCCGAGGTCCTCGCGACCGCCACCGGCATCCCGGTCTTCAAGCTGACCGAGGAGGAGTCCTCGCGTCTGCTGCGCATGGAGGACGAGCTCCACAAGCGGGTCATCGGCCAGGTCGACGCCGTCAAGGCGCTGTCGAAGGCGATCCGCCGTACGCGTGCCGGTCTGAAGGACCCGAAGCGTCCCGGTGGTTCGTTCATCTTCGCCGGCCCGTCCGGCGTCGGTAAGACC
Organism: Streptomyces sp. NPDC020597; assembly: GCF_044335095.1. Taxonomy (NCBI): domain Bacteria; kingdom Bacillati; phylum Actinomycetota; class Actinomycetes; order Kitasatosporales; family Streptomycetaceae; genus Streptomyces; species Streptomyces sp. NPDC020597. The sequence goes on along the minus strand of NZ_JBIRUL010000025.1, from coordinate 32,480 downwards.
GAGCTGTCCAAGGCGCTCGCCGAGTTCCTCTTCGGTGACGAGGACGCGCTGATCTCCCTCGACATGTCGGAGTTCAGCGAGAAGCACACGGTCTCGCGGCTCTTCGGCTCCCCGCCCGGATACGTGGGCTACGAAGAGGGCGGTCAGCTCACCGAGAAGGTCCGTCGCAAGCCGTTCTCCGTCGTCCTCTTCGACGAGGTGGAGAAGGCCCACCCGGACATCTTCAACTCGCTGCTGCAGATCCTGGAGGACGGTCGCCTGACCGACTCCCAGGGCCGGGTCGTGGACTTCAAGAACACGGTCATCATCATGACGACCAACCTCGGCACCCGGGACATCTCCAAGGGCTTCAACCTGGGCTTCGCCGCCTCCGGCGACTCGAAGACCAACTACGAGCGCATGAAGAACAAGGTGTCGGACGAGCTCAAGCAGCACTTCCGCCCCGAGTTCCTCAACCGCGTCGACGACGTGGTCGTCTTCCCGCAGCTCACGCAGGAGGACATCCTCAAGATCGTCGACCTGATGGTCGGCAAGGTCGACGAGCGCCTCAAGGACCGGGACATGGGCATCGAGCTCTCCCAGTCCGCCAAGGAGCTGCTGTCCAAGAAGGGTTACGACCCGGTGCTGGGCGCGCGGCCGCTGCGTCGCACGATCCAGCGCGAGATCGAGGACACGCTGTCGGAGAAGATCCTCTTCGGCGAGCTGCGCCCCGGTCACATCGTGGTCGTGGACACCGAGGGCGAGGGTGACACCAAGACCTTCACCTTCCGCGGCGAGGAGAAGTCGGCGCTGCCCGACGTCCCGCCGATCGAGCAGGCGGCCGGCGGCGCCGGACCGAACCTGAGCAAGGACGCCTGACCCGCCAGGGGTCGAGCCCGCGAAAGGGGCCGGTGCTGCACAGCACCGGCCCCTTTCGCATGCGCCCCTACGACAGCTGGCCGTCGTAGTCGGGAAGCTTGTACGTCGTCTCGGCGTGACCGCCCGAGAGGTCGGTGGCGCTGTTGCCGATGTTCGCGATGATCGTGTAGCCCTTGGACTCGATGGTGACGCGCTGGGCGGTCTTGTAGGCGGCGACGTCCTTGAAGAGGTCGAGGAAGCCGCGTACGTACAGGCCGGAGACCTTGTAGCCGACGGTCTTGAGGTTGTAGTCGGTCACCCCGGAGATGATGCCCGGGCGGGCGGTGACGAAGAACAGGGAGACGCCGTGCTCCTGGGCGTACTTGGCCACCTCGAGGACGGGCTTGTTGGCCGGCGACGGGTAGCTGAAGCCGTAGTCGGTCTCCAGGGTGGTGTTGTCGATGTCGAAGACGATCGCCTGCTTCTCGCCGGGCTTGGCAGCGGCGATCCGCTGCTTCAGCGCCGGCAGGGCCTGGTTCATCACCGTCTGGCAGTCCCGCTGCCAGGTCGCGTAGTCGACGTCCGCCGCGGCGGAGGCCGAGGCGGTGGCAGTGGCGGCGGAGGCGCCGACGGCCGTCGCGGCCTGGGCTCCGACCGGGACGGCCAGAGCCGTGGCGGCGGCCGTGGCGACGGCGGTCATGGCGATGCGGCGCTTCCAGATGCCTCTGGTCATGTGCGGGGTCCTCTCGCGTCCTTGCTGCCGGTGTCGTGGGCATGCTGATCGGTGGGGATGACTTGCGGGGAACCAAGGGGTTACCGGGGGAAACCAGCGGGTTACTGGACGGTAGAGCCCAGTGAGAGGCCTGTCACAGACCCGTGCATGCGATGTGAACGGGGTCACAAGTGCCCTGTGCGGCGCGGGAGTAGCCGCCGTCACATTCCGAAGTCCCTTGAGGCGGGCGGCCGGTGACAAGCCGCACAGGGGATTTGAGCCCTACTAGGGCGGATAGTCACACCGCAGTACGGGGCAAATCAGACACGTGATCCACGGTTCGGGGCGTCGCGACAGCCCCTGAGGTGGGCGATGTCGAAAGTGTCCGGAACGGGCGATCTGTCAATGAGTGGGAAGTTTTGGTACGACGTACTACCTTACGTCGTAGATCACACGTTTGAGCACTCGTGGGCCTCGGGGTTACCAAGGGATGGCCACCGCGGCGGGCGTTCCCGCCGGGTGGTTTCCTCTGTCCCCTTCCCCATGAGGTCTTCATGTTCCAGCGCGTCACGTTCCGTTCTTCCCGTACGTCCCTGCTCCGCACCCGCGTGGCCGTCGGGGCCGCCGCAGTGGGCGCCTCGGTCGTGCTGGGGACCGGAGTGGCGTCCGCCGCCGCCCCCGCTGCGGCGCCCGCGGCCGCCAAGAAGGCCGTGTCGGCCTCCTGGATCGACCCGGTGAAGAAGTACACGCTGTCCGCCGGGTTCGCCCAGGCCGGCAAGATGTGGCAGTCCACCCACAGCGGTCAGGACTTCGCCGTGCCGAGCGGCACCAAGGTCATGGCGGCCCACGGCGGCACCGTGGTGAAGGCCGGCGGCAACGGCGCCGGTGACGGCCCGGCCTACGGCAACGCCATCGTGATCAAGCACGCCAACGGCGTCTACTCGCAGTACGCCCACCTGTCGCGCATCGACGTCAAGATAGGCCAGGTCGTGAAGACCGGCCAGAAGATCGCCCTGTCCGGCAACACCGGCAACTCCAGCGGTCCGCACCTGCACTTCGAGATCCGTACGACCGCCAACTACGGTTCGGCGATCAACCCGGTCACCTTCCTGCACTCCAAGGGCGTGAAGGTCTGACGCCCGCATGATCAGGCGCCCTGGTGCGCCTGGGTCACCAGATCGACGGCGACTTCGAGGACGGCCTGCCGCTTCTCCTCGGGGTCGCCGTCGAGGTCGTGCAGGAAGAACATGCCGGCGTGCAGCGTGAAGATGGCGCTCACACAGCGCACCTGGTCGGTCAGCGGGGCCTCCGGGTCGATGATGATGTCGCGCAGACTCCGCATGCGGTCCTTGAAGGAGTCGCCGATCTGGAGCTCGCGCACGGTCGCCTGGTTCTCCTGCATGAAGCGGAAGAGGGGGGCCGCCTCGGAGAGGGCCTGGCTGTAGCGGCGCACGAGTTCGTGCTTGGTCTCCAGGGTGTGCGGCTGGCTCCTGCCCCACTCGATCAGGTCTTCGATCGGCTTCGTCAGATCCGTGAAGATGCTGACGGTGATCTCTTCCTTGGTCTTGAAGTGGTAGTACAGGGCCGCCTTGGTGACCTCCAGGCGCTCCGCGATCTCGCGCAGCGAGGTCTTCTCGTAGCCCTGCTCGGCGAAGAGTTCGAGTGCCACGTCCTGGATGCGCTGGCGGGTGTTGCCGCGACGCTGCTGCTTGGTGCCGTCCATGGTGACGTCCATCCTCGTACGTCTCGGGCTCCCGCGAAAAGCAAGGCGCCGTCCGGCCGGCCCGTCACAGAAAAACTTACTTGACGCCCGGCTAGTTACAGGTCTACCTTCCCCAGTGTAGTGAACTAGCCGGGCGGCAAGTAAGTGGCCGGCGGCGGTGAGTGGCCCAGGGGAGTGGGGAACGATGGCGGACACGCAGACGACCGAGACGGAAGCCGAGAAACAGCCCAGAAGCGTGCGGGTCGTCCTGCTCGCACTCATGATCACGATGATGCTCGCGATGCTCGACAACATGATCGTGGGCACGGCGATGCCGACGATCGTCGGCGAACTGGGAGGCCTCGAACACCTCTCCTGGGTCGTGACCTCGTACACCCTCGCCACCGCCGCCTCCACCCCGATCTGGGGCAAGATCGGCGACATGTACGGGCGCAAGGGCGCCTTCATGTCGTCGATCGTCATCTTCCTGATCGGGTCCGCGCTGAGCGGCATGGCCCAGAACATGGGCGAACTGATCGGCTTCCGCGCGGTCCAGGGCCTCGGCGCGGGCGGTCTGATGGTCGGCGTCATGGCGATCATCGGCGACCTGATCCCGCCCCGGGAACGCGGCAAGTACCAGGGCATGATGGCCGGCGTCATGGCACTCGCGATGATCGGCGGTCCGCTGGTCGGCGGCACCATCACCGACAACTGGGGCTGGCGCTGGTCCTTCTACATCAATCTGCCGCTCGGCGTGGTCTCGCTGTCCCTCATCAGCGCCGTACTGCACCTGCCGAAGAAGCGCTCGCAGTCGAGGATCGACTACCTGGGCGCGATGCTGCTGACCGTCGGCATCACCTCCATCGTCCTCGTCACCACCTGGGGCGGCACGGAGTACGCGTGGTCGTCCGCGCGGATCATGGAACTCATCGGGATCGGCGTCGCCTCGCTCATCGGGTTCGTGTTCTGGCAGACCAGGGCCGCCGAGCCGATCGTCCCGCTGCACATCTTCCGCAGCCGCAACTTCACCCTGATGTCGCTCATCGGCTTCATCACCGGCTTCGTGATGTTCGGCGCCACGCTCTTCCTGCCGCTGTACCAGCAGTCGGTGCAGGGCGCCTCCGCCACCAACTCCGGCCTGCTGCTCCTGCCGATGCTCGGTGCGATGCTCGTCACCTCGATGGTCGCGGGCCGGGTGACCACGAACTCGGGCAGGTACTACGTCTTCCCGGTCGTCGGCAGCGCCCTGATGGTGATCGGCCTGTACCTGCTGTCGACGATGGACACCGGGACCAGCCGATTCACCTCCGGGGTCTTCATGGCCGTCGTCGGACTCGGCATGGGCTGCCTGATGCAGATCACGATGCTGGTCGCCCAGAACAGCGTCGAGATGAAGGACATGGGTGTCGCGTCCTCGTCGACCACCCTTTTCCGCACGCTCGGCTCGTCGTTCGGCGTCGCGATCATGGGCGCCCTGTTCAACCACCGGGTCCAGGACGTCATGGCCGAGCGGGCCGGCGCACTGGGCTCGAAGGTCACCGAACAGTCCGCTCAGCTGGACGCCGCGAGCCTGGCGAAGCTTCCCGCTGCGGCCCGTGAGGCCTATCAGCACGCGGTGTCGGCCGGCACGCACTCGGCGTTCCTGCTGGGCGCTCTCGTGGCGGTGGGCGCGCTGGTGGCGGCGCTGTTCGTCAAGGAAGTCCCGCTGAAGGGCGCCGGGCCGCAGAAGGACGAGGCCCCGGCCGGTGCGACGGCCCCGCAGCCGCCCGTGGTCGAGGCCGTCTGACCCCGGCCACGACGACCGAGGGCCTCCCGGCGGTGTCCGCCCCGGGGGGCCTTCTCCGTGCGCCGCGGACCGCCGTGGCCTACGGCATCTGCGGGTAGCTTCCCGTGTTCGTCGGGGCGTGCTCGGGCAGCCACAGGACGGCGACGGCGCCCTCGGCGGGTATGTGCTCCGCGGCGCCGGCGGGCCGTACGTTGCGGAACGTCAGCCGGGCGCCCAGGACGCGGGCCTGGCCGGCCGCGATGGTGAGACCGAGCCCGTGCCCGTGCCCGGCACGGTCGATGCTTCCGGTGCGGAAACGGCTCGGCCCCTCGGCGAGCAGGTCCTCGGGGAAACCCGGACCGTGGTCGCGGACCCGGATGACCCGCCCCTCGACGGTGACCTGGATCGGCGGCTTGCCGTGCCGGGCGGCGTTGGCCAGCAGGTTGAACAGGACCCGCTCCAGGCGGCGGGGGTCGGTCGTGACCACCGACTCGTGCACGACCCGTACCTCTACCTCCGGATCCTTGGCCGCCACCCGCCGGGCCACGAACTCGCCCAGGATGATGTCCTGCAGCTCGGCCCGTTCCGAGGCGCCGTCGAGTCGGGCCACCTCCAGCACGTCCTCCACCAGGGTGCGCATGGCCTTCGCCCGGTCCAGGACCAGCTCCGTGGGCCGGCCGGGCGGCAGCAGCTCGGCGGCCGTCAGCAGTCCCGTCACCGGCGTGCGCAGCTCGTGCGCGATGTCCGCGGTGACCCGCCGCTCGGCTTCCAGCCGCTCCTGCAGCGTGTCCGCCATGGCGTCCACGGCTCGCGCCAGGTCGTCGGTCTCGTCCCGTACGACCCCGCCGATGGCGTCCCGGACGCGGACGTCCGACTCGCCGCGGGCGACCTGGTTGGCCGCGGCGGCCGCCTTGCGCAGCCGGCGCGAGAGCTGCCCGCCGATGAGCACCCCGAGCGCGCTGCCGCCGAGGACGACCGCGATGGAACCGATCACCAGAGCCTGGTCGAGGTCGTTCAGGATGTCCGTGCTGCGGTCGGTGAACCCGGTGTGCAGGGACAGCACGTGCCCGTCCTTGACCGGCACCGCGGCCCAGATGTCGGGCACTCCGCCGGGGCGGTCGGAGACGAACGTGGCCCGGCGCCCCTCCTGCATCTTGTGCCGGAGCGACGTCGGCAGACCGGGGTCGTCGATCTTGATGTTGGGGAAGTTCAGCCGCCCGGACTGCTCGTAGTTGCGTTGGGCGATCCGCACCCGCTCGTCGGCGAGGTCCCGGGCGTTGTCCAGCATGGACACGCGTGCGGCGTTGTGCACGACGAGGCTGAGCGCGACCGCCACCAGCGCCCCGACCAGCGCGATCGCCGCACTCAGCTTCCATCGCAGCCCTGTGCGGATGCCCGCGCCCGCCGCGCGCGCCGGTACCAGACGCTCGATCATCCCCCGCATATCCCTGTCCCCGCCCCGCTCAGGCCTTCAGCTTGTAGCCGAAGCCGCGGACCGTCTCGATGCGGTCCTGACCGATTTTCGTCCGCAGCCGCTGCACATGGACGTCGACGACCCGGGTGTCGCCGCCCCAGCCGTAGTCCCACACCCGCTCCAGCAACTTGTCGCGGGAGAGGACCGTGCCCGGAGCGGAGGAGAACTCCAGCAGCAGCCGCATCTCGGTGGGCGTGAGCGCCACCGGCAGTCCGGCCCGGCGCACCTCCATGCCCTCGGTGTCGATCTCCAGGTCGCCGAAGGCCAGCACACCCCCCTCGGCGGCGGCCTCGGGCTCGGTGCGGTCGCCGCCGCCCGCGTGACCGAAGCGGCGCAGAACCGCGCGGATCCGCGCGACCAGCACCGCTCCGTCGAACGGCTTGGTCACGTAGTCGTCGGCGCCGGCCTCCAGGCCGAGGACGACGTCGATGGAGTCGGCGCGCGCCGACAGCATGATCACCGGCACCGTGGACTCGTCGCGGATGCGCCGGCACAGGCTCACGCCGTCCAGGCCGGGCACCATCACGTCCAGCAGGGCGATGTCGGGCCGGTCGGCCCGGAACGCCTCCAGGCCGGAGAGGCCGTCGGGCATCGCGGTGACCGCGAAGCCGTCCCGCTCCAGGGCGAGCTGGGTGGCTTCGCGGATGACGTCGTCGTCCTCGACGAACAGGACGTGGGTCTGGTCTGCCATCCCGGTGCTCTCAGTTCTCGTATGCGGTCTCGTGCTGCTGTCGGGTTCCTGTCGGAGCGCCCCTTGGAGGGACGCGCGAAGCGCGGCGAGCGTTCATTTGCCGTCCCGCCGCCTTGCCCGTCCACTCATTGATCGCACCGAGCACCCCGATCGGTTCACGCCGGCCGAAGTTTTTTGCGATCGCCCGCTTCCGGGCGGGTCAGCCGGTCTCCGGCACCGGCGTCGGCGTCGGCGCCCCGCCGCCGACGCTGCTGTAGTCGTTGTGCCAGCTGTACTCCTTCATGAAGCGGCCCGAGGCCCAGCGGTACGTGATCACGTTCTCGCCGGACGGACTGGAGACCGGGTCGCCCTTCTCGTACACCTGTTTGGTCACCACGAGGTCGCCCCGGTCTATCTCCGCGTAGACGGGAGGCTCCTCGGCCTTGAACACGTTCTGGTAGCCGTCGTCGCTCTCGCGGTACACGTAGGAGCCCACACCGACCGCGTCACCGCAGGTCAGCACGTTGACGATGACGTCGTCGCCGGTACTGCCGGTCAGGTTGCCGTAGGAGACGTCCACCGGGTACTCGTCGCCGACGCAGGGCTTGAGCCCGCCCTTGACCTCGGCCGAGACCGCCGGGTCGTCCTTGACGAGCTGGACCGCGTCCGACTGGTCGAGGCTCTCGGAGGCGGCGGCCTGGGGCATGGGGTTCGCGCCCGCCACCGCGTCGCCGTGCGCCGGCCCCTCGTCGCGTGCGCCGGTGCCCCCGGTCGCACAGGCCGAGGCGAAAAGGGCAAGGGCGGCGAGCACGGCCATCGCCGTGGTCGCCGCCTGGATGGCGCCTCGGGCCGGTGTCGGCCCATGGTTCATGTCGAAGGATCCCCCGGCGCCTCGCCGCCCGCCCCCGGGGCGCACGACGGGGCCATCGACACCGCCCTTGTCGGTCAGGCCGCCGTGCAACGCTCCCGCTCCTCACGCTCCAGCGCGCGTGCGTCCAGGTCGCGGGCCTCCAGCTCCTCGCGGAGCCGGGCGAGCGCCCGGTGCAGCGTGCTCTTCACCGTCCCCGCCGACATGCCGAGGGCAGCGGCGGTCTCCTCCGTGGACATCTGCTCCCAGTGTCGCAGCACTACGACGCTGCGCTGCTTCGGAGCCAGCACTTTCATCGCATCCATCAGCAGGGCGCGGTCGGCGTGCTGCTCGGTGGAGTCGTCCACGCGGGCGTCGGGGAGCTGCTCGGTCGGCACCTCGTCGAGCTTGCGGGCCCGCCACCACTCGGTACGCGTGTTGATCATGACCCGGCGCAGGTAGGCGTCCGCGAGGCGCTTGTCCGCGATGCCGTCCCAGCGGCCGTACGTACGGGCCAGCGCGGTCTGCAGGAGGTCCTGTGCGTCGACCGGGTCCGGGACCAGACGTCGGGCGCTGCGCAGCAGTGCGTCCTGCCGCGTGCGGACGTATTCCTCGAACTCGAGCACCTCGCCCTGCGCCATGGTGAACCCCTCCGTCTTTTCCCCGTTTCCGGCGGGCTGTCGCCTGCCGGTTCCTGCTGTGGTCGGTGGCCCGGTGTTCTCGGTGGGCACGCAAACGAAGCTACGGAGGTGTTGTCACGGGGCTGTCCGAAGCAGCCTTCGGCTAGCGCTCGGCTGTCCGTCGGTTGTGTAACGGAATCGAGTTCGGGGTAGGGGGGCCGGGGCGATGGCCCCGCTATGGGGCGTTTTGCCCCCTCGGTTGTGTGACACAGGCACGGTCACGGCTCGACGAAGTCTGTGAAAGAGGCCGTTGTCTGTGAAGTGACCATGCGTCAGCTCAGTGGCCGTCACCGGTGGCCGTCACCGGTGGCCGTCAGCTCGGCGGCCGTCAGGTCAGCGGCAGTCGGTACAGCCCACCGGGCAGCGGCTCCACCAGTCCGTCGGCTACGAGCCCGTCCAGCGCGCGCGCACGTTGCACCGGCTCCTGCCAGACGCGGTCGAGCGCGGTCTGCGGCACGGGTGCGTGCGCGTCCCGCAGGACGGCGAGCAGCCTGCCCCGGACCTGCCGGTCGGTGCCGGCGTACGTCTGACCGCGGCGCGGCGGCCCGTCGTGCTCCGGCTTGCCCGCGAGCCGCCAGGCGCACTGCGCGGCGATCGGGCAGCGCACGCACGTCTCGTTCCTGGCCGTGCACACGAGGGCGCCGAGCTCCATGGAGGCGGCGGCCCAGCGCGCCGCCGTCGGCTCGTCCTCGGGCAGCAGGGCGCGGGCCAGTTTGCGCTCGGCGGCCGTCGTGGCGTTCGGCGGGTACTGCACGCCTGTGACGGCGCGCGCGAAGACCCGGCGGACGTTGGTGTCCAGAACGGCGTGACGCTGCCCGTACGCGAAGGAGGCGACGGCTGCCGCCGTGTACTCCCCGATGCCGGGCAGCGCGAGCAGTTGGGAGTGGTCGGACGGCACGTCGCCGCCGTGCCTCTCCGTTATCGCCACCGCGGCGCCGTGCAGCCGCAGGGCGCGGCGCGGGTAGCCGAGCCGCCCCCACGCGCGTACCGCCTCACCCGGGGCCTCGGCGGCCAGGTCGGCGGGGCGCGGCCAGCGGGCGAGCCACTGCTCGTAGACCGGCAGGACCCGGCTGACCGGTGTCTGCTGGAGCATGAACTCGCTGACCATCACGCCCCACGCGCCGGCTTCGGGGCGTCGCCAGGGCAGGTCACGGGCGTTGTCGTCGAACCAGTCGATCACGGGGGAGTGCAGGTCCGCTCCGCGGGCTTCGGCGTCGGCCCGGGCGGGGCTGCTGTGCGGGGGCTTCGTGGGCGCAGTCATGGCCCTTCCGATCCTGCCATGTCCACCGGCGCCCGCGCGTGCACCGCCACTCGGCCGGGACGGCGCGGGGGCGCCTCACGCGCGCGTGCCGGGGGCGAGGCCTGGGGTGCGACGGGGCGGGCGTCAAGGTGCGATGACCTCGCGGGCCGAAGTCGGGCGCGCGGAAACGGTTTCCGGAATGATGATCCGGAAAAGTTGTGTTCCCAGCGGCGGGTGAGGCCGGTGAACACGACGATCTCTCGTACAGTTTGCGCCGTGGGATCTCTGCGCAATCCGGTCGGGCCGCTTCCCTCCTCCATCTACTGGCGACGGAGGGTCGTACTGCTGTCCGTGTTCGCCCTGTTGGCGTTGCTGACCCTGTGGGTCGTGACCTCGGGCGGTGGCGGCGGCAGGAACGGCGCCGCCAAGGGCAACGGCAAGAACCCCGCCTCGTCCATCACGCCCGGACCCTCCGGATCCGGTCCTGCGATCAGCCAGAACCCGGGCGGACGCGACGAGTCGAGCCCGGGCTCTTCCAGCGGATCGGGTGCGGACGCGGGCGCCGGTTCGGGCGGTTCGGACGGCGGCTCGTCCGGCGCCGACGACACCGACGACGGCGCCAACGGCAGCGGTGACGGCAACGCGGCGGGCGCAGACGCCGGTGGCGTCGGCGGTGGTGCCGGTGGCGGCGGTACGGCCGCCACGCTGCCCGTGGGCACCACTCTCCCCAACTGCGCCGCGGGCGCGGTCACCTGGACACTGCGCAGCGTCCGCAACGACTACTCGCCCGACCAGACGCCGACCTTCCAGCTGATCGCGAAGAACGGCTCGGCGAGCGACTGCAAGGTCGATCTCGGTCCTAAGCGGGCGGTGTTGACGATCACTCAGGCGGCGGACGACAAGGACTACTGGTCCTCCGCGGACTGCCCCAAGGTCTCCGGGAGCCTGCTGTACCGGGTGCCGGCCGGGCAGAGCTTCACCTACACCGTGAAGTGGGACCGCAAGCCGAGCGCCCCCCAGTGCGCGACTCCGCCGGCCGGGACGGCCAAGGCCGGCACGTATCTCCTCGAGGCGCAGGCCCCGGGCTTCGCGAAGGCGCAGACGTCGTTCGTGCTCAAGGACGACTGAGCGCCCCGCGTGCACCGGCTCACCGCCGACGGGCACGGTTCAGACGTACCGCTCCAGGATCGAGGACTCGGCCAGTCGGGACAGGCCCTCGCGGACGCTGCGGGCCCGCGCCTCGCCCACGCCGTCCACCGTCTGGAGGTCGTCGACGCTCGCGGCCAGCAGCTTCTGCAGGCTGCTGAAGTGCTCCACGAGACGGTCGATGATCGCCCCCGGGAGGCGCGGCACCTTCGCCAGCAGGCGGAAGCCGCGCGGGGAGACAGCGGAGTCCAGTGCCTCGGGGGAGCCGGTGTAGCCGAGGGCGCGGGCGACCGTGGACAGCTCCAGGAGCTCGGCGTGGGTGAGCGCGTCCAGTTCGTGCAGCGCCTCGTCGACCGTGCGGGAACGCTTGGCCGTCGGCTCGGGGACGTAGTCACGGACCACCAGTTCGCGCTCCGGCTCCACGCCCGCGATCAACTCGTCGAGCTGGAGGGCGAGCAGTCGCCCGTCCGTGCCCAGTTCGACCACGTATTCGGCGATTTCGGTGGCGATGCGGCGCACCATCTCCAGTCGCTGGGCGACCGCGGAGACGTCCCGGACCGTCACCAGGTCCTCGATCTCCAGCGCTGACAACGTTCCCGCGACCTCGTCGAGGCGGAGTTTGTAGCGCTCCAGGGTGGCCAGCGCCTGGTTCGCGCGGGACAGGATCGCCGCCGAGTCCTCCAGGACCCGGCGCTGACCGTCGACGTACAGGGCGATCAGGCGCATGGACTGCGAGACCGAGACGACCGGGAAGCCGACCTGCTTGCTGACCCGGTCCGCAGTGCGGTGGCGGGTGCCGGTCTCCTCCGTGGGGATCATGGGGTCGGGCACCAGCTGGACGCCGGCCCGGAGGATCTTCGACAGGTCGGAGGAGACCACGATGCCGCCGTCGAGCTTGCACAGCTCACGCAGACGCGTGGCCGCGAACTCCACGTTCAGGACGAACCCGCCCGTACACATCGCCTCGACCGTCTTGTCGGAGCCCAGCACGATCAGCCCGCCGGTGTTGCCGCGGAGGATCCTCTCCAGGCCGTCGCGCAGGGCCGTGCCGGGGGCCACCGCGCTCAGCGCGGCGCGCATCAGGCCGTCGGCACCGGAACTCCCACCGGACTTTCCGGGAGCTGCCGCCCGGTCGTTGGCTGCCACTGCACTCCTCCGGTCACTGGGGTCTGAGGCGTCCCCGTTTCGCGCACTCGTTCGTACGGACGGGCGAGACCAGGGCAAAGTCTACCGGCGGTCCTCCGCGTCCTGTGGGGCCTCTCGGCGACGGGAGCGCGGCAGGACCCGCAGGGCGTCCCCCATGTCCGCCACTTCCAGGACCTTCATGCCCGCCGGGATCTTGCCGGGATCGCCCGGTACGAGCGCGTGCGTGAAGCCCAGACGGTGGGCCTCGGCGAGCCTGCGCTGCACGCCCGTGACCCGTCTGACCTCGCCCGCGAGGCCCACCTCGCCGATCGCGACCAGGTTCTTGGGCAGCGGGGTGTCACTGGCGGCGGACGCCAGGGCGAGGGCGATGGCCAGGTCCGCGGCGGGCTCCGAGAGCTTCACGCCGCCGACCGTCGCCGAGTAGATGTCCCGCTTGCCGAGTGCGCTGATCCGGCCGCGCTGCTCGAGGACGGCCAGCATCATCGAGACGCGCGAGGTCTCCAGGCCGGACGTCGTGCGGCGGGGGGAGGGGATCTGGGAGTCGACGGTGAGCGCCTGCACCTCGGCGACCAGCGGCCGGCGGCCCTCCAGGGTGACCGTCAGGCAGGTGCCCGGGACCGGTTCGTCACGACGGGTCAGGAAAAGTCCGCTCGGGTCGGCAAGGCCCGTGATGCCCTCGTCGTGCAGTTCGAAGCAGCCGACCTCGTCGGTCGCGCCGTAGCGGTTCTTGACGCCGCGCACCAGGCGCAGCCGCGCGTGCCGGTCGCCCTCGAAGCTCAGGACGACGTCGACCAGGTGCTCCAGAAGACGCGGACCCGCGATGGCGCCGTCCTTGGTGACGTGTCCCACCAGCAGCGTGGACATGCCGCGTTCCTTCGAGGCGCGGATCAGGGCGCCCGCGACCTCGCGGACCTGGGCCATGCCGCCGGGCGCACCGTCGATCTCCGGGGAGGCCACGGTCTGCACCGAGTCCACGATCAGCAGGGACGGCTTGACGGCGTCCAAGTGACCGAGGACGGCCGCCAGATCGGTCTCCGCCGCGAGGTAGAGGTGGTCGTCGATGGCGCCGATGCGGTCGGCGCGCATCCGGACCTGTGACGCCGACTCCTCACCGGTGACGTACAGGGTGCGGTGCTCGTCGCTCGCCGACTTGGCGGCCACGTCCAGCAGCAGCGTCGACTTGCCGACGCCCGGCTCGCCCGCGAGGAGCACGACCGCGCCGGGCACGAGCCCGCCGCCGAGGACGCGGTCCAGCTCGGGCACGCCGGTGGGGCGGGCGGTGGCCTGCCGCCCGTCGACCTGCCCGATGGGCACGGCGGAGGTGGTGACGCGCCCCGGCGCCGTGGTGCGGACCGCGGGCGCGCCGTACTCCTCGACCGTGCCCCAGGCCTGGCACTCGGGGCAGCGGCCGAGCCACTTGGCCGTCTGCCAGCCGCACTCCGTGCAGCGGTAGGACGGACGGTCCTTGGTGGTCTTCGTACGGGCAGCCATGGGGAAACCGTATCCGCCCGCACCGACAGCCGGACGTGCCTGTGGACGAAGGGGGCGCGAAACACCGGCGCCCCCTGTGAATCAGCCACGTCCCCTCACGAACGAGCCACGCGACCCCCCGGGGCGGTCCCCTTTTGAGGGATCGTTTCACCCGTACGAATTAAAAGGGCTCAAGGGGCGGGAAGACCTGGTTCCGTGCCGCCTACGGTCGCACGGGTGATGAGCAGCAGCCCGGAAACCCCGACCCGCACGACCGGCGCGCACCGGGCGCGCCGGGAGGCGCGCGACGGCGCTGCGGCGCGCACGCTCGCGCAGCGGCCGCCCACGCCCTACGAGCCCTACCTGGACGGCCTGTTCACCTACTGCCTGTCCGTTCTGTGCGACCACGAGGTGGCCGTCGCGGCCCTCGCCGACGCGCTGGCGTTCGCCGAGCGGCGCGGTCAGCGCGGACCGCACGCCGAGGGCGACCGCCGGGCATGGCTCTACGCGCTGGCCCGCTGGGCCTGTCTGCGCAGGCTCGCCGAGGCCAGGCAGCATCACCGGAGCGCCCACGCGGCGCACCGTGAGGGCCGCCGGCGGCAACCGGGACCGCAACCGGCGACCGCCGCCCCGTCCGGGCCGACACCGTCCGGCCGTTCCGCCACGGCCGCCGCCGCGCAGGACCCCGACCAGGAGCGGCAAAGCCGCGAGCTGTCCCGGCTGGCCTGGCCGGAGGCCGCCGGCACCACCCCGGAACAGCGCGAGGCGCTCGAACTCGCCGTGCGCCACCAGCTCGCCGTCCACGAGGTCGCAGCCGTCCTCGGCAAGGACCTCGCCGCCGCCCGCGAACTGCTCGCCACGGCCGCCTGCGAGGTGGAACGCACGCGTGCGGCCCTCGCCGTGGTCGAGACCGGCGGCTGCCCCGGCGTCGCGCGACTGACCGGCGGGAACCAGTTCGTGCTCAACGCCGCGCTGCGCCGTGAACTCGTCCGGCACGTCGACGACTGCCCGCACTGCCGCAGGGACGCCGGACGCGCCGTCCCCGGTCGCTGGCCCGGCGCCGGCGTCACCCCCGCCGAGCTGCCCGTCCTGGAAGCGCCCCGCGCGCGGCTGCACGGCGCCATGAACCACCTTCCGCGCGCACGGCGGACCACAGCGCCGCGCTACGACCGGCGCGGCTTCCCGATGGACCCCAAGGACCACGCCGCCCGCCGGGAGCGGCTGCGCGCGCGTGCCGTCACGACGACCGTCGTCGCCACCGTCGTCGCCGCTCCCGTGCTCGCCCTGTGGGCGGCCTACCGGGGAACGCCCACGGGGGAGGGCGCCGAAGGGCGCTCGGTCGGCGTCAGCGAGGCGCACGACTCCGACACCCTGGACGGTGGGGCGGGAGGTTACGAGAACGCCGGGAACGTCAGCACCAGCCCCCGCAGCGACCGCGCGAAGGGCGACGACCCGGACGTGTCCGTGGAGGTCGTCAGCGTCACGGGACGGGGGGAGAGCACCGCCGGGCGGATCTCCGTGACGGCCGTCACCCACGGCGGCACCACCCTCGTCACTCTGACCGCGGACGCCGCCGCGGACGGTCCCGTCCGGTGGTCGGCCGTCACCGCGGCGCCCTGGCTGTACCTGAGCCGGTCCGCGGGCGTCCTGCGGCCCGGGGAGTCGGTGACGGTGAAGGTGTTCGTGGATCACCTGCGCGAGCCGGCCGGGCCGTGGCACGCACGCGTGGCCGTCGCCCCGGCGGGCGCCGTCGTCTCGATCGAGGGCTACGGCACCGCCCCCGGCCCGTCCGGCCCCGGGAAGGGTCCGGGTCACGGCCACGGCCACGGTCCGGGAAACGGCCCCGGTCCCGGCCACGGCGACCCGCCCCCGGCCACGGACCCCGACCCCACGCCGACGACGCCGGCCGAGCCGGATCCGACGCCCACCGACCCGCCCTCCGGCTCCAACCCGGACCCCGCCCCCGACGACCCGACCCCGACCGATCCGGAGAGCCCGCCGCCGGCGACCGGCGACGGCGAACCGCCGGGCCCGGCGACGTCCTGAGCCGCGCCCGTCATGCCTTCGCCCCTGCGTTCCCCGCCGCCCGCGTCGTCGCCCACCGTGCCGCCCACGGTCTCGGTCGCCCCGCGGCACGTCCCCGACGCGTCGAGGGCGCCCGGCCCGGCGGAGAAGCGCCGCGGGCGCCCTGCCCGTCCTGCGCGTGCGGGACGCTCAGCCCGTCCGGCGTGCCGGGTCCACCGGGTCAGCCGGGTGCGGGGCGAGGAGCGGGAGCTGCCCGGCGAGGCGTTCCTCGCACAGTTCGACCAGGCGGTCGTAGCCGGCCTTGCCCATCAGCTCGGTCAGCTCCGGCCGGTAGGAGACGTACACCGGGTCGCCCGCCCCGTGCGCCGAGGTCGCCGACGTGCACCACCAGTGCAGGTCGTGGCCGCCGGGGCCCCAGCCCCGCCGGTCGTACTCGCCGATCGACACCTGCAGCACGCGCGTGTCGTCGGGCAGGTCGATCCAGTCGTACGTCCGCCGCACCGGAAGCTGCCAGCAGACGTCCGGCTTGGTCTCCAGCGGTTCGCGGCCCTCCTTGAGGGCCAGGATGTGCAGCGAGCAGCCCGCGCCGCCCGCGAAGCCCGGACGGTTCTGGAAGATGCACGAGCCGTTGAACGGACGGGTCTGGCGCGAGCCCTCGTCGTCCTCCGCGACCCAGCCGTCCCGAGTGCCCTCGGCGTGGTGCTGCCAGATGTCGGGAGTGAGCCTCGCCACATGTCCGGCGACGCGCTTCTCGTCGTCCTCGTCGGAGAAGTGGGCGCCCAGCGTGCAGCACCCGTCGTCCGCGCGGCCCGCCTGGATGCCCTGGCAGCCGCTGCCGAAGACGCAGTTCCAACGAGAGGTCAGCCATGTCAGATCGCAGCGGAACACCTGCTCGTCGTCCGCCGGATCCGGAAACTCCACCCACGCGCGCGCGAAGTCGAGCCCCTTCTCGTCCGCTGCCAGGGTCGTTTCCAGGGCCTTCTTCGCCTTCTTGGGCGCCGTCACCGCGTCAGCCCGCGAAGACCCGCCGGTTGATTTGTCGGTCTTCGCCTTTTTCGTCTTTGGCACGCGTCCAGGGTAAGTCGCCGGAAGCCGCTTCGGGGACGGCCGACGGCCTCACGGGCAGTAGCGTGCCCTACATGAGACTCGGTGTCCTCGACGTGGGATCGAACACGGTGCATCTGCTGGTGGTGGACGCCCACCCCGGCGCGCGGCCGCTTCCCGCGCACTCGCACAAGGCGGAACTGCGCCTCGCCCAACTCCTCGACGGGGACGGGGCGATCGGCGACGACGGCATAGACCGGCTGATCACGGTCGTCCACGAGGCCCTGCAGGCCGCCGAGGACAAGGGCGTCGAGGACCTGCTGCCGTTCGCGACCTCCGCGGTGCGCGAGGCCACCAACGCCGACGACGTCCTCGCGCGCGTGCATGCCGAGACCGGCGTGGAGCTCCAGGTCCTCACCGGTGCCGAGGAGGCCCGGCTCACCTTCCTCGCCGCCCGCCGCTGGTTCGGCTGGTCGGCGGGTAAACTGCTCGTCCTGGACATCGGGGGCGGCTCCCTGGAGATCGCGTACGGCATGGACGAGGAGCCCGACGCGGCCGCGTCCCTGCCCCTGGGCGCCGGCCGCCTCACCGCGGGCTGGCTTCCCGGCGACCTGCCCGACCCCGAGGACATACGCGCCCTGCGCCGTCACGCCCGGGCGCAGATCGCCCGCACGGTCGGCGAGTTCAGCCGGTTCGGCGCCCCCGACCGCGTCGTCGGCACGTCGAAGACGTTCAAGCAGCTCGCCCGTATCGCGGGGGCCGCCCGCTCCACCGACGGCCTCTACACGCAGCGTGAGCTCAAGCGGGAGTCCCTGGAGTCCTGGGTGCCCCGCCTCGCCGGCATGACGACGGCCCAGCGCGCCGAGCTCCCGGGCGTGTCCGAGGGCCGGGCCAACCAGCTTCTCGCCGGCGCGCTGGTGGCCGAGGGCGCGATGGACCTCTTCGGCGTGGAGACGCTGGAGATCTGCCCCTGGGCGCTCCGGGAGGGCGTGATCCTCCGCAAGCTGGATCACATGGTGTCCACCTGACGCAGGAGCGGGGCCTCCCTCACGCGGGGCCCCGGCACGGAGCGCACGCCCCCTTCCTCACGTGGGGGTGCGCGACCGCCGGCGCGCACCCCCCGCGCGCACGGCCCCGGCGCCCGTGCCCGCCCGTGGGGAACACCACAACGGCGATCGGGCGCGCGGTCCCACCCGACCGCACCCCGTAACCTGTCCCCCATGGCAGAGCCAGTCGTACGGATCCCGGATGCGAAGGTCGCCCTGTCGACGGCCTCGGTGTACCCGGAGTCGACGGCGACGGCCTTCGAGATCGCCGCGCGCCTCGGGTACGACGGCGTCGAGGTCATGGTCTGGAACGACCCCGTCAGCCAGGACATCGACGCGCTGCGCAGGCTCAGCGACCACCACCGCATCCCGATTCTCGCCGTTCACGCCCCCTGCCTGCTGATCACGCAGCGGGTGTGGTCGACCGACCCGTGGACGAAGCTCCAGCGGGCCCGCGCGGCGGCGGAGAGGCTCGGCGCGAGCACCGTCGTCGTCCATCCGCCGTTCCGCTGGCAGCGTCAGTACGCGCGCGACTTCGTCACCGGCATCTGGCGGATGGCCGACGAGACGGACGTGCGGTTCGCCGTCGAGAACATGTACCCGTGGCGCTACCGCGACCGCGAGATGCTCGCCTACGCGCCCGACTGGGACGTCACGAAGGACGACTACCGGCACTTCACCATCGACCTCAGCCACGCCTCGACGGCCCGCGCGGACGCGATGCAGATGGTCGACCGCATGGCCGACCGGCTGGGCCATGTCCACCTCGCCGACGGAAACGGTTCGGCGAAGGACGAGCACCTCGTTCCCGGGCGCGGCTCCCAGCCCTGCGCCGAGCTGCTGGAACGGCTCGCGCAGCGCGGCTTCGACGGGCACGTCGTCATCGAGGTCAACACTCGGCGCGCGATGTCCGGCGCCGAACGGGAGGCCGACCTGGCGGAGGCCCTCGCCTTCACCCGCCTGCACCTGGCCTCGGCCTCCTCGCCGGGCGCGCTCTCCGCGCCCGTGTCGCCCTCGGCGCCCCGCAGGCCGTCCCCGGCCGCCTCCCCGGCCGCCTCGTCCCCGCCGGACCCGCCGGACCCGCCGGGGCCGACGGGGCCGACGGGGCCGTCCTCGGCGGAGTCGTCGTCCGACGACGGCTCCCGGGGGCCCGCGATGCCGTCCTCGAGGTCCTCCTCGAGGTCCTCATCGCCGAAGTCCCCGGCCGGGTTCCGGCGTCCGAAGGCCCGCCGCCGATGACCGGCGTCACGGCCCGCCGACGGGGCCGCCCCCCGCGCGCGGAGTCGGCGGACACCCGGGACCGCATCCTGGCGGCCGCCCGTGAGGAGTTCTCCGAGCGGGGCTACGAGAAGACGTCCGTGCGCGGCATCGCGAAGGCGGCCGGCGTCGACCCGGCCCTCGTGCACCACTACTTCGGCACCAAGGAGCAGGTCTTCGAGGCCTCGATCGAGGTGGCCTTCGCGCCCGCGCTCAACGCGCCGGAGGCGATCGCCGACGGGCCCCTGGACCAGGTCGGCGAGCGGCTCGCCCGCTTCGTCCTCGGCGTCTGGGAGAACCCGGCCACCCGCAAGCCCCTGCTGGCGATCGTGCGCTCGGCCGTGAACAACGACACCGCGGCCGCCGTCTTCCGGCGCCTCGTCTCCTCGCAGCTGCTGCGCCGGGTCGCCGCCCAGCTCGACCTGCCGGACGCCGAGCTGCGCGCCGAACTCGCGGCGGCACAACTGGTCGGCTGCGCGATGCTGCGCTACGTCATCAAGGTGGAGCCGCTGGCCTCGGCGGATCTGGAGCAGATCGTCGCGCGCGTGGCGCCGGTCGTGCAGGGCCATCTGACCGGACCGTGAGCCACGCCCGGCGGGTGAGACATTCGTCCCGGTATACGGACACATTGTCCGCCCTCTGGATGACCGGCGTACGCTCGTCTGCAGTCAGAAGTCTCTGATCGCAGTCTCTGAAGGAGCGAGCGACGATGCCCGAGCTGAGGTCCCGCACAGTCACCCACGGCCGCAACATGGCGGGCGCCCGCGCCCTTATGCGCGCCTCCGGTGTACCCGGTGCGGACATCGGCCGGAAGCCGATCATCGCGGTGGCCAACAGCTTCACCGAGTTCGTGCCCGGCCACACCCACCTGCAGCCGGTCGGCCGGATCGTCAGCGACGCCGTCCGCGAGGCCGGCGGCATCCCGCGCGAGTTCAACACGATCGCCGTCGACGACGGCATCGCGATGGGCCACGGCGGCATGCTCTACAGCCTGCCCTCCCGCGACCTGATCGCGGACAGCGTGGAGTACATGGTCGAGGCGCACTGCGCCGACGCCCTGATCTGCATCTCCAACTGCGACAAGATCACCCCGGGCATGCTGAACGCGGCCCTGCGCCTGAACATCCCGACGGTCTTCGTCTCCGGCGGCCCCATGGAGTCCGGCCGCGCCACGCTCGTCGACGGCACGGTCCGCACGCTCGACCTGGTCGACGCGATCTCCGACGCCGTCAACGACAAGATCTCGGACGAGGACATCCTCCGCATCGAGGAGAACGCCTGTCCGACCTGCGGCAGCTGTTCCGGCATGTTCACCGCCAACTCGATGAACTGCCTGACCGAGGCCATCGGTCTCTCCCTCCCGGGCAACGGCTCGGTCCTCGCCACGCACACCGCCCGCAGGGCGCTGTACGAGGACGCGGGCCGCACGGTCATGGACATCACCCGCCGCTACTACGAGCAGGACGACGAGACGGTCCTGCCCCGCAACATCGCCACCATCGCGGCCTTCGAGAACGCGATGGCCCTCGACATCGCGATGGGCGGCTCGACCAACACGATCCTGCACCTCCTCGCCGCCGCCCAGGAGGCGGGCGTCCCGTTCGGCCTGGAGGAGATCAACGAGGTCTCGCGGCGCGTGCCCTGCCTGGCCAAGGTCGCGCCGAACGTCGCGAAGAACCGCACGTACTACATGGAGGACGTGCACCGGGCCGGCGGCATCCCCGCCCTGCTCGGCGAACTGCACCGCGCCGGCCTGCTCAACGAGGACGTGCACTCGGTCCACAGCCCGTCCCTGGCGGACTGGCTGAAGACCTGGGACGTCCGGGGCGGATCCCCCTCGCCCGAGGCCGTCGAACTGTGGCACGCGGCTCCCGGCTGCGTCCGCTCCGCCGAGGCCTTCTCCCAGTCCGAGCGCTGGGAGGCGCTGGACGAGGACGCCGAGGGCGGCTGCATCCGCTCCGCCGAGCACGCCTACAGCAAGGACGGCGGCCTCGCCGTGCTGCGCGGCAACCTCGCCGTCGACGGCTGCGTGGTCAAGACGGCCGGCGTCGACGAGTCGATCTGGACCTTCGAGGGCCCGGCGGTCGTCTGCGAGTCGCAGGAGGAGGCCGTCGAGAAGATCCTCAACAAGCAGGTGACGGACGGCGACGTCGTCGTCATCCGCTACGAGGGCCCCAAGGGCGGCCCGGGCATGCAGGAGATGCTCTACCCGACGTCCTTCCTCAAGGGCCGCGGCCTCGGCAAGACCTGCGCCCTGATCACCGACGGCCGCTTCTCCGGCGGCACCTCCGGCCTGTCCATCGGCCACGCGTCCCCCGAGGCGGCCTCCGGCGGCGCCATCGCGCTCGTCGAGGACGGCGACCGCATCCGCATCGACATCCCGAACCGCACCATCGAGCTCCTCGTGGACGACGCCGAGCTCGCCCGGCGCGAGGCGGCCCTCGGGGGCGTCTACGCCCCGAAGAACCGTGAGCGCAAGGTGTCCGCCGCGCTGCGGGCCTACGCCGCGATGGCGACGAGCGCCGACAAGGGCGCAGTGCGGGACGTGTCGAAGCTGGGCTGAGGCCCTGAGGCCCTGAGGCCCTGAGGCCCTGAAGCACCGACGCCCTGAAGCACCGACGCCCTGAGGGCCGTCTCCGCCGGTATTCCGTGCGGGGGCGGCCCTCGGCGCGTGCCGGCCGCGGCTACCAGTCCTGCGGCGCCCGCCCGTCGACCGTGAAGACGGTTCCGTCGGGCGCGCCGGCGTAGACGCGGCCGTCGACCGCCACGGGCGCGGGCAGCGAGGCCACCACCTTGTCCGACTCGGCCCCGAGCCGCAGTCGCGTCTGCCCGACGAGCCTGCCCCGGTCGGCGTCCACCGCGAGGAGACGTCCGTCGGCGGCGCCGAAGTACACGTGCTCGCCGTCGGCGGAGGGCGCCGACCCCCGGCTGACCGCCGTCTGCAGGGACCACAGCTCCTTCCCCGCGACCGTGTCGACGGCCGTCAGCGTCCCGTCGAAGGCCAGCAGGTAGACCCGGTCGGCGTGCACGGTGGCGCGCACCCCCTGGAGGGCGACGCCCAGGCCGGTCCGCCGCGGTGCGGCGTCCCCCGGGCGGTAGCGGAGCACGGCGTCCACGTCGCCGTACGCACTGCCCTCGGACAGCAGGACGAGACCGTCGCCGGCGGCGCCCGCGGGGGCGACCTTCCCGTCGAACCGCTTTTCCCAGCGCACCTTCCCGGTCGCCGGGTCCACGGCCGTGACCCGGGTGTGCCGCCCGTCGTCCGACGTGCTCGACGCGTACGCCAGCGGGTGCGCGTCCTGCGCGAACGACTCGAAGTACGGTTCGCTCAGTCCCGGGATCCGCCGGTTCCACGCCGTCCTGCCCGTCGCCGCGTCCACGCCGGTGACCGTGGCGTCGGTCGCCGTCAGCAGCAGCATGCCGCCGACGGTGCGGACGCCCGGGTACGGCGTCAGGTCCCGCTGCCAGCGCGGCACGCCCGACGCCGGGTCGAGCGCCTCCATCCGCCGGCCCGCGTGCGTGACCACCAGCGCCAGTCCGCCGGCGAGCGTCGGCGCCTCGACCGATCCGTCACCCTCGGGAACCGCCCGCCGCCACAGCACGCGCCCGTCGGACGCGTCCAGCGCGGACACCTGCCCGGACTGCGCGCACACCAGCAGTCGCGTGCCGTACACGCACTGCGGCAGTCCGCCCGCGCCGCCGTGCGCGACCTCGCCGCCGCCCTTCACGGGCCGCACGCTCCAGTCGGCGAGGGCGGGCGACGAGGGATGCGCGCCGCCCGTGGCACCTCGTCCGTCCCGGCCGGCGTCGCCGTCCCCGAGCATCCGCGCCGCCCCGAGCGCGCCGCCGCAGAGGACGACGGCCAGCGCGCCGGCCGCGAGCGCCCTGCGCCTGCGCCGCCCCCGCGGCTTCCCGCCCTCGCCCGCCCCGGGCTCCCGGTCGCCGGCGGCAGCGCCTTCCGTTGCGACATCGCTTTCCGTTGCGCTACCGGCTTCCGCCGCGGGCCCGGCGGCCGGCCCGGGCTCCGGCTCCTCGAGAGCCCGCTGCGGCGGTGTGAACACCTGCGTGTCGTAGGAGGCGGCCACCGTCCGCAGTTCGCGCATGAGTTCGTCGGGGGTGGGCCGGTCCTCCGGCTCCTTCGCGAGGCAACGCGTCACCAGCGGCGCGAGGTTGTCCGGCACGCCGGTCAGGTCCGGCTCGTCGTGGACGACCTGGTAGGCGACGACGTACGGGCTGTCGGAGTCGAACGGCCCGCGTCCCGTCGCCGCGTGCACCATCACGGAGCCGAGCGCGAAGACGTCGGCGGCGGACCCGACCTCCCGCGGACGCCGGAACTGCTCCGGCGCCATGAACGGCGGCGTGCCGATCAACTTGCCCGTCTCGGTGCGAAGTTCGCTGTCCTTCGGGCGGGAGATGCCGAAGTCGATCACCTTCGGACCGTCCTCGGCGAGCAGCACGTTGCTCGGCTTCAGATCCCGGTGCACGACGCCCACCCGGTGGATGTCCCGCAGCGCCTCCGCGAGGCCGGCCATCAGCCGCCGCAACTCACCGGCGTTCATGGGCCCGTTCCGCTTCACCTGCTCGGCGATGGTCGAGCCGGGGATGAACAGGGTTGCCATCCAAGGCCGTTCGGCCTCCGGGTCCGCGTCGACGACGGGCGCGGTGAACGCCCCGCTCACCCGGCGGGCGGCCGCCACCTCCTGCCGGAACCGCCCCCTGAACTCGGGATCGCGGGCGAACCGGGCGTGCACGACCTTGACCGCGACCTTCATGCCGGAGGTGCTGCGGGCCAGATGCACCACGCCCATGCCGCCGGAACCCAGGCACTCCTCGAGACGGTAGTGACCTGCGTACTCCGGAAGTTCCGCTTCCGCGCCCGCTCCGGTGTTGCGCTGTGGCGTCATGGACCACCCCCGTGCTGTTCATCCGCTCATCCGCGCGCGCGCCGCACGGAGCCTAGTCGATGACTCGTACGGCGCAGAGGCGGCTTGCTAGCCTCCGCGTACGAATTCCGTACGTGTGTTTCATGAGCGGTTTCGGGGGAATCAACGGGACCCCATGGCAGTCATGGGGTGCAACGGGGGAGGTTTCACATGTCTGTCGAACGCGTGGAAGAGACCGGGAACAGCGAAGCGGCGCAAGCCGTCACCGCGACCGCGACCGCCGCGCTCACCTACTATCCGGTCGCGCCGGGCGTCCGGCTGAACGTACGCAGCGGCCCCGGCACCGGCTACTCGGTCGTGCGGGTGCTGGCCGAGGGCGTGAAGGTCCCCGTGTTCTGCCAGAGCCCGGGCACGTCGGTCTCCGGCCCGTACGGCACCACGAACATCTGGGACAACATCGCCGACGGCCAGTTCGTCTCGGACGCGTACGTGCGGACCGGCAGCGACGGCTACATCGCACCGCGCTGCTCCTGATCGAGGAGGCGGACTCCGGGCGGGGTCAGCGGTCGGGGGCCGAGGGTCGGGAGCCGGTGATCGCGGGCGGGGTCGCGATCCGCGACGGCTCACCGACCCTCGGCCCCCGCGTCTCCGGCCCCCGCGTCTCCGGCCCCCGGGTCTCCGGCCCCCGGGTCTCCGGTCCCCGGGTCTCCGGTCCCCGGGTCTCCGGTCCCCGGGTCTCCGGTCCCCGGGTCCCCGGGTCTCCGGTCCCCGGGTGTCTCCGGCCCCTGGGCGCCGCGCCCCCGGGCTGGCGGCCCACGAGCACTCCCCGGCCGGACGAACCGCGAACACCCGCCCGGCCGGCCCTGCGCGGGCCCCACCCGTAGGACCGTCCGCACGCGGAGCCATAATCGTGCCGTGAGCGACGAAAACGGCACCCCGGACAGCCCGGCGCAATCCCCGCGCGCCGCCGAGGTCTCCCCGGGCGCCCCGACCGGCCCGGCGGGAGACCCTGCCGGCACCGGCCCCCGCCCCGAGCCCCTCCGGTTCTTCGGCACCACCTGGCTCAACCACGACGGCGGCCCGCGGGGCTACGCGGTCCGGCGCGGCGCGGTCGCCCTCGGCTCACTGCTCGCCGTCGTGGTCTCGTGCCTCGTCCTGCGCTTCGCCTACCAGGGCATCGCGATCGCCGGCCTGGGCGGCTTCGTGACCGTCCTGGTCGTCGTGATGTTCGCGGTGTGCAGCGCGCTCGCCTTCCGGCACACCTGGGACGGCTTCGCCAAGCGTCCCGACCCCGACCGTCAGGCGTCCCTGCGCGGACTGCTGGCGGTGGGCTTCGTCGGCTCGCTGCTCGCGTACTTCTTCCGCGCCCTCACCGAGGCGCCCGGCGAGAGGCTCCACCGCGAGGAGTACGAGGCGGCCCGTCTGCGGCACGAAAGCCGCACGAAGCGCCGCACCGGCAACCCCTCGAAGAAGCGCCGCCGCCGCTGAGCCGCCCCGAGCAGGGCCAGGGGTCCTGTTCCGCTCCCCGCCCGCCCCGGCCACCATGGCCCCATGACGGCTTCCACTCCCGCCCCCTCCCACGCGGCCCGAGCCCGGTCCTTCGATGCCGCCGCGGCCCAGTACGCCGCGAACCGGCCCTCCTACCCGGACGCCCTCTTCGACGTGATCGAGGACCTCGCCGGCCGCCGCCTCACCGGCGCGCGGACAGCGGACGTCGGGGCCGGCACCGGCCTGTCGACCGCGCGCCTGCACGCCCGCGGCGCTGACGTCCTCGCCGTCGAACCCGGGGACGGCATGGCCGCGCAGCTGCGCCTGGCGCTTCCCGGCGTGCCGGTCGTCCGCGGCGACGGCAACCGCCTCCCGCTGGCCCGCTCCTGCGTCGACTTCCTCACCTACGCCCAGTCCTGGCACTGGACCGACCCGGCGCGCTCGGTCCCGGAAGCGCTGCGGGTGCTGCGTCCGGGCGGCGCGCTGGCGCTGTGGTGGAACACCGACGCCCTCGACGTGCCCTGGCTCGCGGAGGCGGCGGAACGCCTGGGACGCCACTTCGGGCAGAACACCGGCGCCGGCAACAAGAACGTGGACGTCCGTGTCGTCGACCCCGAGGGCCGCCTCGACCTGGTCCATCGCACGGTCCGCTGGAGCCGCCGGGTCCCCGTGGACACCCATCTGGCCAACATCGGCAGCCATTCGATCTTCCTGGTCCACGGCGCGGAGGCAGCCGCCGCCTACCTCGCCGAGGAACGCGACCACCTGATACGGACCTTCCCCGACGGCATCGTCGAAGAGGTCTACGACGTCGTCCTGCTGCTCGCGATCAAGCCCTGACCCGAGCCGTCCTCCCCTCCACCCTTCGCCCCTCCGTTCCTCTCCTCTCCTCTCCTCTCCTGCTCCCCGCCCGACCGTGCGCGGCGGCCCCACCTGCGGGGCCGCCGCGCACGCATGTGCAGCCCCGGCATCCGCTCCGAGGCCCTGCCTCCGCTCCGCCCCGTCCGCTCCCGCACCGCACCTTGACGGCGCCCTGCTCCGCGAGCATTATTCATCACATGATGAATTCCAAGGGATCCGGCGCCCGTCCGCCCGACGCACCCGCCGTACGCGCCGAAGGCCTGACCGTGGTCCGGGGGCCGCGCACCGTCCTGCGCGCCCTCGACTTCACCGTCCCCCGCGGCCAGATCACCGGTCTGCTCGGGCCCTCCGGATGCGGCAAGTCGACTCTGATGCGCTCGATCGTCGGCACCCAGGCCAAGGTCGCCGGGACCCTCGACGTGCTGGGCCGCCCCGCAGGCCACGCCAACCTGCGCACCCGCATCGGCTACGTCACCCAGGCGCCGTCGGTCTACGACGACCTGACGATCCGCCAGAACCTGGACTACTTCGCCGCGATCCTCGACCCGGGCCGAGCGGCAGCGGACCGCCGCTGGGAGAACGTCACCCGCGCTATCGCGGACGTGGACCTCACCACCCACGCCGACGCCCTCGCCGGCAACCTCTCCGGCGGTCAGCGCAACCGCGTCTCCCTGGCCGTCGCCCTGCTGGGCGCCCCGGAACTCCTGGTCCTCGACGAACCGACCGTCGGCCTGGACCCGGTCCTGCGCCGCGACCTGTGGAACCTCTTCCACGACATCGCCGCGACCCGCGGCGCGACCCTCCTCATCTCCTCCCACGTCATGGACGAGGCCGAGCGCTGCCACCGCCTGCTCCTGATGCGCGAGGGCGAGATCCTCGCCGACGCGACCCCCGACGACCTGCGCACCCGCACCGGGGCGGACACGGTCGAGTCGGCTTTCCTGCACCTCGTGGACGCAGCGACGGAAGCGGCCCGCACCAAGGAGACCACCCGATGACCACCACGACGACCCCCGACATCCCCGGCACCCCCGACGCCCCGACGCCCGTCCGTGCGCCCGCCCCGACCGGCGCCCTGAACGCCTCCCGGACCACCGCCACCGCCGCCCGCGTCCTGCGCCAGCTGCGCCACGACCCCCGCACCATCGCGCTGATGATCCTCATCCCCTGCGTGATGCTGTTCCTGCTCCGGTACGTCTTCGACGGCAGCCCCCGCACCTTCGACAACGTCGGCGCGTCCCTGCTGGGCATCTTCCCGCTGATCACGATGTTCCTGGTCACGTCCATCGCCACCCTGCGCGAACGCACCTCGGGCACCCTCGAACGCCTCCTCGCGATGCCCCTCGGCAAGGGCGACCTCATCGCCGGCTACGCCCTGGCCTTCGGAGCCCTCGCGATCGTCCAGTCGGCCCTCGCCACCGGCCTGGCCGTCTGGTTCCTCGACCTGGACGTCACCGGCAGCCCCTGGCTGCTCCTCCTGGTCGCGCTGCTCGACGCCCTCCTCGGCACCGCCCTCGGCCTCTTCGTCTCGGCCTTCGCGGCCTCCGAGTTCCAGGCCGTCCAGTTCATGCCCGCGGTGATCTTCCCCCAGCTGCTCCTCTGCGGCCTCTTCGCCCCCCGCGACACCATGCACCCGGCCCTGGAGACCCTCTCGGACGTCCTCCCCATGTCGTACGCGGTCGACGGCATGAACGAGGTCCTCACCCACACCGACATGACGGCCACCTTCGTACGGGACGTCGTCATCGTCGGCGGCTGCGCCCTCCTGGTCCTCTGCCTGGGCGCAGCGACCCTCCGCCGCCGCACGCCATGACCCCCCTGCCAGCCCGTCGGGCGCTCGAGGACGAGGCCCGTCCAGGGCCGAACCGGGGTCTGGGGGCAGCTCCCCAGGGACGGGACGGGAAGGGGCGGCGGGGGCGAAAACCCCCGTCCGCCCACCGGACGCGCCGACCGCCCCACCACCCCCGATGCGAGGATGACCCCGGACGAAGACGGCATCACCGCGGCGCGCACGCCCACGACGCACCCCTCCGGAGGACCCCCCAGCCATGACCCAGAAAGTCGCAGTCCTCGGCACCGGCAAGATCGGCGAAGCCCTCCTCAGCGGCATGATCCGCGGCGGCTGGCCCCCCGCCGACCTCCTCGTCACCGCCCGCCGTCCCGAGCGCGCCGAAGAACTCCGCACCCGCTACGGAGTCACCCCGGTCACCAACGCCGAGGCCGCCAAGAGCGCCGACACCCTCATCCTCACGGTGAAGCCGCAGGACATGGGCGCCCTCCTGGCCGAACTCGCCGACCACGTCCCGGCCGACCGCCTGGTCATCAGCGGAGCGGCCGGCATCCCCACCTCCTTCTTCGAGGAGCGCCTCGCCCCCGGAACGCCCGTCGTCCGCGTCATGACGAACACGCCCGCCCTCGTCGACGAGGCCATGTCCGTCATCTCGGCCGGCACCCACGCCACCGCCGGCCACCTCGCCCACACCGAGGAGATCTTCGGCGCCGTCGGCAAGACGCTCCGCGTCCCGGAGTCCCAGCAGGACGCCTGCACCGCGCTCTCCGGCTCCGGCCCGGCCTACTTCTTCTACCTGGTCGAAGCCATGACGGACGCCGGCATCCTGCTCGGCCTGCCTCGCGACAAGGCCCACGACCTGATCGTCCAGTCCGCGATCGGCGCCGCCACGATGCTCCGCGACAGCGGCGAACACCCCGTCAAGCTCCGCGAGAACGTCACCTCCCCCGCCGGCACCACCATCAACGCGATCCGCGAACTCGAGAACCACGGCGTACGGGCCGCGCTCATCGCCGCCCTGGAAGCCGCCCGCGACCGCAGCCGCGCACTGGCCTCCGGCAAGAAGGACTGACTCCCCGAGAACGGCCGCCCAGGGGGAGGGCGAAGCGGCGGCCCGGCGTTCACCCGCCGGCCGCCCCCACGATCTCCTTCGTGGTCACCACGCGCGCGAACCCGCCCCCGTGCAGCGACACCGCCGAGGCCTGCGCCAGCTCCTCGGCGCTCCGCCGCCAGCCGAACGGCCCCTCCAGACCGAACGTGTACGTCGCGTCGTACGCGAACAGCACGTCGTACCCGAGGTTCCCGCCCATCCGCGCCGTCGTCTCCGCGCACATGTTGGTCTGGATCCCGGCGACCACGATCTGCTCGATCCCCTGAGCCGTCAGCCAGGCCCCCAGATCAGGCGTCCCGAGGAACGCCGAGTTCACGGTCTTCGTGACGAGCAGCTCGGGTCCCGCACCCCGCCCCCTTCTCTCCTCCACGTACTCCTTGAAGTCGTTGCCCTGATATCCCGCCCGCAACGGCGACCGCGGCCCCGACGAGTCGTGCCGCACGAACACGACCGGCCGCCCCGAGGCCTGCCAGACGTCGATGAGGGCGGCGATGTTGTCGTCCGCCCCCGGATTGTTGCGCTCGCCCCAGAACCCGAGCTCCTCGAAGCCCTTCTGCACGTCCACGACCACCAGCGCTGCGTTCTCTGCGATGTCCATGCCCACGATCCTGCCGCCGCCCCGGGACACGCCCCAGAGGCACAGAAGTCATCGATCGATGGTTTACTGCCAGCCATGAAGAAGCCCGCCCACCGGGTCGCCCTCGTCGCGTTCCCCGGCATCCGCGCCTTCGACGTCTCCGTCATCAACGAGGTCTGGGGAACCGACCGCACCGACCGCGGCGCCCCGGCCTTCGAACTCCGCCGCGTCGCCGTCGACCCCACGACGCCCGTCCCGATGCGCGGCGGGCTGGCTCTCTTCCCGGACCGCCCCCTGTCCTGGCTCTCCCGCGCCGATCTGGTCCTCGTCCCCGGTCTGGACGACCACCTCACCCCGGCGCCCGCACCCGTTCTCGACGCCCTCCAGCGCGCCCACGCGCGCGGCACCACCCTCGCGGCCCTCTGCGGCGGCGCCTTCACCCTCGCCCAGGCCGGCCTCCTGGACGGCCGCCGAGCGATCACCCACTGGAACCTCGTCGACCTCCTCCGCACCCACCACCCCCGGGTCGACGTCGTCCCCGACGCCCTCTTCATCGAGGACGACAACATCTGGACCGCCGCCGGCACGGCAGCCGGAATCGACCTCTGCCTCCATCTGGTCCGCCGCTCCCACGGCGCGGAAGCGGCCGCCACCATCGCCCGCTCGATGGTCACCGCCCCCTTCCGCACCGGCACCCAGGCCCAGTTCATCGAGCACCCCACGCCCCGTGCGGACCGGGACGCCGACGCCCTCGCCACCGTGCGCGAACACGCCCTGCGCCGGCTGCACGAACCACTCACCGTCGCCGAGCTCGCCGCGCACGCGGGCATGTCCCCGCGCAGCTTCGCCCGTCACTTCACCGCCGAGACCGGGGCAACCCCGCTGCGCTGGCTCCTCGACCAGCGGATCGCCGCCGCCCAACGACTGCTCGAGCGCACGGACCTCGCCATGCCCGAGGTCGCCCGGCGCGCCGGCTTCGGCAGCGAGGTCACGATGCGCCAGCACTTCGCATCACGCCTCGCCACCAGCCCCCGTGCCTACCGGGCCGCGTTCAACGCCGCCTCCGCCGCGGACGCCGTCGCCGACTCCGCCGTGATCCCGGACCGCGCATCCGCCGCCGGTTCCGTCAGCGGCGCAAGCAGCCCGATCGCGCGATAGGCGCGGTCCACGACCGGCCGGGCCATGTCCCGCGCCTTCTCGGCCCCGTCCCGCAGCACTCTCTCCACGTACACCGGGTCGGCGCACAGCTCCCGGTGCCTGGCCTGCAGCGGTTCCAGGACCGCCACCACCGCGTCGGCGGCGTCCTTCTTCAGAGCGCCGTACGACGTGTACCCGGCGCTCATCGCCTCCGGATCACCGCCGGTGCACGCGGCGAGGATCTCCAGCAGGTTCGCGACCCCGGGCCGCCCCGCCCGGTCGTACACGACCTCCCGCCCGCTGTCGGTGACGGCCCGCGTCATCTTCCTGCGCACCACCTCCGGCTCGTCCAGCAGATAGACGATGCCGGGCCCGAAGTCGTCGCTCTTGCCCATCTTGGACGCAGGCTCCTGCAGGTTCATCACCCGCGCCGCGACCGCGGGCAGCGTCGCCTTCGGCACCACGAAGGTGTGCCCGTACCGCTGGTTGAACCGCACCGCCAGGTCCCGCGCCAGCTCCACATGCTGCGCCTGGTCGTCCCCGACCGGCACCTCATGAGTCCCGTAGGCCAGGATGTCCGCCGCCATCAGTACGGGATACGTCAGCAGCGACAGCCGCACACTGCCCCCGCGCTCCCGCTCCCGCGCGGCCTTCTCCTTGTACTGGATCATCCGCCGCATCTCGCCGTCGGTGGCCACGCACTCCAGCAGGTACGACAGCCGTGCATGCTCGTCCACATGACTCTGGACGAAGACGGTGCACAGCTGCGGATCGAGTCCCGAGGCCAGCAGCAGCGTGGCCGCCTGCCGGCTCAGCCGTCGCACCCGCGCCGGATCATGGTCGACGGTCAGCGCGTGCAGGTCGACGACGCAGAACAGGGAGTCGGCCCGGTGCTGATCGACCTCGGCCCACTGCCGCAGCGCGCCCAGGTAGTTCCCCAGCGTCAGATGCCCGGTCGGCTTGACTCCGCTGAAGACCCGCTCCATCTCTCCACCTCCTGGTCGAGACCGCCGTCCCGGCCGGCCCCCGGGTTCTGGTGGGAGAAACGAGAACGGCCGCCGGAGCGGCGGCCGTTGAGTGCATACGTGAACACGGCCGCCTGTCAGGCGGCCCACCACAGCTGGGTGCACGTACGCGTAGTCATGGGAGCCAGACTACGCCTCCGGGGTGTTCCCGGGACATCAGTTGACACACCCCGACGTGAAACGTAGTGTTCTCCGAGTTGTCCGACGTGAGCGCCGACCCCGGTCGGTCCCCGGACAGCCATTCCGCAGGTACCAACCAACCACTCGACAACAGTCGACTCGTCTGCTGTCGCGTTCATTGGCGTGCGTATTCGCGAAATGAGGAATCCGCGTTCGAAAGGACGCAGGCCCCGATTGGCTTCGGAGGCAGGGAATCCGCTAAAGTCTCACTCGTCGGAACGGCCCAACAGCCGGGAAGGCAACTCCCGCTGACCGGGAATCAGAACCGAAAGGGTCTGGTAGAGTCGGAACCGCCGGAAAGGGAAACCGCGAGATAAGCGGGGAACCTGGAAAGCACCGAGGAAATCGGATCGGGAAACGGTCTGATA
>NZ_JBIRUL010000024.1:0-112409 GCF_044335095.1 Streptomyces sp. NPDC020597 | reverse complement strand
CAGGCATGGAAGCGAACGAGACGGATGGCTGAGCATCCGCCCTGGAGACCATCATTCGCCGCCTATGGGATGAAGACCCCAAAGCAGGGCAGGGGCGAGAGCCATATTTAGGGCTTGACCTGCATAAACGCCCTCTTAGGCCCGCGCCGTGGCGCCGCGGGACGCGCCGCGCACCTCGAGGCCGTCCAGCAGCTCCGCAGTGGCCGCGGCGACGGCCTCCACCGCCCGCTCGAACACCTCCCGGTTGTGCTCGGCCGGGGCCCGGAAACCGGACACCTTGCGGACGTACTGCAGGGCTGCGGCGCGCACCTCGTCCTCGGTCGCCTCCTCGGGCAACGCGGGCGGACGCAACGTCTTGATACTCCGGCACATGCTCACAGTCTGCCCCCGCGCTCCCCTCCTGTGCCACGATCATCTCTTTGGCGGCCACCGCTCCCGCGGGGCCGACCGACGAGAGGAACGACAGCACCATGCCGCATGAGATAAGCACCGTCGCCGTCCTCGGCCCCGGCGGGGTGGGCGGACTGCTCGCCGCCCTGCTGTCCCGCGCGGGGGTCCGGGTGACGTGTCTGGCCGGGGAGGACACCGCGAAGGTCCTGCGCACGCAGGGCATCCGCGTCCGCAGCGCAGTGTTCGGCGACTTCACCGCCCCCGTCGACGCGGACACCGAGCTGCGCGCTCCGGTCGACGCGGTCCTGATCGCCGTCAAGCACACGGCGCTCGACGCGGCTGTGACCCGCATCCCCGCCCCGGCGCTCGGCGACGACACCCTGCTCGTGCCGCTGCTGAACGGCGTCGAGCACCCGGCAGCCCTGCGCGCGCACCACCGTCCGGACGGGGTCGCCCCCGGCGTCATCCGCGTCGAGTCCACCCGCGTCGCCCCTGGGGTGATCGAGCACGGGAGCTCGTTCGCCAAGATCGACCTGACCGGCGACACCGTGCCGCGCCCGCGCCTCGACGCGCTCGCGCGGACGCTGACGGCGGCCGGCCCGACGGTCCGCGTGCTGCCGGACGAGACCGCCGCCCTGTGGGCGAAGATGTCGTTCCTCGCGCCCTTCGCCCTGCTCACCACCCGCCACGCTCTGCCCCTGGGCGAGGCGCGCACCCGGCACCGCGAGGAGCTGGCCGCGCTGGTCGAGGAGACCGCCGCCGTCAGCACCGCCTGCGGCGCACCGGCCGACCCGGCCGCGGTCCTCGCGCGATACGACGTCTTCGCCCCGGCCGCCAAGTCCTCCATGCAGCGCGACGCCGAGGCGGGGCGGCCTCTCGAACTCGACGCGATCGGCGGGGCGTTGCTGCGCGCTGCCGAGCGGCACGGGGTATCGGCGCCGGTGACGGCGCGCCTGGTGCGGGAGTTGACGGACCTGCACGGAGCGGCGGCCGCCCGACCGGACGCCACTGGGCACGACGCACCTCGGTAGCAGCCGGCGGCGCGCAGACCGACGCACCGGTCGTCGGACGTGATCCGGTTCCCTTTCGGGCACGCGAACCCGCCCTCCCCCAGCAGCGTCGACCCGGCCTGTGCCGGACGGCGTCGGACGCGGCACGGTCCACGACGGGAAGGGCGGGCGGGGCCGAGGGCGACACAGGCGTCGGGCGTCGGGCGTCGAACGTACGATGATGACGTCCCGGGCGAACTCGGCCCCGCCGACGCCCTGTTCACGATCCACGGAGGCAGGACGCATGCCCTTTCCCGTCCTCGGCGCCGTGTCGCGGGCGAGGTCGCTCGTGCGCCGCCGCGTTCCGACCTGCGTGCTCACCCACGCCGGTCCGCCGTCCCTCAGCGGCGGCCACGCCGTCGACCGGTACGTGCCGATCGCCTCGCTGACCAAGGTCGTCACCGGCACGGCGCTGGCCCGGATGGCCGCGGCGGGCGTGCTCTCGCTCGACGATCCGGTCGAGCGGTGGCTGCCCACGGCCCCCGCCACCGGGATCACGCTGCTCCACCTCGCCCGGCACACCTCCGGCCTGCCCCGGCTGCCGCCCGGCCCCCTGCCGGACCGGGACCCGTACGCCGCGTTCGACCTTCCCGCGCTGCATGAGCTCCTCCCCCGGCTGGACACCCTGGCCGTGGGGCCGCCGGGAAGCGGCGAGGAGTACTCCAACCTCGGCTACGCGATCCTCGGCGCCGCCCTGACCGCCGCGGCCGGGACGACCTACGAGGAGCTGGCGGCGGCGTACGTGCTGCGCCCGCTGGACATCACGGAGGTGACCGCGCGGCCCGCCCCCGAGCGGTGTCTGCAGGCGCCGGGGCTGTTCGGCGGGTCCCGCAGGCCCTGGACGATGGACGGCGCGATCCTGCCCGCGGGCGGCCTGTGGGCGACTCCCCGCGCCGTGGCCGACCTGGTCGTGCGGCTCCTCGTGGAGCGGCGGCTGGGCGACCCCGCGCCCACCTGGATCCGGACCGGTCCGCTGGTCTGGCACAACGGGGCGACACAGCTCGCGTCGCTGTTCGCCGGGGCCGTGGACGACGGTCGCTGGGTCGTCGTCCACCGTCTGAACGCGGAACCGGAGGAGACGGACCAGCTGGGCGTAGCGCTGCTCCGGCAGGCCGCCGACCGGACCGGGGACCCGACCGGGGACGACGCCGGACAGCCGACCTGACCCCTCACACCCTCCCGATAATTCGAACATTCGTTCACACGAACACCCCGAAGGAGCTCGCTACTCAAAATCGAACAGGCGTACCATTGGCGTGTGGCTACGACCTATGACTTTCCCAGCGACCTGCGCGCCGGTCAGGAGGAGCTGCATCAGGTCCGGGCCGAGCTGTCGGCCCTGCTGAAGCGGCTTCCCTGGTCGGTCGAGCCCTTGGACGGCTACAGCGACACCGGAGGCTGGCGCAAGGCCGAGCGGCCCGCCTCCCCCGGCTGGACGGCGGACGAGCAGGCCGAGGTGGAGAAGCTGCGGCGGCGGGAGCACGAGCTCGCGGTGTTCGTGACCTGCCACCGCTTCTGGGCGGAGGTCGCCGCGGCGGACCGCGTCGAGGCCCGCATGGCCCTCAAGCACACCCCCGACCCACCCCACGACCCGCACGCCGACCCCACGGACCGACAGCCCTGACCGGATACGCCGACGGCCCCCCGGGGATCGGGGGGCCGTCGGCGGCGACGCCTCGGAGAGCGGGGCGTCGTCCTCGGTGGGCGCGGACGGTTTCGAACCGCCGACATCCTGCTTGTAAGGCAGGCGCTCTACCCCTGAGCTACGCACCCAGGACGAGTCGACAGCCTACATGGCCCCGGCCCGTGCCCCGCAAACCCGTATCGGGGCCGTCCCCGCCCCGGATCCGGGAGGACGCCGGATCGTCCGCGGGCCGCGACCGACGACGGAGCCTCGCCCATGGTCGATGCGGCCCCGCGCCCCCGAAGCGGCTACTGCGAGCGGTCCTCCAGGTAACGCGTGTGGGACTCCTGGCGTCTGGCCTCTGTCTCCCGCAGCGCGCCCGCCAGTTGCTCCGCCTCCTCCTGGAGCAGGGCCAACTGGCGTTCCAGATGGCGCTCCGGGGGATCCTGGCCCGGCGCCAGCCGTGTCCACCACCTCGTTCGCACGAAGGTGTCGACCGCCTCGGGAACGTCCTGGCGCACCGCCCTCGACAGGACGTGGACGCCCTCCGGGTCCTGGGCCAGGATCTCCGCGACCCAGCCGGGTTCGAGGAGGGCGGCCAGCAGGCCGGTGAGTTCGGTGAGGCGGCCCGCGGCAGCCGGGGGCAGGTCGACCTCCGCGAGGTAGGCGCCGAGGCGATCGAAGTCGCCGCGCACTTCGCCGAGCTGGGCCGACGGGTCCGGGAAGTCGGGCAGCGGGGGCCGCTCCGGCGGGGCGATCAGCGAGCCCGCGCCGTAGAGACCGACGACCACGACCGGCCAGTACGGGCCCGCGACGCCCGTGAAGGTCAGGACCAGG
The DNA here is from genome assembly GCF_044335095.1 of Streptomyces sp. NPDC020597. Taxonomy (NCBI): domain Bacteria; kingdom Bacillati; phylum Actinomycetota; class Actinomycetes; order Kitasatosporales; family Streptomycetaceae; genus Streptomyces; species Streptomyces sp. NPDC020597. The sequence goes on along the minus strand of NZ_JBIRUL010000024.1, from coordinate 108,509 downwards.
CCGGCCAGTCCCGCCGCGCTGCCGGCGATGTTCTTGCGGGACTCCAGGAATCCGACGAACCTACTGGTAGCCACGGATCTCCTCGAAGGCGCCGTCCAGCGAGCCCTTCCGGGCGTCGAAGAGGCGGCCGCCGGTGAGTTCGGCGATGTGCTCCAGCTCCCCCCGGTCGGAGTCGCCGAAGAGGATGGGGAAGACGGGGATGGCCTGCCGTTCGGCGCCGAGGCTCTTGTAGAAGCCGTCGAAGTGGCCCGCCTTCGCGCCCGCCGTGTTCTCGCCGTCCGTCATCAGCACGATCGACGTGAACGCGTCCCGGTCGGCGCCGAGGTGGTCGTACGCCTTCTCCAGCGACGTGTAGACGGCCGTGTCCCCGTCGGCCGACAGCTCCTCGGTGTCCTTGCGGATCGCGGCGAGCCCGGCGTCGGGGTCGGCGGGGCTGACGACATGCGTCCGCACGCTCTTCACGTCCGATCCGAACGGCATCAGCGTCACCTCCTCGCGGTCCCGGAAGTCGCCGGTCAGATCGGTGAGGGCGGTCTTGAGGCGGCGCAGCCGGTCGCCCTGCATCGAGCCGGAGGTGTCGAGGACGTACACCGTCCGGGAGGGGCGGCGCAGGTCGTTCTCATAGGCGTCGAGGAGCCCGTCGGCGACGGACCGGGTGCCGGGGAAGGGCAGTTCGCGCCGGCGGGCGGTGTCGAGTCCGGCCGCGGGCGGCACCGAGGCCACGACCGGCCGGCGGTGCGTCTTGGCGGTGATCAGCCGCTGGACGGCCTCCGTGCGCAGCGCGTCGGTCACCCGCTTGACGTCGTCTCGGGCCGTCGCGCCGGTCGCGGCGAGGGAGGAGAGCGGGTAGTCGGCGGTGACGACGCCGTCGGTGGGGCGGATCACGGTCAGTCCGGGGATGCCCTTGAGCACGGACTCGTAGTTGAGGAGCGCGTCGACGTCGGCGCGCCGGGCGTACGCGCTCGCCAGCCAGCCGGACGAACCCGAGGTCAGCTGCTGCCCCTTGAAGAACTCCTTCAGCCTCGGGGCCGCCTTCGCGACGTCCGCGTCGGTGAGCGCGGACTGGGCTCCGGAGAGCGCCGAGGCGACCGAGACGAGCGTGGCGAAACCGGAGTTGGAGCGCGCCGGGTCGGTCATGCCGTAGGTGAGTTCGCCGTCCCTGACCGCCTGTTCGATCTGCGACCAGGTGACGTGCTGGGGCTTCCAGCCGAGGGAGCTCACGGTCGCCGTCCGCACGCCGACGGCCACCGGGCTGGACATGATCGGCGTCTCCGAGACGATCTTGTTCGCCGCGTCGGGGCGCAGCCGCAGATAGTCGCCGGAGGACAGCCACACGGCGTCGTACCTGCCGTCGGTGCCGGGCTTCGCCAGCAGGTTCACGGCGTCGAGCGTGCCCATGTAGGTGGGCCGGATCGTGACGCCGGTGTCCTTGCGGACCTGCTCCAGCACGGGGGCCATGTCGCTCAGCTCGCTGGAGGCGAGGACGCGGAGGGTGCCGGGCCGGGGCGCGTCGGGGTCCTCCCCGTCCCCGTCGGCCGCCGCCGAGCAGGCGGTGAGCAGGAGGGCGAGGGCACTCAGCGCGAGGAGGGGCCGGAGGGGACCAAGGAGCTGCGGGGGTCGAAGGGGTCCGGGGGGTCGTCTCATGAGAGGCCGCCTTCCAGCGCGCTGCGGGAGCGGCTGCGGTCCAGGTAGGCGCCGGCCTGCTGGAGTTCGGCCGTCAGGTTCTCGACGGTCACCGCCATGGCCTCGGTCGCCTGCACCTTGTAGGTGTCGATGGCGTCGAGGGTGCGGTAGATCTGCTGGAAGGCGGAGCGCAGGGTCTCCGCGCCGACGGCCGGGTCGGCGGCGATGCGCTGGATCTCCCCGCTCTGCGTCGCCAGCATCTCCGCGTTGCCCCGGATGAGGTCCTCGGTGGTGCCGCGCAGGGCGTTGACCTGCTCGATCACCTTCTTCTGGGTGTCGAGCGCGGAGGCCAGCATGACCGAGATGCGCAGCGCCGACACGGTGGTCGTGGCGGCCCGGTCGACGCCCTTGATCAGCTCGTCGTTGTTGCGGCGGACGACGTCCATGGCGAGGTAGCCCTGTGCGCACACCGCGAGCTGGGTGAGCAGGTCCTGGTGCTTCTGCCGGACCGGGAAGAGGACGTCGGCGCGCAGGCTGTCGGCCCGCTCGGGGTCGGTGAGCTCGGCGTCGGAGATCTGCTGCGCGACGGCGACGTCCAGGGCGTCGGCCAGGACGATGTACTCCTGGAGCTTGCTCATGGTCTCCCAGAGCCGGACCCGTTCGGTCTGCAACGCGGCGTTGTCGCGCCGCAGTTCGTCCTGGCCGCCGCGCAGCGAGCCCACGATCCTGTTCAACGTGCCCTGCGCGGAGGCGTACTTGGCGACATGGTCGCGGAGCTTGTTGCCGCCGGGGAGCTTGGAGAGGAACTTGCGGCCCTTGCCCGCCTGCAGGTCCCGCGGGTCCAGGTCCTCGACCACGCGCCGGAGTTCGACCAGCGAGCCGGCGACCTTCGACTGGGCGTCGCCGCCCTTGTCGGGCAGGCTGCGCACGGTCCGCTCCAGCATGCGGTTGGACTGTGCGGCGGCGGTGCGCATCTCGCCCGCGCCGAGCGCGGTGATCTCGCCGACCTTGCCGACGAACTCGGGCGAGCGGGCGTCGAGGGCGGCGAGTTGGTCGACGTAGGCGGCCGCCTTGGTCGCCATGTCGGTGCGGACGCCGTCGTCCACGGGAACGAGTCCGCCGGCCCGTTCGCGCGGAACGGCGGCGACGGCCTCGGGCGGGGTGAGGGTGAAGTCGTTGTCGGTGCTGCTCATCTGCTGCTGTCCCCCTTATCCGCGCGCCCGTCGCGCCAGCTCGTGCAGCACCGCGGAGGTGGGCACGGGCGCCTGGCGGACGCCGGTCAGTTGCTGCTTGAGATAGGTGCCGGCCGAGGCGAACTCGGCGGCGACGCCCTGCGGGCGGAACCCGTGCCGGATTTCCAGCTTGCGCAACTCCGGTTCCGTGGAGAGGAGCCGGGCGAGTCCGGAGCCGTTCTCGGTGAGCGGCACGGCGGTGTGGTCGCTGTTGACGGTGGTGTCCGGGTAGAGGACCACCAGGTCGTCGGGCTGCTGCCCGGCCGCGAGGAGGGCGGCGACCTGCGACTCGTAGACCAGGACGAGCGGGTTGCCGGCGCCGCTGACGAAGTCCCGGAAGGCCGCGTCCGTGCTGGACTGCTGGGCGCCCTGGACGCTGACCAGCTCGTGCAGCAGCGGCGCGGTCCCGTCGACCTCGGCGGGGCTCGCGACGACCTTGCCGCCGTTGGCGACGTAGGACGCGGCGGCGAGATAGAGCGCGCCGGAGTTGGAGGTCTCCGGGTCGGTGCTGGAGAGGTAGAGGGTGCCGGTCAGCTCCCCGTACTTCCCGGCGCCCTTGAGCTGCTGCCAGGTCCGGTCGGCGCGGGCCGCGTCCAGATAGGCGGCCATCTTCAGGATGCCGCGGTGCGCGGCGTCCAGGGTGGCCAGACCGCTCGCCGCGAGGACCCCGGCGGCGCTCTTGTGCGCCACGACGACGAGGGGCGAGTAGAAGGGGCGGGGCAGGGTCCCCTGCACCTTGTACTTGGCCGCGAGCTCGACGGCGGGCGCCTGGCTGCTGGGGAACGCCAGGTCGTAGCCCTTGAGGTCCAGCCCTTCCATGGCCCAGGACCCGGAGGTCTCGGCCTTGACGGTGTAGCCCTCGGCGGCGAGGGCCTTCACCACGTCCGGGTCCGCGAAGAACTCCGACTTCTCCGACCCGATCACCATCCGCACGGTCTTCGTTGCCGTGCCCTTGTCCTCATCGCTGCGACCCGCGACGACGGCGACCACCACACCCGCCATCAGCAGTACCGCGAGGACGATTCCCATGATTCGTCTCACACGTGGAGCCTGCTCCCGGAACCCCACGTTCCCGGGTATCCCTGGTGAACGGACGGTGACACGCCGGCCCCGGCCCTGCAACGCCTGTGTGACGCCCCTGCGGGGTGCGGAGCAAAGTAACCGGCCGGACGGTGAACTGACCGGCCCGTGTGTTCGTCCTTAACCGGTGGGAGAATGACACGGGGCAGGGTGGACCACAGCACGGGAGAGGGATGTGACGGCGACACCAGTACGGCCGTACCCGCCGTCGCCGCCGCGCGCGGACCGACCCGCGCTCACCGCGCTGAAGGACGCCCTGCTGCTCGTCGCCCTCCCGCTGGCAGCCGCGCTGGCGCTGCCCGCCGCGTTCGCCGGCGGCGGCACCCGGCGCTGGTTCGGCGGGCGGTCGGAGGAGCAGCGCGCCGAGGCCCAGGCCGCCAAGGACGCGGCGGCCGCCGCGTTCTATGAGTTGGACAGCGCCCAGCGGGATCTGCGGATCTCGATGGAGACCATCAAGGCGGTGGACGACTCGCCGGCCGCGCGACGCGCGGTCTCGGACTTCGAGGCCGTCGGCAGGCGCATCGACGAAGCCAGTCACCAGTACATCGAAGCGGTGGACGCCCACGATCTCGACCGGGACGACCTGGAGGCGTCGGCGGCCGCGCAGGCGCGCGAGCGGCTGACCCGCGCCAAGGAGGAACTGGACCGCGTCAAGCAGGAGCTCGACCGGTTCGCCGCCGGGCTGGGTCCGCTGCTCGGCAAGGCCGAGACCCAGCTGGCCCGGCTCGCGCCCGCGGTGGAGCGGGCCCGGCAGGGGCTGCTGGCCGCCTCCGGCGCACTGGACGCGGCCCGGGAGGGCGGCCTGCGGGCGGACGATCTGGCGGCCCGGCTGGCGGCGCTCGCGCCGGAGCTGACGATGCTGAACCAGGGCGCGGGCCGCCACGGGGTGCCGCAGACCCTGGAGCGCGCCGAACGCGTCGCGCGGGAGGCGGAGGCGGTCCGCGCGGAGGCCGCCCGGCTGCCGGAGCGGGCCGCCGAGATCGACCACCGGCTGGTCTCGCTGCGCACCCGCGCACAGGCGCTGACGACCCGCTCGGGACAGCTGGATCCGGTGCTCAGCGAGCTGCGCCGACGGTTCACGGCAGCCTGCTGGCAGGATCTTCAGCACGTTCCCGGCCGGGCCACGGAGAACGTCCGGCAGGCCGAGGCGAAGCTGATCGAGGCGCAGGCCGCACGCGACGCGCAGCGCTGGCCGGACGCCACCGCGCTGCTGTCCACGGTGCGGGCGCTGCTGAACACCACGGACGAGGCGGTGTCGGCCGCCGGGGATCGGCTGACCAGGCTGAACGCGGTGCAGAAGGATCCGCAGGCGGAGATCGACCGGACCCGGTTCGCGATCCGGGACGCCCAGCGGCTGGCCATGGCGGGGCGCAACACGCCCGACCCCCGGCACGCGCGTCCGCTGGACGAGTCGGTGGCCCGGCTGGAGCGGGCGATCGCCGGCCTGGAGGGCCGGCACCCCGACTACTGGCACTTCCTCACCGAGACGGAGGCCGTCCGGCGGGCGGTCGCCGGCACGGTGGCCCGGATCCGCGAGGAGCGCGGCACCGGGCACTGACATTGCCCCCGCCGCCCGACGGGCGGATATTGGATGACGAGGACACGTGCGGACATTTCAGGCACGTGACGTCCCTCTGTCCGCATGTCTCACCCATCGGGAGGCGGAGATGGCGACGCACGCACTGCGTTCCGGCTCGAAACGGCGGATCAGGATCGACGACCATCTGCCCGTCGATCACCGGCTGAACCTGGTCTACCGAATCGGCGCCGGGCTGATGGGCCTGGGTCTGATCGTCTTCGGCGTCTTCGGGATCATCGACAGGATCGGCTTCTTCGACACCGGCGGGGACGAGGTGTGGAGCCTGAACACCAACGGGGCGCTGAGCTGGCTGTCGGTGGCGGTCGGGCTGCTGCTCGTCGTCGGCATGGTGATCGGCGGGAACGTCGCGTCCACGCTGAACATGGTCTTCGGCGTGCTGTTCATCCTCAGCGGGTTCCTGAACATGGCCCTGCTGGAGACGGACTACAACTTCCTGGCCTTCGAGATCCAGAACTGCATGCTCAGCTTCGTGATCGGCATCCTGCTGATGGTGTTCGGGATGTACGGCAGGGTGGGGTCCGCCCTGCCGCACGACAACCCGTACTGGCGGGCCCGTCACCCCGAGGGCGACGGGCCGGCCGGATCAGGGGCGAAGGGCCCCGATCAGGTGCGGTAGGCGTAGTAGTACGAGTTCGGGTTCTGCATGATGATGCTCGACAACGACTTACGCAGCGTGTTGTTCGAGTGGTACGTCAGGTACGGCATGCCGTTGCTCTTGGCCGTGACGATCATCGTGTGGTCCTTGGACCCGTCGCGGTCGAAGTCCATCTGGAGGACGTCGCCGACCTCCAGCTGGTAGACGTTGGCGAGCGGGGTGGTCCGCTTGGAGTTCTGCGCGAACCAGGACCACTCGTTGACGCCGACGAACGAGTCGGACTGGATGTCGGCGTTGCCGAACCACCGGGTGTAGTCGTACACGTAGCCCGGGACGTGCTTCCAGCCGCCGGCCTTGAGGGACTGGCTGACGAAGTTGGTGCAGTCGCCGCCCGCGGTGTGGTTGTTGAAGTCCGGGTAGTCCTTGTTGTACGAGTACACGTACTTCTCGGCGTAGGCCGCCATCGCCTTGTAGTCGTAGGCGGTGCCCGTCTTCGGGACGGCGGGCGGGTTCCAGGTGGTCGCCGCGCGCTTGGCGTTCGGCATGGTGTCGTCCGCCGTCGTCACCTTCACCGTCGGCGTCGGCTTGGAGAGCGTGTTCACCGCGAGGCCACCCTGGTCGGTGTCCCGGATGGTGGTGAGCTGCCAGTTGCCCTGCCGGTCGGCCTTGAACGTCAGCTCGTGCCTGGCCTGGAACCCGGTGGTCTTCGGGGCGTTGCCGCGCGTCTGGGCGTAGGTCAGGGTCGTGGTCTCGGTGACCGCGGCCTTGGCCGTGCGGCCCGTCACGCGCGTGGCGTTCAGGGTGACGGTGGTGGCGGCCTTGCTGTACTTCTCGCCGGCCTTGGCCAGCTTGTCCTTGCGCTCACCGAGCGTGGACAGCGCGGCGTCCTCCGTGCGGGCCGTGCCGGAGGACAGCTTGACATCGCCCGAGAAACCGTCGGTCAGCGGCTTCGACCGGTTGCCCTGCGCGCCGGTGACCAGCGCGTCGGTGCGATCGGTGAAGACCGCGTCGGCCAGCTTCTGGAAAGTGGCCTTCGTCTTGGCGTCGACCGTGGGGTCGTCGACGACCGCGGCGCCCGCGGACCAGTTGGGCAGCAGCGCCACTCCGGCGACGACCGAGGTGGCGGCGGCCCCGAGTATCGCGACGCGGCGGCGTGTCGCCTTCAATTTCCTTGACTTCACTGATGTTTCCCCTCTTGCCCCGGCGATGGGATGCCGAGGAGGGCATCTTTGCACGGGGTGTGTGGCTGTTGTGAAGGGGGTTGCGGTTGAGGTTTGGTTACTTCACCCGCCGTCCCCCGGCGGTCACTTGACGACCGTGGACCAGTCCGGGCTCTGCGCGGGATCGAGCGTGCGCAGCCGCTCCAGAGTGGCGGGCGTCTGGACGTCCATCCAGTCGGCGAGCTCCTTGAAGGAGACGCACTTGACGTCCTTCTTGGTGCACACGTTCTCGATGGTCTGGTCGACGGCCTTCATGTAGATGCCGCCGTTCCATTCCTCGAAGTGGTTGCCGATGAAGAGCGGGGCCCTGCTGCCGTAGTACACGCGGTTGAAGCCCGCCATGTAGGCGTCGGCGGTCTCCTGTTCCCACTGCGGATACTCGGCCGGGTTGCCCTGGACCTCTCCCTTGGACTGGTTGTACAGGAAGTTGAAGTCCATGGACAGGCCCTGGTACTTGCCGCCCTCGTACGGGAGCATCTGCAGCGGAAAGTCCCAGATGCCGTCCTTCTTCGTCGGCCAGATCTGGAAGTCGCCGGCGGAGGACGCGTCGTAGCGCCAGCCGTAGCCCTTGGCGGCCTTCAGCAGGTTCGCCTGACCCTCCAGGCAGGGCGCCCGGCCGCCGACGACCGCCTTCTTGAAGTCGAAGGGCAGCGGCGCCATGTCCTTGTAGCCGGTGTTGGTCTTCCAGTTCTCCACGAACTTGTAGAACTGGTCGATCTCGCTCTTCCACTCCTCGACGCTCCAGTCCTTGCCGCCCTTGGCGCCGCAGAAATGGCCGTTGAAGTGGGTGCCGATCTCGTTCCCCTCCTTCCACGCCTCGCCGAGCTGCTCCAGCGTGGTGCGGATGTGCTCGTCGGTGGGGAAGCTGATCGCCGAGGAGCCCTTGGGGTGCTGCGGCGGGGAGTACAGGTCCTTCTTGCTCTTGGGCAGCAGGTAGATGCCGGTGAGGAAGAAGGTCATGTGCGCGTTGTACTGCTCGGCCATCTTCCGGTAGTGCTCGAAGAGACCGTCGTCGCCCATGAGCGCGCCGTCCCAGGAGAAGACCACGAACTGGGGCGGCTTCTCACCGGGCTTGAGCGGGACCGGCTTCAGCTCGCTCTTCTGCGGACCGGTGTACGAGGTGGATCCGTCCCCCAGCACGTGCGTCTTGCCGTCCCACGCCGGCTCGGTCGCCCCCGCCGACGCCTTCTTGCTGTCCCCCGACGACGCGGTCGGCTCGGTGTTCGTCGTGCGGTTGAGCACCAGATATCCGGCCATCAGGGACGCGACGACGAGCAGCGCCGCCAGCGTCAGGAACCCCGGATGCGTGGCAGCGGGGTGGCGCGTTGTTGCCGGGGCCTTGCGGCGGCGGCCCGACGGTGACTTCATGTGCGGCTCATTCTCCGGATTCTGGGGACGCGGGCTCCTGCGCGGTGGTCAGCCGAGGGGGCTCATGGCACCTGACCAGATGCCGTACGGGACGCTCTTCTGGGCCGTGCCTGCGATGCCCTTCAGGGGAAGCGGTTCGAGGCTCTTGGTGAGGTCGATGCGGTAGACGACGACCGCCGTGGACACGGACTTGGCCGTGCCGACGAACCAGGCGGCCGTGTCGCCCTCGGAGGTGCCCGCCTTCCCGGCCACCCTGGAGGGGGTGTCGGGCGTGTCCCGGGGGTGGGCCGTGCGGAAGGAGTCGGCGAGCGCGGAGCTGACCTCCCTGGCCACCCGCGCGCTCATCGCACGGTCGGCGGTCGGGGTCTCCAGGACGACCTTGGTGCCGTTCTTGGTGATCAGACGCACCGAGTACGGCTCGGTGTGCTTGCCGTCCGCGGCGAAGGTGGCGTAGCCGCTGGCCATGCGGATGGCGCTGGGCGTGGCGCTGCCCATGCTCAGGGCCGGCACCTGCGCCCCGAAGCTGGAGGGCAGCAGCCCGGACTTCTCTGCGGTGGCGCGCACCAGGTCCAGGCCGGTGTCCATGCCGAGCTGCATGAACGGCGTGTTCACCGACAGCTCCAGCGCCCGGTGCAGGGAGATCTGCCCGTAGGACCTGCCCCCGTCGTTCTTCGCGGCCACCTGCTTGCCGCTGCGGTCCCAGTAGGGGCCCTCGGGTGTCTTCACCGGCACCTTGTCGTTTCCGTCGTACAGCGAGTCCCCGGTGACGGGCGTGGTGTCCCCGTCGCGGGACTTGTGGACGCCGTGTTCCAGCCCGGCCGCGTAGACGAACGGCAGGAAGGCGCTGCCGGCCGGGACGGTGGTGGCGTTGGACTCGTTGTAGCCCTGCGTACGGTGGTCGGGGCCGCCGTACACGGCGAGGATCCGCCCGTCGGTGGCCACCGAGGAGGCGCCGTAGTGGGCGGCCTTCGCGTTCTTCGGATCGTCCTTGAGGGCCTTGTCGCGGGCCTTGGCGACGGCTGCGGTGAGCTGGGCCTCGCGCTTCTTGTCGAAGGTCGTGTAGATCTGGTAACCGCCGAGGTCGAAGTCCTTGTCGGAGATGTTCCCGGCCTTCTTGGCGTACTGGGCGGCGAGTTCCACCAGGTAGTCGCTCTGCTCACCGGTGTCGTAGAGCGGGTTGGCCTTGAGCGGCTCGGGGAACTTCGTGTAGGTGGCGCGCTCGGCCTTCGACAGCTTGTGGGTCTCGACCATCCGGTCCAGGGTCCACGTCCAGCGTTCGACGGCCCGGGCGCGGTTGGCGGGGTTGAGGGTCGGGTCGTACAGGCCGGCGCCCCTGAGGAGCGAGGCGAGGAACGCGCCCTCGCTGGCGTTGAGCTCGCCGACGTCCTTGCCGTAGTAGGCCTGGGCGGCGCGCTGGATGCCGTAGGTGCCACGGCCGAACCAGCTGGTGTTGAGGTAGCCCTCGAGGATGTCGTCCTTGCTCATCTGGTTGTCCAGCTTGAGGGAGATCATCGCCTCGGTGAACTTGCGGCTGAGCGTCTGGTTCTGGTTCAGGTAGACGTTCTTCACGTACTGCTGGGTGATCGTGGAGCCGCCCTGGGTGTCGCCCTGGCCGATGGTGCGGAACAGGGCCCTGCCGATGCCCTTGAAGGAGATGCCGGGGTCGCTGTAGAAGCTCGCGTTCTCCGCGGAGAGCACGGCCCAGCGGACGTCCTCGGGGATGTCCTTCAGCGGCATCGCCTGCCGCTGCACCCAGCCGGTGCGGGCCATCGGCGTCCCGTCGGCCCAGAAGTACACGTTGTCCTGCTGTGTGGCATACGTGTTGAGATTGTCCGGGATGTCGGTGGCGGCGTAGGCGACGACGAGGAACATGCTGCTCAGGCCTATGGAGGCGAGGACCCCGCCGAGCCACTGCCGCCAGGAGGGTATCCAGCGCCGCCAGTCGTCACGGCCGGGTCGCGGGTACTGCGGACGCAGTTTGCGGACGTAGGGAGTGACACGAGACACATATGGCGCCAGCGCGGCGAGGAGCGGGGCGAGTCGAGGTCCCAGAGCGGCAGAAATACGGACATGCACGGGAGGCCGGGGGGCTTTGCGCCGATTCTTCGACGAACGCGTTTCGCCGTCGGCGCCCCCCTGGGATATATCCGGGACAACCGGTATGTCCGACACGCGCAGCTGCATGGTCTCGTCCGCCTGGAAAGCGGCCGGCACCTTCAACTGCATGGTGGCATCCGGCTCCTGGGGCTCCTCCCCCTGCCCCGCCTGGGTCACGACCCGTCTCCCTCCCGCACTCCGTATTGCTCGCAGGCAGACGTACAGACTTCCGAGGGCCTGACATGGTTGCCGTTGACGCGGCCGCAAACAGTGAACCCTCCGACGTAGGGGTTCCGCGCGGCGCTCTCAAATTACCAGCGCTCTTCGCAAGTTCTCCACATAAGAAAGTGACAGAAGCGAACAGAGGGAGAACTGCTGACACCGTCTCCGAGCATAGGGGCTTACCCTGACCGCATGCCTCGCTACGAGTACCGCTGCCGGACCTGCGGCGACACCTTCGAAATGAGCCGTCCGATGGCACAGTCCGCCGACCCCGCGGCCTGTCCCGCCGGGCACGACGATACGGTCAAACTCCTGTCCGCGGTGGCCGTCGGCGGCACGAGATCCGCCCCCGCGCCACAAGCGGGCGGCGGGGGCGGAGGCGGTTGCTGCGGCGGGGGCTGCTGTTCCTGAAGCTGTTACCCGCGGAAACCCTTTCCGTGCGCTACTTTCCGCGACAGACCCTCAGAAACTCCCGCAGAATGCGCTCTCCGGCCAGCACGCCACGCTCCGGGAGGGCGGTGATCTGGGGGGCCGCCCAGGCCGCGTCGGCCAGCTCGCCGTGGCCCGGGCGCCAGCCGCGGTCCGCGGCCAGCAGCAGGTCGGCGTCGAGCAGCGAGTCACCCGCCGCCAGCGTCAGCTCGGCGCCGGTGCGGAGGGCCACCTCCCGCACGGCCGCGCTCTTGGTGAGCGGCTTCGGAACGGCATAGATCTTGCGGCCCTGGAGCGACACGGTCCAGCCGCGGTTCTCCGCCCAGGCCGCCAGCTCCTTCACCCACTCCTCGGGCAGCAGCTCGCGCTCCACGACGAGATAGGCGAACAGGTCCTCGGCGACCCGCTGCTTGCGCAGCCAGAGCGGGTCCGCCGTCTTCGTCAGGTGCTCCTGCACCTGTGCGAGCGGCGCGCACTCGTCGGCCAGCCGCGCGAGCACGCGTGCGTGCCAGTCGTGGTCGGTCGCCCCGTCGACGAGGAGATGGCCGCCGTTGGCGCAGATCGCGTACTTCGGCGGCGGCCCGGGGAGGTTGATGCGCTGGTACTGCTTGCGCGTCCGGGTGGTCGTCGGCATGAACACCGCCGCGTCCCCGAGGTCGGTGAGCAGCTGCGCCGCCGTCTCGGTCATGAACGACAGCGGCCTCGCCTCGTGGACCTCCACGCACAGCAGCCGCGGCGCCCGGGGGTCGGGCATGGTCAGCGCCAGCGCCGCCGCCGAGTAGATGAGCGTGCGGTCGAGGTCGCTCGCCACCAGAACCGGCATCAGACCGTCACCGCCTTGCCGTCGGCGCCGGTCGCGCCGCGGGTGAACTGCGGGTGGATCAGCCCCACACAGCTGTACGGCAGGTCGCCGACCTCCTCGACGGGCACCCCTCGCTGTCCTGCGAGCAGCCGTACGTGGTCGAGGTCGGCGCCCGCGCCGGCCCGCGCGAGGATCTTCCACGGGACCCGGCGCAGCAGCACCCGGGTGGTCTCGCCGACGCCCGGCTTGACCAGGTTGACGTCGTGGATGCCGTACTCCTCGCTGATCCGCTCGACCGCCGCCCAGCCCTCCCAGGTCGGCGTGCGGTCACCTGCCAGCAGTTCCTTGACCGCGCCGCCGACGGCTTCCGCGACCTCGGGGAAGCGGGCGGCCACGGCGTCCAGGAAGTCGGCCGAGACGTCCACGCCGGCGAGTTCGCGGTAGAACTTCGCGCCGTGGAAGTCGTCCGGCCCGACCAGGTCGGCGCGCAGGACGGTCCGGGAGATCAGCCCGGAGACGGTCGAGTTGAGGCAGGCGGAGGGGATGAGGAAGTCCTCGCGGGTGCCGTACGTCCGCACGCAGGAGCCGGGGTCGGCCAGCACGGCGATCTCCGGGTCGAAGCCGGCCGCACCGCCGCCCGCCTCGAACTCCTCGATGGCCGCGGCCAGTTCCCGGGTGATCGCGCCCTTGCCGGTCCAGCCGTCGACGAACACGACGTCCCGCGGGTCGTGATGGGCCGCGAGCCAGCGCAGCGCGTTGGCGTCGATGCCCCGGCCGCGCACGATCGACACCGCGTAGTGCGGCAGGTCGAGGCCGTGCCGGAACTGCGCCCAGCGGCGCATCAGCACGCCGACCGGGGTGCCGGCGCGGGCGAGCGAGACGAGGACGGGCCGCGGGGACCGCTCGGCGATGACGGTCTCCGTGACGACGCCCACGGCCTGCGCGATCCGCCCGGCCGAGGTCTCCAGCGCCGCGTGGAACAACTCCTGGTACTGCTCGCTGGGCTGGTACTCCACGGGCAGCGACTCGGCGTAGTGCGCGCCGCCGCTCTGGATGGCCTCCTCGCGCTCCTCGGTCGGCGCCTCCAGCGTCACGTCCGAGAGGTCCTGGAGCAGCCAGCCGACCTCCTCGGGCGCGTACGAGGAGAAGGCGGGGCCGCGAAGGGGCTCGGGCAGCATGAAGGGTCTCTTTTCGGGCAGGGCGGCTGCGTACAGCGGCTCGGGCACGTACGAGGGGACGACCGCGAGGACGACGTGCGGGGTGTGCGCGGCGAGGCGGGACAGGAGGCCGTCGGGGGCGTGCAGCGGCGGGGTGTCCGCCACGGAGTCCACTACGGCGACGACGGCGTCGAAGCCGCCGCCTGCGACGTTATAGGCATAGCGCTCGCCGGGGCCGTCGGCGGGGTCGTCGTGGGCGGGGAAAACGATTCGGCTGCGTATCGCGTAGCCGGGGTCGTCGACCGCGAGGACCGGCGAGCGGGTGGTGGTCGAGTAGCGCACCTCGGCGGGCACCGCCTCCGCCAGTTCCCGCGCCAGCCGCAGCGGCGTGTACATCAGCTCCTCGAAGCCGAGGACGAGGACGCTCCGGGCGTCGTCCGGTATCGCCTCCGCCAGGCGGGCCGTCATCGCGGGGAGGGCGGCCTCCAGCCGGTCCCGGTGGGCCGGGGTGAACCCGTGCCGGCCGCCGTCGGGGAGGCCGCGCGGCCAGTGCAGGTCCACGCGGGTCAAGCCGCCCCGGGCACGCGTGCGCCCCGTGCGGTCGTCCGCCGGGTGCGGGTCCGATGGGGCTTGTCGCGCGGTTCCCCGCGCCCCTGAGGTGTCGGAGCGGGCGTCGGCCGCGACGTCCCCGAAGGACGCCTGGACCTGCGCGGCCGGCCCCCGCAGATCCGCGGGCGACCGCTCACCGCTCGGGGCGGTCCCGGCCTCGGCCTCGTGCCGGGCGACCAGGGCCTGGCCCTTCTCCAGGACGCCCTCCGGCAGGAGGACCGTGCCGGACGCGGTGGCGACCAGGTCGACCCGGGCGCCGATCTCGCGGGCGAAGTCGTCGAGGCGGCCCGCGTCGGCCGCCGAGCGCATGTCGACGAGCGCGACGACGACGTACCGGTCGCGCGGATAGCGCGCGTGCAGATCCCGGATCGTGTTCAGCACCGTGTTGCCGGTGGAGAACTCGTCGTCCACCAGCACCAGCGGGCCGTCGCCCACCAGCAGCGTCGGATCCTCCGGCAGCAGCAGGTGGGAGGTGGCGTGGGAGTGGGACTCCTCGAAGCCGCCCGCCGCCGCGACGCCCGGCACCGGACGCCGGGTGGAGTGCAGGTACGGGGCGACGCCGATGCCGTCGGCGACGCAGTGGCCGAGGCCGGTGGCCGTCTCCGCGTAGCCGAGGACGACCGCCCTCGCCGCCTCCTCGGGGCCGAGCAGCTCCCGCACCCGGCGGCCGAGGGCGAGGCCGTGGCCGTGGACGACCGCCGGGGACTGCGGGACGTGCTTGCCCAGGACGTGCGAGACCAGCAGATGCGCCCGCTTGGGGTTGCGGCGCAGGGCCAGCCCCAGCATCTCGGGCAGCACGTCGTCGCCCGCCAGTTCCACCCCGAGCCGCTCGGCGACCCAGGCGCCGGACCAGACCCCGTTGTTCACTGCGTTTCTCATGCGTCCCTAGATCGTGAAAGGTGTTCAGCCGGGAATGCCGGCTGCGAGCAGGTCGACGAAGCTGACGTCCTCGTGCGCGACGCCGAAGACCTCCGCGCGCAGCATGGTGCGCTCCGCCCAGGCGCGATGCGGCTTCACCTCGTTCATCTTGTTCGTGTACTGCGACCGCAGTACACCCCCACCGCCGCGTTCCGGCCGCAGGATGTCCGCCGCGTCGCTGTACTCCTCGTGACTGACCACGGACAGCGCGTGCACGGCCGGCACGTGCGAGGGGTGGATGCAGGTCTTGCCGAGCAGGCCGTTGGCCTGGTCGAGGCTGATCTCTCGCAGCAGACCGTCCATCGCGTGCTCGATCAGTCTCTCGCGCAGCTCCACGGCCTGCCCCTCCAGGAAGGGACTGTGCCGCAGCATCGGCTTGAACATGCGCTCGGGGACCCGGAAGTACTCCCACACCGGCCCGGTCACCGTGAACCCGCTGCCGTCGGCCCGCCCCAGCATGTTCACCACGTCGGCGATCACCGAGGCGACGATCTGGACGTCGTAGGCGGTCATGTCGGGCGCCCTGCGCAGTCCGTACGCGGAACAGAAGTCGGTCACGCCGAGGCGCAACGCGAGGACCCGGCTGCGGTACTTGTCGACGGCGCGGGCGATGCCCTCCAGCGCGTCCACCCGTGACTCGCGGTACATCAGCTCGGGCGTCTCCAGCACGGGCATGCCGAACAGGCGGCGCCCGCTCGCCGCCTCCGCGCCGGCCAGCGCCTCCAGGAACGGGATGCCCCGCTCCTCGGTGAACTTCGGGAACACGAACCCGCTGAGCAGCCGCGCGGCGCCGCCGAGACGCCGGACCAGATCGGGGATCTGCTCGGGCGTGCGCACCCGGATGAAGAGCAGAGGCAGCTCGCCGCCCGGCCGGTCGGCGAGGTCGGCGAACTGCCGGACGAGGTTCTCCTCGCCGGCGGCGACGTCCTCGTCGCCGATGGAGTCCTCCAGGCACAGCACCATCGACACCACGCCGCGCCCGGTCTGCTTGACGACGTCGTCCGCCAGCCGGGGCCGGGTGGCCGGGCTGTAGAGCGTCGCGCCCAGGGCAGCGGAGAGCAGCCTGGCCGGCGAGTCGGGGTCGAAGACGCACGGCTCCCGGTGGAAGAGGCGCTGTCGCACCTCAGGGGCGAGGTGCCCGAAATGACGCATAAATCTCCCCCGCGGTGCAAGGTATGGAATGGATTCGGCAAGAGGTGGCCGGTAATAGTACGTAGGGATTCATGTCCCAGGTTCCCCCAGGGCATGAATTTCAGGTAACTCGCCCATGTAGCTCGCCGAGTACCCCGCGTTGTCGTGAGCAGGCCCGAGAAGGCAGGATGACCGCATGACGCACGCGATGCTGAAGGGGTCGAACGTCCCGCTGAAAGCCACCACGGTGCGCGCCGTGCTGCGCTGGACCCCCGGGCAGGGGGTCCCGGACGTCGATGCCTCCGCGCTGCTCCTCGGTCTCGACGGCCGCGTGCGCTCCGACGAGGACTTCGTCTTCTACAACCAGCCCCGGCACCCCTCCGGGAAGGTGTGGCGGCTCGGCAAGAAGCGGGTCGCCGAGGGCCTCACCGACACGATCCAGACCGATCTGTCCGGTGTCGAGTCCGGCGTCGGCCGTATTCTCCTGGTCGCTTCGGCGGACGGCGTCACGTTCGACCGCGTACGTTCCCTCACCATCGCGCTGTACGACGCGACGACCGACGGCGAGCTGCTGGCCACCTTCGACATCCGCCCCGAGACGGGCCAGGAGACGGCCCTGATCTGCGGCGAGCTGTACCGGCGCGGCGAGGGCTGGAAGTTCCGCGCGCTGGGCGAGGGCTATTCCAACGGTCTCAAGGGGCTGGCCACCGACTTCGGCATCTCGGTCGACGAGTCCGAGGAGGCCGGCGTCCCCGAGGCCGCCGCGCCGGCTCCGCAGACGCCCGGCGCATCGCAGCCGCTGCCGCCGGAGCGGCCCACGTCGGCCGCTTCCCCGCAGCCGCCGGCCTACGGTTACCCGGCCAACCTGCCGACCTACGGCTACGGCTACCCCGACGGCTCGTTCCGGCTGCCGCCGCAGGGACCCCAGTTCGTCGGACGCTGAGCGGCCGAAGGCCTGCGAGCGGGCCGCCGGATGGCCGCCCCTACCGTTCGGCCTTGGTCTTGTAGCCGCGCCCCCACTGCAGCCCCCACCCGTAGAGCCGGTCCAGCTCCGCCTGGAAGCCGTAGACGAACCGCACCTCGCGTCGCACCATCAGCTCGCCCTTGACGTTCTCGATCATCACGACCGCGCAGGAGCGGGCCTGGGGGTGCCGCTCGTCGAGGCCGATCTCGATCCGCGGCCCGTTGCTGGGGTACAGCGTGACGATGGCGTGCGTGCGGTCGAAGGCCGGCGTCTGGTCGTAGATGTACACGAAGACGAGCAGCCGTTTGATCTCGTCGCGGTGGTCGAGATTGACGTACATCGTCTCGCCGGACGCCGACCCGAACCGGTCGTCGCCGCTGAGCTTGACGTACGGCGGCGCGTTCACGTCCCCGAGCAGTCCGCCGAGCGGCTGCACGACGCCCTTCGTCCCGTCGGCCAGCTCGTACAGGCAGCCGAGGTCGAGGTCGACGTTGACCATGCTCTGGCTGTGCCCGACGACCTCCGGCGGCCGCAGCGCCTTGAAGGGGTGGCGCAGCAGGCTCTCCCGCTGCGGCCCGCCTATGTCGGACGTCCGCATCCGCCAGGCCAGGTTGACGCGCAGGTTGCCCGTGGCGGCCCCCTGTTTGGTGAGGGAGACCTGGCTGTGCCGTTTGGTCAGCTCGATCGCGTTCGTGGCCGCGTTGCCCGAGTCGAAGTCGGTCGCGCGGCTGCCCAGGAGCCCGTCGAAGATGCCCATTTGCCCGCCCCCACGTCCAGTGATGAAAAACCGGCGGGGCGGCCGTGGAGGACAGTTCCCTCACCGGCCGCCCCGCTCAGAGCGTTCCTCCCGCAGAAGGTGATCACACCCCGGACGACACCTCAGTCTTCTCGTCCGAGGCCGTCGCTTTTCCCTCTGCCGCTGCCAGGGCCCTGTTGCGGCGCACGGAGGACCAGAAGGACCCGGCGATCAGGAGCACGCCGACGAGACCGGTGATGACCTCGTGGATCTGGTACTGGATGGTGACCATGAGGAGCACGGCCAGGGCGCCGATCGCGTAGTGGGCGCCGTGCTCCAGGTAGACGTAGTCGTCGAGGGTGCCCTGGCGGACCAGGTACACGGTGAGGGACCGGACGTACATGGCGCCGACGCCGAGGCCGAGGGCCATCAGGACGATGTCGTTGGTGATGGCGAAGGCGCCGATCACTCCGTCGAAGGAGAAGGACGCGTCCAGGACCTCGAGGTACAGGAACATGAAGAACGCGGCCTGGCCGGCGAGGACGATCGCCGGGCGCTGCTTGCCGGTACGCGCGGCCTCTTCCTCCTCCTCGTGCTCCCGCTCCTCCTCTTCCTCGAGCTTGTCCTCGAAGTAGCCGGAGAGCCCGCCGACGACCATGTACGTGATCAGGCCGGCGATGCCGGAGATCAGGACCGTCTCCGCCTTGTCGACGTGCGCCCCGCCGTGCTGGTGGGCGTGGGCGGCGAAGGTGAAGGAGGTGATCAGCAGGACGACCAGCGCGATGCAGACCGACAGCATGTCGACCTTGCCGAGCTTGGCGAGCGGGCGCTCGATCCAGCGCAGCCACTGGATGTCCCGGTCCTCGAAGATGAAGTCCAGGAAGATCATCAGCAGGAACATGCCACCGAACGCGGCGATCGACGGGTGGGCGTCGGTGACGAGCTGCTGGTACTTGTCCTTGTCGTTCAGCGCCAGGTCGACCGCGTCGATCGGACCGATCTTGGCGCTGATGGCGACGATGACGACGGGAAAGACCAGCCGCATGCCGAAGACCGCGATCAGCACGCCGATCGTGAGGAAGATCTTCTGCCAGAAGGCGTTCATCTTCTTCAGGATTCCGGCGTTGACCACCGCGTTGTCGAACGACAGCGAGATCTCCAGGATGCAGAGGATCGCCACGATGCCGAGCGCCTCCCACCCCCCGTAGAAGGCCGCTGCGACCAGGCCGAGCGCGGTGATCGCGAACGACCAGCCGAAAGTTTTCAGAAGCACTGGCTACCCAATCCTGTGTCGGGGGTCCCCCCAGACGGATCTGAGAGCGGGTCTCCCCCACGCCGTACTCGGCTTTACGAAACGTTGACTTCCAGCTGCGAAGTCTAAAGGTCGACTGCTCCGTAGGGGGCGGGCGGGCCCGTACCGATCGGTAGCCGGCCTCCGTGCGGAATCCGGGACTCCTAGGAGACGTTCACCCCGAAGTCGAGCGCGATGCCCCGCAGACCCGACGCATACCCCTGTCCCACGGCCCTGAACTTCCACTCGCCCTGGTACCGGTACAGCTCGCCGAAGATCATCGCGGTCTCGGTGCCGGCGTCCTCGCTGAGGTCGTAGCGGGCGAGTTCCTGGCCGTCGGCCTGGTTGACGACGCGGATGAACGCGTTGGAGACCTGCCCGAAGGTCTGGCCGCGCTCGTCGGCCATGTGGATGGAGACGGGAAAGACGATCTTGTCGCAGTGCGGCGGCACCTTGAGGAGATCGACGATCAGCGACTCGTCGTCGCCCTCGCCCTCGCCGGTCAGGTTGTCGCCGGTGTGCTCCACCGAGCCGTCCGGGCTCTGGAGCTGGTTGTAGAAGACGAACCACTCGTCCCCCATGACCCGCCCGCCGGTGCACAGCAGGGCGCTGGCGTCCAGGTCGAAGGCGGCTCCGGTGGTGGAGCGCGCGTCCCAGCCGAGTCCGACCATCACCTGAGTGAGGTTCGGCGCGGCCTTGGACAGGGAGACGTTGCCCCCCTTGGCGAGCGTGACGCCCATATTGCTTGTCCTCCCCTAGGTCGTGCTCAGGCACTCTCTTCGGTTGTCCTGCGCGTCCGGCGCCGCCCGTAAACGGTGCGGCGCCGGACGTCCAGGTGACTCGGGTTGTGCTGCCGGCTCAGACGTTGACGCCGAAGTCCTGCGCGATGCCGCGCAGACCCGAGGCGTAGCCCTGGCCGATGGCACGGAACTTCCACTCGGCGCCGTGCCGGTACAGCTCGCCGAAGACCATCGCGGTCTCCGTGCTCGCGTCCTCGCTGAGGTCGTAGCGGGCGATCTCGGCGCCGCCGGCCTGGTTCACGACGCGGATGAACGCGTTGCGGACCTGTCCGAAGGACTGCTGGCGGTTCTCCGCGTCATAGATCGACACCGGGAAGACGATCTTGTCGACGTCGGCCGGGACCGTGGCGAGGTTGACCTTGATCGCCTCGTCGTCGCCCTCGCCCTCACCGGTGGTGTTGTCACCGGTGTGCTCGACCGAGCCGTCGGGGCTCTTCAGGTTGTTGAAGAAGACGAAGTTGGCGTCACTGGCGACCTTGCCGGCGCTGTTCACCAGCAGCGCGCTGGCGTCCAGGTCGAAGTCGGTGCCGGTCGTGGTGCGGACGTCCCACCCCAGACCGACGATGACCGCGGTCAGGCCCGGGGCCTCCTTGGTCAGCGATACGTTGCCGCCCTTGCTGAGGCTGACTCCCACGAGCTCCTCCATTGGTTTTCGGGGCGGGGAGCCCCGTGATGCGTCGGATATCGGATCAACGTGTCGATCCTAGTGACGGGTTCCCGCAGCACGCAGGCCGTGGGGCCGAACAATCACAGGGTGTCGAGCGCCTTGACGTACTCGCCGAGGTCGCGCGCGTCCGGCAGCGCGTTGACGACCGTCCAGCGCACCACGCCCTCCTTGTCGATGACGAAGGTGCCGCGCACCGCGCAGCCCTTGTCCTCGGCGAAGACGCCGTAGGCGCGGGACACCTCGCCGTGCGGCCAGAAGTCGCTCAGCAGCGGGTACTCCAGGCCCTCCTGCTCGGCGAAGACGCGCAGGGTGTGGATCGAGTCGTTGGAGACGGCGAGCACCTGGGTGTCGCGGTCGGCGAACTGCGGCAGGTGGTCGCGCACCTCGCACAGCTCCCCGGTGCACACGCCGGTGAAGGCGAACGGGTAGAAGAGGAGGACGACGTTCTTGTCGCCCCGGAAGTCGGAGAGCCGCACGGCCCGGCCGTGGTTGTCCTTGAGCTCGAAGTCGGGGGCCTTGTCGCCGACCTGGATCGCCATCGCCTGGATGTCCCTTCGGGTGGGGCTGTCTGGGTGGGATCCACCCTACGCAGCGGCCGCCGAAGGCAGGCGGACGGGCCGAAGGCGAAGGCCCGGCCCGTCCGCACGTCACATCACTTCTTGGACTTGGCCGCCTTGGGCGTCACCAGCCGGCTGCCGCTCCAGTCCTTGCCGACGCTGACGCTCTTGCTGGCCGACAGACCCGCAGTCGTCGCGGCTTCGGAGATGTCGCTCGGCTCCACGTATCCCGTACGGCCGGTCTTCGGCGTCAGGAGGAGGATCGACCCGCCTTCCTCGATGTACGTGGTGGCGTCCACCAGCGCATCCGTCAGGTCTCCGTCATCGTCGCGGAACCAGAGCACCACGGCGTCGGCGACGTCGTCGTAGTCCTCGTCCACCAGATCGCTGCCGATGACTTCCTCGATGGACTCGCGGAGCTCCTGGTCGACGTCGTCGTCGTAGCCGATCTCCTGGACCACCTGCTCGGGCTGGAAACCCAGCCTGACGGCAGGGCTGGTCCGCTCCTCCGCGTGGTCCGCGGTCGCGCTCACGGGTTGCCTCCTGATCTTGATTCGGATGGGGTTCCCCCGGGCCCGTCCAGGGCTGGGGGGAAACTCAGCCACGCGCGTGCGCGAGGCATTGGCCGTAGTCCACACGGACGGGACGGATCGCGCAAGTACCCGGCGGTTCGGACCGCCGAAACGGTGACGATCCTGGCCGTCTCGACGCAACTCCAGGCACACGGTGCGGACGAATAGTGACGTACACCACACCTATCTGCCCTGTTTGCGCATTTGAGAACCACCCAAGGGTACGAGATCCGAACGGACTGCTGTTACCTAGGGGTAGAGATGACGTTTACGGCCCCTAGGTGGACGATGGGGCGGTGCAGGCGCCCGAGCGACAGGCGGAGCCGTCCGAGTGACGCCCGCGAGACACCGAGCGAGACCCATAGCCCCACCCAGCCCCTCACAGCCCCTCTGACAGGTAAGGAACAGCGTGGCTTCCGGATCCGATCGCAACCCGATCATCATTGGCGGCCTTCCGAGTCAGGTTCCTGACTTCGATCCCGAGGAAACCCAGGAGTGGCTCGACTCCCTCGACGCCGCGATCGACGAGCGCGGCCGGGATCGGGCCCGCTATCTCATGCTGCGCCTGATCGAGCGGGCCCGCGAGAAGCGCGTGGCCGTGCCCGAGATGCGCAGCACGGACTACGTCAACACCATCCCCACCAGGGCCGAGCCGTTCTTCCCGGGCAACGAGGAGATCGAGCGCAAGATCCTCAACGCGACCCGCTGGAACGCGGCCGTGATGGTGTCCAGGGCCCAGCGGCCGGGCATCGGCGTGGGCGGCCACATCGCCACCTTCGCCTCCTCGGCGTCCCTGTACGACGTCGGCTTCAACCACTTCTTCCGCGGCAAGGACGAGGGCGACGGCGGCGACCAGGTCTTCTTCCAGGGCCACGCCTCACCGGGCATCTACGCGCGCGCGTACCTGCTCGACCGGCTCAGCGAGGACAACCTCGACGCGTTCCGCCAGGAGAAGTCGAAGGCGCCGCACGGGCTGTCCTCCTACCCGCACCCGCGTCTGATGCCGGACTTCTGGGAGTTCCCGACGGTGTCGATGGGCCTCGGCCCGATCGGCGCGATCTACCAGGCGCGGATGAACCGCTACATGCACGCGCGCGGGATCGCCGACACGTCGAAGTCGCGCGTGTGGGCGTTCCTCGGGGACGGCGAGATGGACGAGCCGGAGTCGCTCGGCCAGCTGACGATCGCCGCCCGTGAGGGCCTGGACAACCTGACCTTCGTGGTCAACTGCAACCTCCAGCGGCTCGACGGGCCGGTGCGGGGCAACGGCAAGGTCATCCAGGAGCTGGAGTCGGTCTTCCGGGGCGCCGGCTGGAACGTGATCAAGCTGATCTGGGACCGGTCGTGGGACCCGCTGCTCGCCCAGGACCGCGACGGCACCCTCGTCAACCGGATGAACACGACGCCGGACGGCCAGTTCCAGACGTACGCCACCGAGTCCGGCGCCTACATCCGGGACCACTTCTTCGGCGACGACCATCGGCTGCGCGCGATGGTCGAGGGCATGACCGACGACCAGATCCTGCACCTGGGCCGCGGCGGTCACGACCACCGGAAGATCTACGCGGCGTTCAAGGCGGCCGTGGAGCACACCGGCCAGCCGACGGTCATCCTCGCCAAGACGGTCAAGGGCTGGACGCTGGGCCCGAACTTCGAGGGCCGCAACGCCACGCACCAGATGAAGAAGCTGACGGTCGCCGACCTGAAGGGCTTCCGCGACCGCCTGCACCTGCCGATCTCCGACAAGGAGCTGGAAGGCGGCGTGCCGCCGTACTTCCACCCCGGCCGGGACTCGGAGGAGATCCAGTACATGCACGACCGCCGCAAGAGCTGCGGCGGCTATGTCCCGACCCGTGTGGTGCGCTCCAAGCCGCTCGCACTGCCCGAGGACAAGACGTACGCGACCGTGAAGAAGGGGTCGGGCCAGCAGTCCATCGCGACGACCATGGCCTTTGTGCGTCTCCTCAAGGACCTCATGCGGGACAAGGAGATCGGCAAGCGGTTCGTGCTGATCGCGCCGGACGAGTACCGCACCTTCGGCATGGACTCTTTCTTCCCGAGTGCGAAGATCTACAACCCGCTCGGCCAGCAGTACGAGTCGGTCGACCGGGAGCTGCTGCTCGCGTACAAGGAGTCGCCGACCGGGCAGATGCTGCACGACGGCATCTCCGAGGCGGGCTGCACGGCCTCCCTGATCGCGGCGGGTTCGGCCTACGCCACGCACGGCGAGCCCCTGATCCCGGTCTACGTCTTCTACTCGATGTTCGGTTTCCAGCGCACCGGCGACCAGTTCTGGCAGATGTCGGACCAGCTGGCGCGCGGTTTCGTCCTCGGGGCGACCGCCGGGCGTACCACCCTGACCGGTGAGGGACTCCAGCACGCGGACGGCCACTCCCAGCTGCTCGCCTCGACCAACCCGGGCTGTGTCGCCTACGACCCGGCCTTCGGCTTCGAGATCGCGCACATCGTGCAGGACGGGCTCCGCCGGATGTACGGCAGCTCGGCCGAGCACCCGCACGGCGAAGACGTCTTCTACTACCTCACCGTCTACAACGAGCCCATCCAGCACCCCGCCGAGCCGGAGAACGTGGACGCCGAGGGCATCCTCAAGGGCATCCACCGCTTCAGCGAGGGCACCTCGGGGTCCATCCCGGCGCAGATCATCGCGTCCGGCGTGGCCGTCCCGTGGGCGGTCCGGGCGCAGAAGATCCTCGCCGAGGACTGGAACGTCAAGGCCGACGTCTGGTCCGCGACCTCCTGGAACGAGCTGCGGCGCGAAGCCGTCGAGGTCGAGCGGCACAACCTGCTGCACCCGGAGGAGGAGCAGCAGGTGCCGTACGTGACGCGCAAGCTCTCCGGGGCCGAGGGGCCGTTCGTGGCCGTCTCGGACTGGATGCGGTCGGTGCCGGACCAGATCGCCCGCTGGGTGCCGGGCACCTACCAGTCGCTTGGCGCGGACGGCTTCGGCTTCGCCGACACCCGCGGGGCGGCGCGCCGCTTCTTCCACATCGACGCCGAGTCGGTGGTCGTGGCGGTGCTGACGGAGCTGGCGCGTGAGGGCAAGGTGGACCGGTCGCTGCTGAAGCAGGCGGTCGACCGGTACCAGCTGCTGGACGTCTCGGCGGCGGACCCGGGGGCCGCCGGGGGCGACGCGTAGTCTGCGCACGACGTGAGCGGACGAGGGGCGGTGGAGTCTTCGGGCTCCACCGCCCTTTTGGCTCCACCACCCTTACCCGTTCTTTACGATGCGAGCATGCACGAAGGAACGGCGCAGCCCCCGTGGGACCGGCAGGACCGGTGGGAACAGCGGACCCAGCGGCCGTTGCTGGCCCTTGCCGTGATGTACGCCGTCGCCTACGCGGTGCCGATCGTGGACACCTCGGCCGGCCGCACGACGACGGTGGTGTGCGCCGCGGTGGAGTGGACGGTGTGGGGGGCGTTCGCCGCGGACTACCTGATCCGGCTGGCGCTGACCACCGGGCGGCGACGGTTCGTCCGTACCCACTGGCTGGACCTGTGCGCGGTCGTCCTGCCGCTGCTGCAGCCGTTGCGGCTGCTGCGGCTGGTCTCGACGCTGCTGCTGGTGGGCCGGCGGGCGCGGATGGCCTCGCAGATCCGGATGACGACCTACGTCGTGGGCGCGGTCGTCGGGCTGCTGATGTTCGGCTCGCTCGCCGTGCTGTCGGTCGAGCGGGAGTCGCCGGGCGGGAACATCCGGACGCTGGGTGACGCGCTGTGGTGGTCGTTCACCACGATGACGACGGTGGGGTACGGGGACCACTCGCCGACCACCGGACTGGGGCGGATCATCGCCGTCGGCCTGATGCTCTCCGGGATCGCTCTGCTGGGTGTGGTGACCGCGAACATCGCGGCGTGGTTCATCGAGCGGTTCGAGAAGGACGACGTCGAGGAGCGCGCGCAGACGGAGGCGATCCTGGCCCTGACCGAAGAGGTGAGGGCGCTGCGGCGCGAGGTCGCGGCGCTGCGGGACGGCGCCCGGAAGGCCCCGTCCCTGACCGCCGGTCACCCGCCCGGTTAGCCGACGGCCGCCCGGCGGGCCGGGTCAGAGGAGTCCGTTGCCCGGGCCCGCAGCTCCCGCCAGCCAGACCAGCGCCAGCAGGGTGTCGATCGCGCCGAGGACGACCGCGACCAGGGCCGGTACCGGGCGGGGGCCCGCCCAGGTGCGGCCCATGGCCAGCCAGCCGCAGACGATCGCCGCGGGGCCGAGGACGATCCCCAGCGCGAAGAATCCGGCGACCGCGCAGACGAGGCCGATGATGCCCAGCGTCGCGCTGTCCGGCCCTCCCCCGGTCTCCGCTTCGCTCGACCGGGGGGACCCCCATCCTGACCTGGTGCGGCCAGGCGAGCGGGGGTACCTGCGGGCGCCGTTTCCGAAACCGGCCATCGTCAACTCCCTGGACTGGCGGGGATGTTTCGATGAACGGGTAACCCGCGGAACACGGTCCATGCCCCGCCGCCACCGGGCGGTCGGCGCGCTGTCCCCCTCCGACAGCGCGCCACGGCCCTGGCAGGCCCTGCCATCCGGAGGGCCTGACCCACTGTGACCTGTGACGCGTGCCGGAGGCGAGAAACCTTTAGCGTCGTCACCCTGATGAGGGAAATTCGCCTGGAAATCCCGTCAGAGGTGACCGACGCCCGCGCCCGCCTCCGCGTTCTCGCCGCGCTTGGTGAGCAGCGCGACGAAGACGGCGACGACCGCCACCCCGGCCGCGACCAGCGAGGCCAGGCTCATGCCGGAGATGAACGTGTCGTGGGCGACGTCCGCGATCTTCGCGGCGACCGCCTCGGGGGTGCCCTTGGCGACCGGCGGCACGCCCACCTGGACCGCCTCGGAGGCCTGGTCGAGCTGAGCGGGAGTGAGCCCGGGCAGACCCGCGGCCTTCCAGTTGGCCGGCAGGTCGCCGTCCACCTTGGAGGCCATCACGGCGCCCAGCACGGCCGTGCCGAGGCTGCCGCCGATCTGCATGGCGGCCTGCTGGAGACCGCCCGCCACGCCCGACAGCTCCATCGGGGCGTTGCCGACGATGACCTCGGTCGCGCCGACCATGACGGGGGCGAGGCCGAAGCCCAGCAGCGCGAACCACACGGACATGACGCCGCTGCCGGTGTCCGTCTCCAGCGTGGACATGCCGTACATGGCGATCGCGGTGGCCGCCATGCCGCCGGCCAGCGGGATGCGCGGGCCGAGCTTGGTGATCAGCACGCCCGCCACCGGCGAGCCGACGATCATCATGCCGGTCAGCGGAAGCAGGTGCAGGCCCGCGTCGATGGGACTCATGCCGTGCACGTTCTGGAGGTAGAACGTCACGAAGAACAGGCCGCCCATGAAGGCGATCGCCATCAGCACCATGAGGACCACGCCCGCCGACAGCGGGACCGACCGGAACAGCGCCAGCGGGATCAGCGGCTCCCGCACCTTCGACTCCCACACGGCGAAGGCCACGAAGAGCACCGCCGAGCCGAGGACGAACGCCCACGTCCGTCCGTCGCCCCAGCCCCAGGCCGGAGCCTTGATCAGGGCCCAGACGAGGCAGAACATCGCGCCGGAGAGCAGGGCGATGCCCGGCACGTCGAAGGAGCGCGGGGCGTTCGCCGCGCGGTGGTCGAGCAGGATCAGCACGCCCAGCGCCAGGGCGAGGGCGCCGACCGGCACGTTGATGAAGAACACCGACTGCCAGTTGACGTGTTCGACGAGGACGCCGCCGAGGATCGGACCGCCGGCGGTGGAGGCGCCGATGACCATGCCCCACAGGCCGATGGCCATGTTGAGCTTCTCCGCCGGGAAGGTCGCCCGCAGCAGACCGAGCGCGGCCGGCATGAGCAGGGCGCCGAACAGGCCCTGGAGCGCCCGGAAGGCGACGACCGCGCCGATGCTGCCCGACAGGCCGATCGCGCCGGAGGCGGCGGCGAAGCCGACGACGCCTATGAGGAACGTCTGACGGTGGCCGAAGCGGTCGCCGAGCTTGCCTGCGGTGATCAGGGAGACCGCGAGGGCGAGGAAGTACGCGTTGGTGATCCACTGCACCTCGGCGAAGGTGGCGCCCAGGTCGCTGGCGATGGCCGGGTTGGCGATGGCCACGATGGTGCCGTCGAGGGCCACCATCATGACGCCGACGGCGACGGTGATGAGGGTGAGCCACGGGTGGCCGCGCAGCCCCTTGGCGGGCGGTCCGTCCGACCGGTCCGCCGGCGCCTTGCCCCCCGGACCCGTCGAGTCGATGGTGGTCTGACTAGTCATGCGTTCGAGGCTAGTGACAGCCACTGACAATTGACAAACGAGTTCACAAGGCGGTAACTGACACCCATGCCGACGACACTGCGCGAACGCAAGAAACAGCGCACCCGGGACGCGCTGCTGCGGGCCGCCGTCGAACTGTTCACCTCCCAGGGATACGACGGGACGACCGTCGACCAGATCGCCGACGCGGTCGACGTCTCGCAGCGCACCTTCTTCCGCTACTTCGCCGGCAAGGAGGAGGCCGCGCTCGCCCTGGTGGAGATGACGGTGGACCGGTTTGTGGAGGCGGTGCGCGAACGCCCGCCGCACGAGCCGCCGTTGGAGGCGCTGCGGCAGGCGGTGCTGGACGGCTGGGACTCGATCAACGAGGTCGTGGAGTCGGTCGCGCCGGTGGAGCAGTACCTGCGCATGTACCGGGTGATCGAGTCGACGCCGGTGCTGCTCGCCGCACATCTGCGGCGGTCGACGGAGGTCGAGGAGGACCTCGCCGGGGTGATCGCCGAACGCGAGGGGCTCGACGTGGACGCCGATCCCCGGCCCCGGCTGGCGGTGGCCGTCTTCAGCGGAGTGATGCGGGTGACGGAGCGACAGTGGTCCACCGGCGACGACTTCAGCCTGGCGGGGATCCGCGCGCTGACGGCGGCGTACCTCGACGGAGTGGGACCCGCGCTGCTGGGAGACTGGCGCACGGCCTGACGGTTTCGGCGCAAGGCCTGAGGGTCTTTATGACCATTCCCACGCCGAACGAAACGTGATCCCCATCACTTGGGTCACTCGAGACCGTCTCGTTCTCCTAGTGTGTCCTTTCAGTGACTTCCTTCGACACCTCCCCGCAACTCGGCGTCTGGCGCACCCTCGCCACCCTGGCCGTGGTGTTCGTGATGCTGGCGACCACCGGCTGGACCGCCGTCCGACAGCAACGGGACGACAGCGCCCTGCAGACCTCGCGCACCGCCTGGGAGCACGGCCGGCTCGCCGGCCGTGCGCTGCCGGACCTCGATTCCGGCCCCGCGCGGATCGCCCGGTTCTTCGCCTCGCTCAGCGCGACGCAGCACACCGCGCTCGTGCAGGACTACGCGCTCGCCGTCGGCAACATGAACGGCGCGCCCACCGGGCTGCGTTACCGCGCCAACCGCGTCGCGCTGCTGCGGCAGGCGGCGATCGAGCGGACCCGGACGCACGACAGCCGACTCTCGCCCGCCGGGCAGCAGTTGGCCGAGCGCCGTATGCACCGCTACGAGGCGCTGAGCTCCCCCGGCCGGCAGATCCTCGCCTTCGACCCGGAGGGCTCGGGCCGGGCCGCCGAGGTGTTCGGCGGCCTCGACGAGGCGGACCGGATCTCGATCGTCGTGCCCGGCGTCGACACCGACCTGCTCACCTTCCAGCGCACCAACCGCAAGTACTCGGCGCCGGTCGGCATGGCCCAGGCGCTGTACGCGGCCGAGCGCGAGGCGAGCCCGTCGACGCGTACGGCCGTGATCGCCTGGGCCGACTACACCTCCCCCGACGGGCTGGGCATCGACTCGGCCACCGCGATGCGCGCCGTGAACGGCGCCGTCCGGCTGAACGCCCTCGTCGGCGCGCTGCCCGGCGACGCGCCCGTGGCGATGTTCTGCCACAGCTACGGTTCCGTGGTCTGCGGGGTCGCCGCACACGCGATGCCCGAGCGGGTGGCCGACATCGCGGTGGCGGGCAGTCCCGGGATGCGCGTGGAGAACGCCGCCGGGCTGGGCACCGACGCCCGGGTGTGGGCGATGCGGGACGCCGACGACTGGATCCAGGACGTGCCGCATCTGGAGGTCGGCGGCCTCGGGCACGGCGAGGACCCGATGGCGCGGGAGTTCGGCGCACGGGTGCTGTCGGCACGGGAGGCCAAGGGCCACGGCGGCTACTTCGAACCGGGCACCGACAGCCTGCGCAACTTCGCCGAGATCGGCACCGGCGCGTACGGCTCGGTGGAGTGCGCCCAGGACGATGTCGCCTGCACGACGGGTTTGTCCGACACGACGAAGGCCGGACGCGCGTAGAGACGCTGGAATTGCGGTGCGCGCGGGGAGGGGACGAAGAATGGGTGTCCCGCATACGATGAGCCGCATGGGTGACGTACTGGCCGGATTTCATGCCGCCTGGGAGTTCGATTCCGACTCCGTCCTCATCCGTCACGAACGGGGGCTGCGCACCCCCAAGCTGCTGTCGGCGCTGGGCGAGCGCCGCATCCCGGTGGCGGCCATCGCCCGGGTGACGCTGACCCCGGGACGGCGCGGGACGGTCGTGCTGCGCGCCGAGCCGCGGCCCGGCGCCGATCCGCTGATGGAGGCGGCCGCGGGGCAGTTGAAGGAGGGGTGCGATCCGTACCGGCTGGTGCTGCCCGCCGAACGGGAGACGCTCGCCGAGTACTACGCCGACGAGCTGCGGGAGCGGCTGACCGGGTCCGGTCCCGCGGACCGCTTCCTGGTGGACGCCCCCGAGGGGCCGCTGTCGTTCAAGGCGTACGACGGCAAGGCCTCGTTCGACGGGCGCACGGTGCGCTTCCGGTGGTTCTGGACGGGCGCGTCGTCGGCGAAGTGGAAGGCGGGCGACCAGAGTTTCGCCGTGTCCGAGCTGACCGGGGTGGAGTGGCGCTCGCCGGAGCTGTTCGAGGGGCACCTGCGGCTGCTGAGCGGCGAGCCCACCGCGACGCCGGCCGACCAGGACCCGGCGACGGTCGTCTTCGGTCTCGGCTACGGACCCGTCCACGAGTCGCTGCCGTTCGCGGCGGCGGTCCTGGCGGCCGTGCGCAACCGGGGGCCCGCGGCCATGGTGCCGGCCTCGGTCCCCCGTCGCGATCCCTCCGACATCGCCGAACGCATCCGTCACCTCGGGGAGCTGCACCGGGCCGGACTGGTCACCGACGAGGAGTTCTCCGTGAAGAAGGCGGAGCTGCTGTCGGAGCTGTGATCACTCGCGGCCGGCGGAGGCGAACGACATGTCCGCGTAGCGGTCGCCGGCGACCTTGCCCGCGATCGGCTCCAGCAGCGCCAGTTCCTGCCGCGTCAGCTCGACGGCCGTCGCCGCCGCGTTCTCCTCGACCCGGCCCGGACTGCGGGTGCCCGGGATGGGGACGACGGGCAGCCCGTGCACCCGGGACTGCTGCTGGACCCAGCCCAGGGCGATCTGGGCCGGCGTCGCGGCGTGCGCCTCGGCCACCGCGCGAATCGGCTCCAGGAGCGCGGCGTTGGCCGCCGCGTTCGCACCGTGGTAGCGGGGCTGGCCGCGGCGGAAGTCGCCTTCGGTCAGGTCCGTCGCGGCGTCGGCGAAGGAGCCCGTGAGGAATCCCCGGCCGAGCGGCGAGTACGGCACCAGCGTCACGCCCAGCTCGCGGGCCGCCGGGACGACCTGCGCCTCGATGTCGCGGCTGAACAGCGACCACTCCGACTGGACGGCGGCGACGGGGTGCACGCCGTGCGCGGCCCGCAGCTCGGCGGCGGTCACCTCGCTGAGGCCGAGCTGCTTCACCTTGCCCTCGCGCACCAGCTCGGCCATCACGCCGACGGTGTCCTCGATCGGCACGCTCACATCGCGCCGGTGCATGTAGTAGAGGTCGATGACGTCGACGTCCAGACGCCGCAGGCTCGCCTCGACGGCCTCGCGGATGTAGGGCGCGTCGTTGCGGATGACGCGCCGGGTCGGGTCGTCCGGCGGGATCGACAGGGCGAACTTCGTCGCGATCACGACCTCGTCGCGGTGCGCCTTGAAGAAGGGGGAGAGGAACCGCTCGTTCTCGCCCGCGCCGTAGGCGTCCGCCGTGTCGTAGAGGGTGACGCCGAGTTCGAGGGCGCGTTCCAGGGCGGCCCGGGACGCGTCGGCGTCGGCGGGGCCGTAGGCGAAGCTCATCCCCATGCAGCCGAGTCCCTGCACGCCGACCTCGGGGCCGTGCTCGCCGAGCGGCGCCGTCGGTATCCTGCGGTCGGTCATCGGGCGGTCCTCTCACTTTCGGGGGTGCGGGTGGCGTCCGCGTAGAACATGATCTTCCGGTCGAGCACGGCCAGCGTGTCCTGGAGTTCGGCGATCCGGGCCCGGACGTCCCGCCGGGTCGCCTCGAGCAGCTCGTGGCGCTCGCCGAACGTGCTCTCGCCCTCGCGCACCAGCTCGGCGTACCGCACCATGTCGGCGACCGGCATGCCGGTCAGCCGCAGCTTGCCGACGAGGTCCAGCCAGTCCAGGTCGCGGTTGCTGTAGCGACGCTGGCCGGTGTGCGAGCGGTCGATGTGCGACATCAGCCCGATCCGCTCGTACCAGCGCAGGGTGTGGGCCGTGAGTCCGGTGAAGGCGACGACCTCGCTGATCGTGTAGCTGTCCTGTCCGTCGGGGCGCGGGTGCCGCGGGGGTGGCGCGGAGCAGACGTCTGCGGGGCTCGGGGTTTGCTCGATGGTCACGGGCGTGGTCTGCAACACCGTCATGACTCCCACGCTATGGCCTTGGAGTGTGCTCCAAGCAAGCGAAACCGGTAAGAAATCCGGGCGGCGCGGCGAGATCGCGCCGGTCGCCGCCGCGCCCTCGTGCCGTGCGGACGTCCGGGCGCCGGGCCGTGCGGTCCGCCGGACCCCGAGGCCCCTCGACGGAGCTGCTGCGGTGAGACGCGCGGAGCGCACGGCATAGGCTCGTCGGCATGTCGCTGAAGAGTCTCGCGTTGATCGACAACTGGCCGGTTCCCTCCGCCTCGGCGGGCGTCGTACGGGCCGACGGCACGGTCATCGGGACCCACGGCCCGGTCGGCCGGCGCTTCCCGCTGGCCTCGGTCACCAAGCCCCTCGCCGCGTACGCAGCCCTCGTCGCGTACGAGGAGGGCGCGGTGGAGCTGGACGAGCCCGCGGGGCCGGCCGGCTCCACGGTGCGTCATCTGCTCGCGCACACCTCCGGGCTGGCCTTCGACGAGCACCGGACGACCTCGGCCCCGGGTGAGCGGCGGCTGTACTCCAACGCCGGTTTCGAGCAGCTCGGCGACCACATCGCGAAGGCGGCGGACATCCCGTTCGCGGAGTACCTGCGGCAGGCCGTGCTGGAGCCGCTGGGGATGACGCAGACCTCCCTGGAGGGCTCGCCGGCCAAGGACGGCGTGTCCACCGTCACGGACCTGCTGCGCTTCGCGGCCGAGCTGCAGGCGCCGCGGCTGCTGGATCCGCGGACGGTGGCGGCGGCGACGAGCGTGCAGTACCCAGGGACGAAGGGCGTCCTGCCGGGGTACGGGCACCAGAACCCCAACGACTGGGGGCTCGGCTTCGAGATCCGTGACTCCAAGTCTCCGCACTGGACGGGGAGTTCGTCGTCGCCACGCACGTTCGGGCACTTCGGCCAGTCCGGCACGTTCCTGTGGGTGGATCCCGCGGCGGGCGTCGCGGCCGTCGCGCTCACCGACCGCGCCTTCGGGCCGTGGGCCGTCGAGGCCTGGCCGCCGTTCACGGACGCGGTGCTGGCCGAGGCGCGGTAGCCGGGGCCGGGCGGGCCATCTCCCAGATCAGCAGCTCGGCGCCGCTCAGACCCACCGCCTCGAGGTCCTCGGCGTCCGTGACGCGAGCCGCGTCGCCCGGTCCCAGCTTCTCGCCGTCCAGCCGTACCTCGCCGCGCACGACGTGCACGTACACGTGCTCCCCGTCCGGGACCGCCGTCCGCTCCCCCGCGCCGAGGCGCCGCACGTGCAGCATCGCGCCGGACTCGGGGACGGCGTACGGGGTGGGGTCGGCGATGCCGCGGACGATCTCGTACGACGGTTCGCCGCCGGCGTCCAGCGGGGCCAGCCACATCTGCACGAAGGCCAGCGGAACGTCGCCGTCGTTGCGCTCCACGTGCCGTACGCCGGCCGCGCAGCTGAGCCGCTGGACGTCGCCGGGGCGCACCCGCGTCTCGTGTCCGGCCGAGTCGCGGTGGGTCAGCTCCCCCTCGATCACCCAGGTCACGATCTCGGTGTGGCTGTGGGGATGCTCGTCGAAGCCGGCGCCGGGCTCCAGGCGTTCCTCGTTGCAGGCGATCAGCGCGCCGAAGCGGAGGTTGTCGGGGTCGTAGTGGGGGCCGAAGGAGAAGGCGTGCCGGGTGTCGATCCCGGCCGCCCGGTCCCCGCCCCGGAAGCGCTCGTCGGCGCGCCGTACGTCCATCACGCGACCACGGTAGACCCGCCGCCGGGCGAGGTGGGCCGGGCCGCGACGGGGCGCGCGGAGGAAAGGCCCGCGCACGGCCCGCAAGCGGGCCGTCCGGCCGCGGCGGGACGTCCCCACCTGCGACCCGGCGGCACACGCGGCCGCCGGGATGAGGCAGTCTTGTCCCGTGCCCGAACCCGAAACCAGTCATCCCGAACCCGCGGCGCACGCCGTCCACTCCCACCCCGCGACGCTGAAGCGGCTGGTGAAGTCCTCCGGGAGCCTCGCCGCCCAGGCCATCGCGAGGATGGACGAGACACTGCCGTGGTACCGGGCGATGCCTCCGGAGAACCGTTCCTGGATCGGGCTGGTCGCCCAGGCGGGCATCGCCGCCTTCACCGAGTGGTTCCGGCATCCGGACGCCCCGCAGGCCATCTCCACCGACGTGTTCGGCACGGCGCCGCGCGAGCTGACCCGGGCCATCACGCTGCGGCAGACGGTGGAGATGGTGCGCACCACCATCGAGGTCATGGAGTCCGCGATCGACGAGGTCGCGGCGCCCGGTGACGAGAACGTGCTGCGCGAGGCGCTGCTGGTGTACGCCCGGGAGATCGCGTTCGCCACCGCCCAGGTCTACGCCCAGGCCGCCGAGGCCCGCGGCGCCTGGGACGCCCGGCTCGAGTCGCTCGTCGTGAACGCCGTGCTGAGCGGCGAGGCCGACGAGGGGGCCGTGAGCCGGGCCGCCGCGCTCGGCTGGAACTCGCCGGAGCACGTGTGCGTCGTCCTCGGCACCGCCCCGGACGGCGACTCCGAACTGACCGTGGAGGCGATCCGGCGGGCCTCGCGGCACTCCAAGCTCCAGGTGCTCACCGGGGTGCTCGGCTCCCGGCTCGTGGTGATCGCCGGCGGCAGCGACAACCCGCTGGCGGTCGCCAAGTCCCTGATCGGGCCGTTCGCCGCCGGCCCGGTGGTGGCGGGGCCCGTCGTGCCCGACCTGCTCGCCGCCACCCGGTCCGCACAGGCCGCCGCGGCCGGGCTCAAGGCGTGTTCCGCCTGGCAGGACGCACCCCGGCCGGTCCTGGCGGACGACCTTCTTCCGGAGCGCGCGATCGCCGGCGATCCCGGCGCGCGTGAGCAGTTGGTGGAGGAGATCTACAGACCGCTGGAGGAGGCGGGGTCGGCGCTCCTGGAGACGCTCTCCGTCTACCTCGAACAGGCGTCCAGTCTCGAAGGGGCCGCCCGGATGCTCTTCGTGCATCCGAACACCGTGCGCTACCGGCTCCGACGTGTGACTGACGTCACCGGCTGGTCGCCTTCGGATGTACGCTCCGCGTTCACGCTCCGGATCGCGCTGATCCTGGGGCGTCTGGTCGATGGAGATCCTCAGAGCTAGCTTTTTGTCGGGGGTCCACAAAACCCCCTGCCGTTCTTCGTCCCTGTCCCCACGGGCGGCTTCGGCCGTCCCCAAGAGAGAGTGTGAGAGTGCTCGTACTCGTCGCTCCCGGCCAGGGCGCCCAGACGCCCGGCTTCCTGACTCCCTGGCTCGACCTTCCCGGTGTCGAGGACCGTCTGCGCGCCCTGTCGACGGCCATCGATCTCGACCTGGTGCACTACGGCACGAACGCCGACGCGGACGAGATCCGCGACACCGCGATCGCCCAGCCGCTGCTCGTGGCGGCCGGGCTCGTCTCCGCCGCGGCGCTCGGCGACGTCACGCCCGGCGCCGTCGCGGGTCACAGCGTCGGCGAGATCACCGCGGCCGTCTTCGCGGGCGTCCTCGACGACACCGCCGCGCTGGGCCTGGTCCGCAGGCGCGGCCTGGCCATGGCCGACGCCGCCGCGATCACCGAGACCGGCATGTCCGCGCTGCTCGGCGGCGACCCCGAGGTCTCCGTCGCGCACCTGGAGAAGCTGGGGCTGACCCCGGCGAACATCAACGGCGCGGGCCAGATCGTCGCCGCGGGCACGCTGGAGCAGCTCGCCGCGCTGAACGAGGACAAGCCGGAGGGCGTCCGCAAGGTCGTCCCGCTGAAGGTCGCCGGCGCGTTCCACACCCGCCACATGGCGCCGGCCGTCGAATCCCTGGCCAAGGCTGCCGCCGAGCTCACCCCCTCCGACCCGACGGTCCGTTACGTCTCCAACAAGGACGGGCAGGCCGTGTCCACCGGCGCGGAGATCCTGGACCGGCTGGTCGGCCAGGTCGCCAACCCGGTCCGCTGGGACCTGTGCATGGAGACCTTCAAGGAGCTCGGCGCGACCGCGATCATCGAGGTCTCCCCCGGCGGCACGCTGGTCGGCCTCGCCAAGCGTGCCCTGCCCGGCGTGAAGACTCTGGCGCTGAAGACCCCCGACGATCTCGACGCCGCTCGCGAGCTCATCGCCGAGCACGGCGTCGCCTGAGGAGCCCTGATGGCGAAGATCAAGCCCAGCAAGGGCTCCCCGTACGCGCGCATCCTGGGCGTCGGCGGCTACCGGCCGACCCGGGTCGTGCCCAACGAGGTGATCCTGGAGACGATCGACTCCTCCGACGAATGGATCCGCTCGCGCTCCGGCATCGAGACCCGGCACTGGGCGAACGACGAGGAGACCGTCGCCGCCATGTCGGTCGAGGCGTCCGGCAAGGCGATCGCCGACGCCGGGATCACCGCCGAGCAGATCGGCGCGGTGGTCGTCTCGACCGTCTCGCACTTCAAGCAGACCCCGGCCGTGGCGACCGAGATCGCCGACAAGCTCGGCACGAACAAGGCCGCCGCCTTCGACATCTCGGCCGGCTGCGCGGGCTTCGGCTACGGCCTGACCCTCGCCAAGGGCATGGTCGTGGAGGGCTCCGCCGAGTACGTGCTCGTCATCGGCGTGGAACGGCTGTCCGACCTGACCGACCTGGAGGACCGCGCGACGGCCTTCCTGTTCGGCGACGGCGCGGGCGCGGTCGTCGTCGGCCCCTCCGCCGAACCGGCCATCGGACCGACGGTGTGGGGCTCCGAGGGCGACAAGTCGGAGACCATCAAGCAGACCGTGCCGTGGACGGACTACCGGGACGGCCACGTCGCGAAGTTCCCCGCCATCACGCAGGAGGGCCAGGCGGTCTTCCGCTGGGCCGTGTTCGAGATGGCGAAGGTCGCCAAGGAGGCGCTGGACGCCGCCGGCATCACCGCCGAAGAGCTGGACGTCTTCATTCCGCACCAGGCCAACGAGCGGATCATCGACTCGATGGTGAAGACCCTCAAACTGCCGGAGACGGTCACGGTCGCCCGTGACGTGCGCACCACCGGCAACACCTCGGCCGCCTCGATCCCGCTCGCGATGGAGCGGCTCCTGGCGACCGGTCAGGCGAAGAGCGGCGACACCGCGCTCGTCATCGGATTCGGGGCGGGTCTCGTCTACGCCGCCACTGTCGTTACCCTCCCCTAGGCACTCCGTGCCGGATCATCCGGTCCGGTACGGGAAACAGCCCATGCCACACCCTCTGGAACAGTAAAGAAGGAGCGCCACATGGCCGCCACTCAGGAAGAGATCGTCGCCGGTCTCGCCGACATCGTGAACGAGATCGCCGGCATCCCGGTTGAGGACGTCCAGCTGGACAAGTCCTTCACCGACGACCTGGACGTCGACTCGCTGTCCATGGTCGAGGTCGTCGTCGCCGCCGAAGAGCGCTTCGACGTCAAGATCCCGGACGAGGACGTCAAGAACCTCAAGACCGTCGGCGACGCGACGAGCTACATCCTCAAGCACCAGGCCTGATCTACCGATCACCTGGGCTGAACTGCCCCGCCACCCGGCGGTGGCGCCGTTCTCCCCGCTGAGGCGGGGGCAGTCCTCCTCGCAACGTTGGAGAAAGAATCCGTGAGCCCGACCAATCGCACCGTGGTCGTCACCGGTATCGGCGCAACCACACCGCTGGGTGGCGACGCAGCCTCTACCTGGGAGGGCCTCGTCGCCGGCAAGTCCGGCGTCAAGGCACTGTCCCAGGAGTGGGCGGCCGATCAGGCCGTCAAGATCGCGGCCCCGGTCGCGGTGGAGCCCCTCGAGGTCATTCCGCGGCCGCAGGCCCGCAAGCTGGACCGCTCGGCGCAGTTCGCGCTGATCGCGGCCCAGGAAGCCTGGAAGGACGCCGGGTTCTCCGGCAAGGCCGGTGAGGACGGCAGCGACGGCAAGGTCGACCCCGACCGGCTCGGCGCGGTCATCGCCTCCGGCATCGGCGGCGTGACCACCCTGCTCGACCAGTACGACGTGCTGAAGGAGAAGGGCGTCCGCCGCGTCTCCCCGCACACCGTGCCCATGCTGATGCCGAACAGCCCGTCCGCCAACGTGGGTCTGCTCGTGGGCGCCCGCGCCGGCGTGCACACGCCGGTCTCGGCGTGCGCGTCGGGCGCGGAGGCCATCGGCTACGCCATCGAGATGATCCGCACGGGCCGCGCCGACGTCGTCGTGGCCGGCGGCACGGAGGCGGCGATCCACCCGCTGCCCATCGCCGCGTTCGGCAACATGATGGCGATGTCCAAGAACAACGAGAACCCGCAGGCCGCCTCGCGTCCCTACGACGTCGCCCGCGACGGCTTCGTCATGGGCGAGGGCGCCGGCGTGATCGTCCTGGAGTCCGCGGAGCATGCCGCCGCGCGCGGCGCCCGGGTGTACGCCGAGGCCGTCGGCCAGGGCATCTCCGCCGACAGCCACGACATCGTGCAGCCGGAGCCCGAGGGCCGCGGCATCGCGCACGCCCTGCAGAACCTGCTGGACAACACCGACCTGAACCCGGCGGAGATCGTGCACGTCAACGCGCACGCCACCTCCACGCCGGCCGGTGACGTGGCCGAACTGAAGGCGCTGCGCAAGGTCTTCGGCGACGACGCGGACCACTTCGCGGTCTCCGCGACCAAGTCCATGACCGGTCACCTGCTCGGCGGCGCGGGCGGTGTCGAGTCCGTCGCGACGGTGCTCGCGCTGTACAACCGGATCGCCCCGCCCACCATCAACGTCGAGAACCTCGACCCCGAGGCCGAGGCGAACGCGGACATCGTGCGCGGCGAGGCGCGCAAGCTGCCCGTCGAGGGCCGTATCGCCGCCCTGAACGACTCGTTCGGGTTCGGCGGGCACAACGTCGTCCTGGCGTTCCGGACGGTCTGATCCGCCTGGTGCACGCGAAGCGGCCCGGACCCCGTGGGGGTCCGGGCCGCTTCGCGTCGGTCGTAGGCCGCGGGCCGGCGGGGCTGATCGCGCGGTTCGCGCGCCCCGGAGGGACGGGCGGTCACATCACGCGGGTCACACCACCTGGTGCAGCCAGCGCACCGGGGCTCCCTCGCCCGCGTGCCGGAAGGACTCCAGCTCGTCGTCCCACGGCTTGCCGAGGAGCTTGGCGAGTTCGCCCTCGAGGTCCGTCTCGCCGCGCCTGCTGCGCAGCAGGGCGGCGCGCAGCCTGTCCTCCGGGATCAGGATGTCACCGTGGATGCCGGTGACGGCGTGGAAGATGCCCAGTTCGGGCGTGCAGCTGTAGCGCTCGCCCTCGGCCGTGGCGCAGGGCTCGGCGGTGACCTCGAAGCGCAGCATCTGCCAGCCGCGCAGCGCGGAGGCCAGCTTGGAGGCCGTGCCCGCCTCGCCCTTCCAGGAGAACTCCGAGCGCCAGGTGCCGGGCGCGGCGGGCTGCCGGATCCAGTCGAGGCCGACGCGCGTGCCGAGCACCCCGGCGACGGCCCATTCGACGTGCGGGCACAACGCGCGCGGCGCGGAGTGCACGTACAGAACTCCACGTGTCGTCACCGGGACCTCCGGGCAGAGCGGGACAGTCTTGCTGGCTGGCAGGGCGGCGGTGGCAGGCAGCCGCGCTGATGGCGAGGCTACCGTGCGGCGGCGCAAGGAGTGTGACGTACCGTCGGTCCCAGTGCCGTGAAACGTCCGCCTTTCACTCGGCAGGACGCCTGTGCGGGCATGGAGCGTTCCATCTTGTGGGTGTCATTCGCCGGGAACTCCCGTGCGTTGTCATGAGGAGAGCGTGTTCGAAGATCGGACAGAGTCGGCGGAGTCGAGGGGAACACCAGCGGATGCGGATGCGAAACCGGCACGCGCGGGCCCTGCTCGCGGGCACGACGGCGGCCGTCCTGGGACTGGCCGGCTGCGACGCCCAGGGCGGCGACGGCGCGGGGGCGCCGGGCACCCGGGCCCGGCAGGCGAAGCCGTCGCCGACGTCGCAGTGGGACACGAGCCCCGACTCGGTGGCGGCGGTCGGCGACTCGATCACGCGCGGCTTCGACGCCTGCGGTGTCCTCGCGGACTGCCCCGAGGTGTCCTGGGCGACCGGCAGCAGCGCCGAGGTGAACAGTCTCGCCGTCCGGCTGCTGGGCCCGGCGAAGGCGGCCACGCACAGCTGGAACCATGCCGAGACCGGGGCCCGGATGGCGGACCTGCCGGCCCAGATGGTGCGGGCGACGGCGCAGAAACCGCAGCTGGTGGCGGTGATGACGGGCGCGAACGACGCGTGCCGCAAGTCGACGGCGGCGATGACGCCGGTGGCGGACTTCCGCGCCCAGTTCGAGGAGGCGCTCCGCACGCTGCGGCGCGCGCTGCCGAGGACGCAGGTGTACGTGGCGAGCGTGCCGAACCTCAAGCGGCTGTGGTCGCAGGGGCGGACGAACGCGCTGGGCAAGCAGGTGTGGAAGCTGGGGATCTGTCCGTCGATGCTGGGCGACGCGGACGCGCTGGACTCGGCGGCGACGCTGCGGCGGGCGACCGTGTCGAAGCGGGTGGAGGAGTACAACACGGTGTTGAAGGAGGTCTGCGCGAAGGACGCGCGGTGCCGGTTCGACGGCGGCGCGGTGTACGACTTCCGGTTCGGCACCGCGCAGCTGAGTCACTGGGACTGGTTCCATCCGAGCAAGGACGGGCAGGCGCGGCTCGCGGAGATGGCGTATCGCAAGGTCACCGCGACGACCTCGTGACCTAAAGTTCCGCCCATGAGCGAACACTTCGGAACACTTTCCGACGGCACCGCGGTGCACCGCTGGACCCTGGAGCGGGCGGGAACCCGGGTGCGGGTCCTGTCGTACGGCGGGATCGTGCAGTCCGTCGAGGTCCCGGACCGCGACGGCCGCACGGCGGACGTGGTCCTGGGGTTCGCGGATCTGGACGGCTATCTCACCCACCCCGAGCCCTACCTCGGCGCGCTGGTGGGGCGGTACGCCAACCGGATCGCGCACGCCCGCTTCCGGCTGGACGGCCTGACGTACGCGCTGGAGCCCAACAACGCGCCGAACTCCCTGCACGGCGGCGCGCGCGGCTTCGACAAGCGGGTGTGGGAGGTGGAGCCGGTCGAGCACGGGCTGCGGCTGAGCCGGGTCAGTGCGCACGGCGAGGAGGGCTTCCCGGGCCGGCTGGAGGTGTCGGCGACGTACACGCTCGACGCGTCGGGGGCGCTGTCCTTCGTGTACGAGGCGGTCACGGACGCGCCGACGACGGTGAACCTGACCAACCACAGCTACTTCAACCTCGCCGGCCCCGGCAGCGGCGGCGCCGGCGGGCACGAGCTGCGGCTGGCCGCCTCCCGCTACACGCCGGTGGACGCCGACCTGATCCCGACCGGGGAGCTCGCGCCGGTCGCGGGCACCCGCTTCGACTTCCGCGCGTCGCGCAAGGTCGACTCCGGCTACGACCACAACTTCGTGCTCGACAAGGGCGTCACGGACGCGCCGGCCGAGGTGGCCGAGCTGCACGACCCGTCGTCCGGACGGGTGCTGACGGTGGCGACGACCGAGCCGGGGCTCCAGTTCTACACCGCCGACCACCTCGGCGAGCCGTTCGCGCCCGGCGAGGGCGTCGCGCTGGAGACCCAGCACTTCCCCGACTCGCCGAACCGCCCGGAGTTCCCGAGCACGGTCCTGCGGCCGGGCGAGGTCTACCGGTCGCAGACGGTGTACGGCTTCTCCGCCCGGTAGCCGGCGACGGGGGTCCGCGAAAGCCGCGAGGGGTCCGCGAAGCCGGAGGCCCGGAGAAAAGCATTGCCCCGGTCCAGGGGTCAGGTCCCGGACCGGGGCTGTTCGCGGAGGCGGCGAGCGCCTGCCCACACGGTAATCGTCGCGGTGTTCCTCCGGTCGGCGATCGAGCGGCCCGCCCGGGTTTCGTACGAACCCTTCACAAAGGACCACCGGTCGTCCGCCTCGGCCCCGACGGCCTGCGGGCGGCTCACTGGTCCCATGCGACCGCGAGGGCCTTGCTGACCGCGCACACGAGCGCGAAGCCCAGTGCCCAGCCGTGCGCGCCGACGGCCCAGAACGCGACGACCCCGGCCCCGAACCAGACCGCTTCGAAACCGGCCCGGGCGGCGCCGCTGAGCGCGAAGCGGGCCCGCGGCGATCCGCACAGCGCCCAGAGCACGATCAGCGCCGTCGGGGAGGCG
The DNA here is from genome assembly GCF_044335095.1 of Streptomyces sp. NPDC020597. Taxonomy (NCBI): domain Bacteria; kingdom Bacillati; phylum Actinomycetota; class Actinomycetes; order Kitasatosporales; family Streptomycetaceae; genus Streptomyces; species Streptomyces sp. NPDC020597. The sequence continues at coordinate 66,087 of NZ_JBIRUL010000024.1, read as the reverse complement.
AGCCCCAGCAGCCAGGGGTACGCGGTGGAGAAGCCCCAGAGGGAGACGGCCGCGAGGGCGGCCAGCTCGATCAGGAAGAGGACGCCCAGGTTGGCCGTCTTCACGGGCGGCGGTGTCATCGGTCCACGGCGCCGGGCCGCCCGTACGCACGGGATGCGCCGGCGGCGTCCCGGCCGGCGGCGACGGCTCCGTCCGCCGCGTCCGCGTCGGCCGCCCCGGCTCCCTCGGAGATCTCCTCGCCGAGCAGTTCACGGGCGAGCAGGGTGGCGCCGGCGACCGCGCCCGGCATCAGGAACACGGCGACGAAGGGCACCAGGAAGGCCAGCCCCAGGGGCGTGCCGAAGCCCCAGATCAGCGTCTTGCGGGAGCGGAAGAGGGCGAGGCGCGCGCGCAGGTCGACGTCGCGGCGCTGCAAGGCGACGGCGGCGAGCTCCTCGGTGAGGAAGAAGCCGGTGACGAAGAACCCGAGCACCGGCACGACCGTCTGGCCGACGACCGGGACGAACCCGAGGGCGAACAGCAGCACCGCCCACACCAGCGCGCGGGCCAGGACGCGCAGGCTGTCCCGGGCGGAGATCCACAGTTCCCGCCAGAGCGGCAGCCCGGACTCGGGGGCCGTGCCGTCGGGCGAGACGTCCCGGTCGACCCGCTCGGAGAGGCTCTCGTAGAAGGGCTGCCCGATGAGCAGGGTGACGGCGGTGAAGGTCAGGACGGCGAGAAGAAGGCCGAGAGCGAACAGCACGACGGTGAGGAAGTCGCGGAAGAGGTCGATCCAGGGGCTCGACCAGTCGTCGGCGAACGGCGTCGCCCACCCCACGAAGTCCTCGCCCCACACCGCGAGCGCGACCAGGGCCGCGAGGTACAGGACGAGCGTGATCAGGCCGGGGACCAGCCCGAACCCGTACTGCCTGCCGTGCCGGGCCACCCACCGCTGGCCCTTCAGCAGGTACTGGAAGCCCACCCCGAGATCGCGCATGACCGAATTCTATCGGCCGTGTTCACCTCACCCGGCGGGCGCCCGAGAGGGCCGCGATGGGCCATCCGGGGCATCGGTGACACCCACGCCCCCCTGCCGCAGTTGAGTCGAACAGGCACACCTCGCCGTACCGATCTCCGGAAGCAACGATCCCGGAAGCCCCTGTCCGGGATCGTCCGAAGGGCAGTTCCCGCAGGTCGCACAGGCGTCGATCATCAGGACACACGCAAGCAGCGGGCTGGTTGAGGAGAACGGATGACTCGATTGACTCGGACGACCAAGGAGATCCACGGCAGCGTCGCCGAAGGATTCGAAGCGGTGCGGGAGGAGTTCGCCGCGTTCGTAGCGGAGGAACAGCCGGACTACGAAGGCCAGTTGTGCGCGTATGTGCATGGCCGGCGGGTCGTCGACCTGTGGGCGTCCACGGACGGCGCCGGACCCGACTCCCTCTACGGCGTCTACTCGTCGACCAAGGGCGCCGCCCATCTGGTGGTCGCGCTGCTGGTCCAGGAGGGCACCCTGGAACTGGACCGCAAAGTCACCTACTACTGGCCGGAGTTCGCCGCCGAGGGCAAGGGGGCGCTGACCCTGCGGGAGCTGCTCGCGCACCGGGCGGGAGTGGTCGGCACGGACGGCGGGTTCTCGCCGCAGGAACTGGCCGACGACCGCCAGCTCGCCGAACGCCTCGCCGACCAGCGGCCGTTCTGGCGGCCGGGCTCCGCGTTCGGCTACCACGCGCTGGTCATCGGGGCGCTCACCGGCGAGGTCGTCCGGCGGGCCACGGGCCGCACCCTCCAGGAGGTGTACGCGGAGCGGGTGCGCGTCCCGTACGGGCTGGACTTCTTCCTGGGGCTGCCGGCGGCGCACGAGCCGCGGTTCCGCAGCGCGCAGCCGATGGCGCCGACCGCCGAGCAGCGGGCGCTGCTGGACGCGCTGCCCGGCGGACCGCACACGCTGGCCGCCGTCGCGTTCAACCTGCACGGCGCCCAGCCGACCGACCTCGAGCTGCTGCCCAACGACCCGCTGATCCGGGCCCGCGGACCGGCCTCGGTGGGCGGGGTGGCGTCGGCGCGCGGGCTGGCCGGCATGTACGCGGCGGCGATCAGCGAGACCGACGGGAAGGCGCCGCTGCTGAAGGAGGACACGGCCGCGGAGTTCGGGCAGCTGCACTCGGTGGGCCACGACGTGGTGGCGCGCTCGCACAAGGCGTACGGCCTCGGCTTCCAGGCCACGGCGGACACCTGGTACCCGTTCCTGGGCGTCGGAGCGTTCGGGCACAGCGGGGCGGGCGGCTGCCAGGCCTTCGCGGACCCGCGCAGCGGGCTGGCCTACGGCTACACGCGCCGCCGCTGCGCCTTCCCGGGCGGCGCCGCGCCGGAGAACGAACGGCTGGTGAAGGCGGCGCACACCGCGGCCCTCGCACACCCCTGACGGCGGGGCGGCCGGTGCGGGCGACAGGACGGTCGGCGCACAGGGCCGTCGAGCCGGGACGCTCGGCGCGTACCGCGGCGAGGTCCCACGGCGGGCGGCCGAGCGCGGGCCGCACCCCACGTCCGGGGGTGCGGCCCGCGCGGCGGAGACGGCCGGGCCGGGGCGGGGTCAGAGCTTGACGATCATCTTCCCGGTGTTGTCGCCGCGCAGGACGCCGAGGAACGCCTCGAGGTTGTTCTCGATGCCCTCGACGACCGTCTCGCGGTACTTCAGCTCACCGGAGCGGACCCAGGCGCCGACCTCCTGGACGAACTGCGGCTGCAGGTCGTAGTGGTCGCCGACGAGGAGTCCCTCGATGCGGCCGCGGGTCTGGATGAGGCGGGCGAGGTTCTTCGGGCCGGGGGCCGGCTCGGTGTTGTTGTAGACGGAGATCATGCCGCAGATCGCGATGCGGCCCTTCGTGTTGAGGGAGCCGATGGCCGCCTCGAGGTGATCGCCGCCGACGTTGTCGAAGTAGACGTCTATCCCGTCGGGGGCGGCCTCGCGCAGCTGCTCGGCGACCGGGCCGTTCTTGTAGTTGAAGGCGGCGTCGAAGCCGTACTCCTCGACCAGGAGCTTGACCTTCTCGTCGGAGCCGGCCGAGCCGATGACCCGGGAGGCCCCCTTGAGCCGGGCGATCTGGCCGACCTGGCTGCCGACGGCGCCGGCCGCGCCCGACACGAAGACGGAGTCGCCCTCCTTGAAGGAGGCGGTGCGCAGCAGTCCGGCGTAGGCGGTGAGGCCGGTCATGCCGAGGACGCCGAGGTAGGTGGACAGGGGCGCGGCGTCGGGGTCGACCTTGACGGCCTGCTTGGCGTCGACGACCGCGTACTCGCGCCAGCCGCCGAAGTGCAGGACGTGGTCGCCGGGCGCCACGCCCTCCGCCTCGGAGGCGACGACCTCGCCGACCGCCCCGCCCTGCATGACCTTGCCCAGCTCGAAGGGGGCGACGTAGGACTTGGCGCTGCTCATGCGGCCGCGCATGTAGGGGTCGACGGAGACGTACGCGTTGCGCACCAGCACCTCGCCCGGACCGGGCCGGCGGATCTCCGTCTCGGCCAGCTCGAAGTCCTCGGGCTTCGGCCAGCCGACGGGGCGGCTGAGCAGACGCCATTCGCGGCCGGTGGCGGGGAGGGCCGAGTCAGTCATGGGGGGCTGCCTTTCACGTGTGGAGAGCGCGTCGGTACGGAAATGCTTCATTACCTGAAACAACCATGCCGCTGAATATTTCAGGATGTCAAGTAAACGGGTACCCTGGATCCATGGCCGCCTCACATCCGCCCCCTCGTCCAGCTGCCCCGACCACCCTGCCCGACGCCCTGACCATGGAGGTCGTCGAGCTGATCGGCGAGGTCGTGGCGCGCTTCTACGAGGACTACGAGGACGCCGCCGCCGACCACTCCCTCACCGGGGCGCAGGCCCGACTGCTGAGTCTGCTCTCGCTGGAGCCGCTGCCGATGCGCAAGCTGGCGCAGAAGCTGAAGTGCGAACCGTCCAACGTGACCGGCATCGTGGACCGCCTGGAATCCCGCGGCCTGGTCGAGCGCCGCCCCGACCCGGCCGACCGCCGGGTGAAGCTGGCGGCGGCGACGGACGAGGGCCGTGACGTCGCCAAGGGCCTGCGCGAGTCGCTGCGGTTCGCCCGGGAGCCGCTGGCGGGGCTGGCCGAGCAGGAGCGGGTGGCGCTGCGGGGACTGCTGCGGCGGATGCTGGCGGAGGAGAGCGGCCGCCCCTAGAGTCCGTCCGGCCCCTGCCGGTCCTGCGGCTCCTGCGGCTCCTGCGGCTCCTGCGAGGCGAACTCGTACTGCAACTCGTAGAGATGGCCCGCCTTCACCATGACGGTCACCTCGACGGGACGGCCGTCGTCGCCGCGGACGACGCGCAGGGTGCGCAGCACCGGCATGGCGCCGGTGAGCCGGAGCGCCTGGTACTGGTGCTGGGTAGGGACGCGGGCGCAGACGCGGTCCGTGCTCAGCCGGGGCGGGTGGCCGAGCCGGGTCAGCAGGGCGGGGGCGCCGCCCCTGATCCGGCGGCGCTCGGCCAAGGGCGTGCCGCGGGCGACGTCCAGGGGGTAGTAGGACTCGACCAGCTCGGCGGGCTCGTCGTCGACCAGGAGGATCTGGCTGCGCAGCAGGGCGGCGCCGTCCGCAGGAAGGCCCAGGGCGGCGCGGACGTCGGCGGGCGGGCGGCGCTCCCCGACCTCGAGGAGCTCGCTGCGGGCGTGCGAGCCGTGCTTGGCGGACTCGGTGAGCCAGCGGTAGGGCGCCCCGGGATCTGCGGGCCGCGCGAGGTCGGCGGGCCGGACCGTGCGCCGGCGGTGGGCCCGGACGGTCACGGCGGCGCCCGCGCGCCCGACCACCAGGAGCTCCTCCTTGAGCAGGCGCAGGGCCTTCTGAACGGTGGCGCTCGACGCCCCGAAGCGTTCCTTCAGCTGGGCGGTGGTGGGCAGGTTGGCGCCGGGAGCGAGCTCTCCGCTCATGATGTCGTCGCGCAGATCGGCCGCGATGCGCTCATGGAGGGAGCGGCGGTCGACGGCTTCCGGTTCTGCCTTGGGCACGGTCATCCGATCCTGATCTGGTAGCGCAGCCTCTGCCGGAGGGCTGGCATCACCATACGGTCGGCCTGGATCGGCCGGTCGTCGCGGTCGAGCGTGAGCCGGAGCAGCCGCAGGACCGGTTCCCCGGCGGCGGTCCGAAGGACTCGGCGCTCCTCCTCGTCGGGCATCCCGGCCGTCACGTCCTCCCGGACGAGGACGCCGACGTGGCCGAGCTCGGCGAGCAGCGTCAGCGCACCGCCGGGGATCTTGGCGACGCCGGCGAGACGGGTGCCGCCGGCTATGGCGAGCGGGTAGTACGTGTCGGTGAGCTCGCTGGGCTCGTCGTCGAGGAGGATCAGCCGCCGGCGCACCACGACCGGGTCGCCCTCCGGGACGCCGAGCAGCGCCGCGACCTCGGCGGGGGCGGGCGTCTCACCGGCGTGCAGGATGCGCTGACCGCCGCGCCGGCCCTGTGCCGCCGCCTCCGCCGCCCAGGCGTCGCCCCGCCCGGGGTCCCCCGGCGTCAGATACGGCAACGACGTGCTGACCCAACCGCTCCCACCCACGACGTCCTCCTGTACGGCCGACCGTTCCTGCGACCCTGCCGCCCTACACGGTAGGCGACTTGCCTCATCGGCCAACCGCCACCCTCAGCCACCCTCAGCCACCCCACCGACCTTGTTACCTTTCGCGAACAACAGTGAGGTTTCGCCGCAGGACGCCCCTGAACCATGGAGGTGCCCCCGTGCCCCTGTCACGGCACCAGTCACGGCAACGTCGTTTCCCCCGCACCCGCGCCTCCGTACGGGCCGCACGGGTGTTCGTCCAGCAGACGCTGACGGACTGGGGCTGCGTCGACCGGTTCGACGACGTCACGCTGTGCGCGTCGGAGCTCGCCACGAACGCCCTGCTGCACGGCGCGCCCCCGGGCAGGCAGTACTGCGTGACGCTGACCCTCGACGGCCCGGTGCTGCGGCTCGCGGTGCGCGACACCGGCGACCGGCCCGCGCCCGCGCCCCCGCCGACCGAGGACGCGTGCTCGGGCCGTGGCCTCTACCTGGCCCGGGAGTTGTCGGACGACCTGGGCGTCACCGAGCACGCCGTCGGCAAGACGGTGTGGGTCACCTTCAAGACGGACGGGGCCGCCCTCCTGTCGCCGCGGGAGTGACGACGAAAGCGGCCCCGAGCGGCCGGGACGGCACGCTCAGGACCGCTCAGGAACCGCTCGGGAACCGCTCAGGACCGCTCAGGAACCGCTCGGGACCGCTTCAGGGAGTGCGGGACCGCTCCGGGACCGTTCCTCGGCTCAGGTCTTCTTCCGGGTCGTCATGAAGCGCTGCACCAGGATGAACGCGCACAGCAGCACACCGGTGGCGATCTTCGTCCACCAGGAGCTCAGCGTGCCCTCGAACTGGATGATGCTCTTGATGAGGCCGAGCACCAGCACACCGAACAGGGTTCCCAGCACATAGCCGGAGCCGCCGGTCAGCAGCGTGCCGCCGATGACGACCGCGGCGATCGCGTCGAGCTCCATGCCGGTGGCGTGCAGCGGGTCGCCGGACTGGATGTAGAGGGTGAAGAGGAGACCGGCGAGCGCCGAGCAGAACCCGCTCACCGTGTACACGGCGATCTTCGTGCCGCCCTGCGGGAGGCCCATCAGCATGGCCGACTGCTCGTTGCCGCCGATGGCGTACACCCGGCGTCCGAAGCGCGTGTAGTGCAGGACGTAGAAGGCCACGGCGAGGACCACCAGCGAGACGATCGCGCCGATCGACACGAAGCCCATCCCCAGCGACACCTGCGCCTGGGCCATGCTGCTCACCGAGGCGTCGCCGATGGAGATCGACTCCTTGCTGATGACCAGGCACAGACCGCGGAAGAGGAAGAGACCGGCGAGGGTCACGATGAAGGGCTGGATCTCGAAGTTGTGGATCACATAGCCCATCAGGAACCCGCCGAAGGCCCCCACCGCCAGCGCCATGGGGATCACGACGACGATCGGCAGCCCCTGGCGCTCCACCAGCCAGGCGGTGAACATCGTCGTGAAGCCGATCATCGACCCGACGGAGAGGTCGATGCCGCCGGACAGGATGACGAAGGTGACGCCGACCGCGGCGACCAGCAGATAGCCGTTGTCGATGAACAGGTTCAGGAAGACCTGCGGTTCGGCGAACCCGTAGAACTGGTAGCGGCCGAGGCCCACCCCGTACATCACGAGGAAGAGCAGGGCCGTCACGCCGACGGGCAGCCGCCGGTCGCCGAGCAGACGCGCGGCCTTGGACGGGGTACGGCTTTCGGAGGCCGTGGGGCTCTGGGTGGTCGCGCTCATCACGACACCTCCATCTTGGGAGCGGCCTCGGTCGCCGTGGCGGTGTCCGCCGGGGTCTCGGCCGTCTTGGCGCCGCCCTTCGCGCGGAACCGGGCGGCGAACTTCGCGCCGAAGACCTTGTCGCGGAACTTCGGGGACTGCAGCAGGCAGACGACGATGACGACGGCGGCCTTGAAGACCAGGTTGGTCTGGGTCGGCACGCCGATGGTGTAGATCGTGGTGGTCAGCGTCTGGATGACGAGGGCGCCGACCACCGTGCCGCCGATGGAGAACCGGCCGCCGAGCAGCGAGGTGCCGCCGATCACCACGGCGAGGATCGCGTCGAGCTCGATCCACAGGCCGGCGTTGTTGCCGTCGGCGGCCGAGGTGTTGGAGCTGATCATCAGGCCGGCGATGCCCGCGCAGAGCGCGCAGAACATGTAGACCAGGATCTTGATGCGACGGGACCTGATGCCGACCAGGCGGCTCGCCTCGGCGTTGCCGCCGACCGCCTCCACCAGCAGGCCGAGCGCCGTGCGGCGGGTCAGCGCGCCGGTGACGGCCACGACCGCGGCCACCACGAAGATGGAGAACGGCAGCGTCAGCCAGTAGCCGCCGCCGATCAGCTTGTACGGCTCGCTGTTGATGGTGATGATCTGGCCGTCCGTGATCAGCTGCGCGACACCGCGGCCGGCGACCATGATGATCAGGGTGGCGATGATCGGCTGGATGCCCATCCGGGCGACGAGGAAGCCGTTCCACAGACCGCAGACGACCGCGGCGAGCAGACCGAGGCCCATGGCGAGCAGCACTCCGGACAGGGCGCCCTGGTCCTTCTGGTCGCTGATGTACGAGCAGGCCAGTGCTCCGGTGATGGCGACCACCGCGCCGACGGAGAGGTCGATGCCGCCGGTGGCGATGACGACGGTCATGCCGACCGCCACCAGGATGAGCGGCGACCCGAACAGCACGATCGACACGAGGCTGCCGTAGAGGTGGCCGTCCGCCATCTTGATCGAGAAGAAGTCGGGCGTGAAGGGGACGTTGACGAGCAGCAGGAGGACGAGCACCGCCACCGGCCAGAACAGATGGTGACGGGTCAGCGCCCGCCACCGGGAAGAGGTGGTCGAAGACGTGGTCACTGGTGCTCTCCGCTCGCGATGGTCTCCAGGATCCGGCTCGTGGTGATCTCGGGCCCGTTGGCGATCTGCGCCACCAGCCGGCGGTCGCGCAGCACTCCGATGGTGTGACTGAGCCGGAGTACCTCCTCCAGCTCGGCCGCGATGTACAGCACGGACATCCCCTCCTCGGAGAGGGAGACGACGAGCTTCTGGATCTCCGCCTTCGCGCCGATGTCGATGCCGCGCGTCGGCTCGTCCAGGATCAGCAGCTTCGGCTGGGTGATCAGCCAGCGCGCCAGCAGAACCTTCTGCTGGTTGCCGCCGCTGAGCTGGCCCACCCTGGCCTCGGGGTTGGCGGGGCGGATGTCCAGGGCCTTGATGTACTTGGCGACCAGTTCGTCGCGCTGGGCGGCGGGGATGGGCCGGGTCCAGCCGCGCGAGGCCTGCAGCGCCAGGATGATGTTCTCCCGCACCGTGAGATCGGGCACCAGGCCCTCGCTCTTGCGGTTCTCGGAGCAGAAGGCGACGCCCGCGCCGATCGCGTCGTTGGGGGCGCTCATCGAGACCTGCTTGCCGTCGATGGACACCGTGCCGGCGTCGGGCTGGTCGGCGCCGAAGAGCAGCCGGGCGAGTTCGGTGCGTCCCGAACCGAGCAGGCCGGCGAGTCCGATGACCTCGCCCTTCTTGATCTCCAGGTCGAACGGCGCGATACGGCCGGTCTTGCCGAGGCCCTCCGCCCGCAGCAGGGCTTCGCCCGCCTCGGCGCGCTGCTGCTGTTCCTGGAGCTCGTCGAGCTGGCCCATGGCCTTGCCGAGCATGAGCTGGACGAGGCCGACCTGGTCGAGGTCGCTCACCATGTGCTCGCCGACCAGGGTGCCGTTGCGCAGCACCGTCATCCGGTCGCAGATCTCGTAGATCTGGTCGAGGAAGTGCGACACGAACAGGATCGCCACGCCCTCGTCCTTCAACCGCCGCATCAGCGCGAACAGTTGCAGGACCTCGTCGCGGTCGAGGCTGGAGGTCGGCTCGTCGAGGATGAGCACCTTGGTGCCCGGTCCGTCGCCGCCGCCGGTGTTCAACGACCGGACGATCGCGACCAGTTGCTGCACGGCCAGGGGGTACGACTGCAGCGGGGCGGAGACGTCGATGTCGAGTCCGAGCCGGTCCACCAGCTCCGCGGCCTCCCGGCGCAGCCGCTTCCACTGGATGCGGCCCATGCGGGTGGGCTCACGGCCGATGAAGATGTTCTCCGCCACCGACAGGTTGGGGCAGAGGTTGACCTCCTGGTACACCGTGCTGATGCCGGCCTGCTGGGCCTGCAGCGGGCTGGCGATGCGCACGGTGGCGCCGTCCAGCGTGATCGTGCCGCCGTCCAGGGAGTACACCCCGGTCAGCACCTTGATGAGAGTGGACTTGCCGGCCCCGTTCTCACCCATCAGGGCGTGAATCTCGCCGGGGAAGAGCCGGAAGTCGACGCCCGACAGAGCCCGTACCCCCGGGAACTCCTTGACTATGCCCGCCATTTCCAGGACGGGCCGCGGCTCTGCCATGGCAGCGCTCCTCTTGATTGGTTCAGGCCCGCAGGGAGCCCCGGGGACCGATGGCGCTCGGTCGGCCGGAGGCTCCCTGCCGGTGGGTGTGTCGGTCAGTACTTGCGGCTCGGGAGCGCGGCCTTGGCCTGGTCCTGCATGAAGTCGCCCTCCTTGGTCTTGATCCAGCGCTCGACCTTCTCGCCGTTCTTGACCTTCTTCACGACGTCCATCAGCTGGGGGCCGAGCAGCGGGTTGCACTCGACGATGGCGTTGATCTTGCCCTCGGACATGGCCACGAAGCCGTCCTTCACACCGTCGATCGAGACGATCAGGATGTCCTTGCCGGGCTTCTTGCCGGCCGCCTCGATGGACTGGATGGCGCCGATGGCCATGTCGTCGTTGTGCGCGAACAGGACGTTGACGTCCGGGTTGGACTGCAGGAACGCCGCCATGACCTGCTTGCCGCCGGCGCGGGTGAAGTCACCGGTCTGGCTGACGACGACCTTCCAGTCGTCCTTGTGCTCGGCGTCCATGACCTCCTTGAAGCCCTTGGCGCGCTCGATGGCCGGGGCGGCGCCGGTGGTGCCCTCCAGCTGGGCGATCTTCACCGGGCCCTTGAGGCCGGCCTTCTCGATGACCTTCTCGAGGATCTTGGCGGCGCGGCGGCCCTCGTCGGTGAAGTCGGAGCCGACGAGCGTGACGTACAGGGAGTCGTCCGAGGTCTCCACGGAGCGGTCGGTGAGGACCACCGGGATCTTCGCGGCCTTGGCCTCCTTGAGAACCGCGTCCCAGCCCGTGACGACCACCGGCGAGAAGGCGATGACGTCGACCTTCTGGGTGATGTAGCTGCGGATGGCGGAGATCTGGTTCTCCTGCTTCTGCTGGGCGTCGGAGAACTGCAGCTTGTAGCCGGCCTCCTTGGCCGCGGACTTCACGGAGTCCGTGTTGGCGCTGCGCCAGCCGCTCTCCGAACCGACCTGGGAGAAGCCCAGCGTGATCGTCTTGCTGCCGCCGGAGGAGGAGTCGGAGGAGCTGTCGTCCTTCTTGGCACAGGCGGTCAGGCCGCCCGCCGCCGCCACGCCGACCGCAACCGTGAGGAAGTTCCTTCTGCTGAGCATGTTCTTCTCCTTTGAAGAGCCGGTCCGGGGACGGACCTGCTGGTACTTGAGGGGACCGGCTGTAGTGCGTCCAGCCTGTCGATCATTGTTCGGAATTTCGGCCATAAGGGTGCGCAAATCGGCCGACGGTAGGTCAGCGGGGTACGCCCTCCGGTTGAGCGGCCTGAGGGAACGTACTCGCGCGGACGACGAGTTGGGGTTCGATCGCGATCCGGGGCGTGGTCGCGGGCTGCGGGCCCTCGATCAGCTCCATGAGCAACGCGATGCCACGCCTGCCCACCGCCGCGAAGTCCTGCCGGACGGTGGTCAGGGGAGGTGCGAAGTACTCCGACTCCGGGATGTCGTCGAAGCCGACCACCGCCACGTCCTGGGGCGTACGGACCCCCGCTTCCCGCAGGGCCCGCAACACCCCCAGCGCCATCTGGTCGTTGGCGGCGAAGACCGCGGTCAGACCCCGGCCCACCCAGCCGGCCAGTTCCTGGCCGGCGCGGTAGCCCGACAGCGGACTCCAGTCGCCGTGCAGCGTCATGGGCGGTTCGACGCCCGCGGCCTCGAGGGTCGCCCGCCAGCCGGCGGCCCGGTCGGCCGCCTCCTGCCAGTCCTCGGGTCCGGCGAGATGCCAGACGCTGCGGTGGCCGGCGGCCAGCAGATGGCCCGTCGCCAGCTGCGCCCCCAGGTGCTGGTCCACGCTCACGCCGGGGATGTCCACGCCCGACCCGCTGCCCACGATCACCACGGGGAACGGATGGCGCAGTTCGGCCAGCGCGTCCACCGCGGACCGCTGCGGGGCGATGGCGACCACTCCTTCGACCCCGCCCTCGCTGAGGTGGTCCAGGGCTTCGGAGAGCGTCTCCATGGTCAGTTTGCGCAGGCTGACCGTCGAGACGAGATACCCCTCCGACCGCGCGGCCTCCTCGAGCGCGAACAGCGTGCTGGCCGGCCCGTAGTGGGTGGTGTCGGAGGCGACCACGCCCAGCGTCCGGGTGCGCCGGGTCGCAAGGGCCCGTGCGGAGAAGTTGCGGCGATAGCCCATCTCCTCGATCGCGCGGAGCACTCTGGCCCGTGTCTCCTCCCGCACGTTGGGGTGATCTCCCAGCACACGGGACACGGTCTGGTGGGACACGCCTGCCTGGCGTGCCACGTCGGCCATGGTGGGCGGCCGAAGCCTGGTGTGTGCCACGTACGCCCCTCCTCGGCTCTCGTTCGTTGGTACGGCCTGCGATGCGGGCGGAGTGTTCCGCGCCGCGGATGTCACTCCGGGGTCCCGGAGGGCCCGACGGATGCGACGGAAACGACGAGTCGGGACGCTGTGCGCACGACGCTCGACCTCCCCCGCATCGTTGGGCGTTGACTGGTGAACGCGGAGGTCATTGTGAGCGCTAACAATTCACGCCGGTCAAGGGGGTTGCGGTCAATCGTCGTCACGGTTCCATAACGCGATTTACACCGTTGACACATACGGCCAGGTCAGAGCCCGTTTTGCGGTTCCGGGCGTCCGCGTCGGCCGGAGGCCCCCACGGCCGGCGCGGACGCCGGCCGGCCCTCGCCGGCCGACTTTCACCACCCGGGGGACTTCCCGCTCGCAGCCCTGGACAGGATGTCCAAACACGTTGGCCAACCGCACAACTGCGCACAGAATCAACCATCGACGGGGCCTGTGGACTGCTCGGCGGCAGCCTCAGGAGCACCACCACAGGAACCGGGTGCAGGTCTCCGAGGGCGAGGGCTTCGGGGACGGGGACGGCGCCGACGCGCCGGAGGTCGGGGTGGAGCCCCCGTCGCCGCCCGACGGGGCCGGCGTCCTGGAGGAGCCGGGGCGGGCGCCCGACTGGGCCTCCCTGTCCGGGCCCGGCGCGGCGGTCCCGGCCGTCGGGGACGGCGAGGCCGACGCGGAGGCGGACGGCGAGGCCGAGGCCGAGGGGTCCGGGGAGGGCGAGGCCTCGCCCCGGTCCGGGTCCGTCCGGTCGCTCAGGGGCTGCCCGGACGCACTCGGCTCCGCTGCCGACCCGTCGACCTCGTCCGACTCTCCGCCGGCCGCCGCCGGATTGGTAGGCGAGGAGAAACCCGGCGCGTCCACGCCCAGTTCGGCCAGGCTCAGGCCGCCCGCCGCCAGGACGAAGCCGACGCCGATGAGCACCACGCGCCTGCGGCGCCGGCGGTGGGCGGAGGCCTTGCGGTCGCGACGGCTCGCCTCCGGTGCGGCAGGCGCACCGCCCGGCCCGCGCCGGCTCCCCCGGCCCTGCTCCCGTCGGCGTGCGGCCCGTCCCTGCGCCTCGCCGTCCCCGGCGCCCTGTTCGTCGCGCTCGCCGGAAGGGTCGTGATCGTCACGCGCGGCGCGGTCGTCCCACATGTCGCCGGGCGCCGCGGGCGCCGACCCGTCACCGTGGCGTTCCGGCTCGTGGCGGGCCGGTCCGGGCTCGTGGCGGACGGCTGCGGATGCGTAGCGGACGGCCTGCGGCTCGTACCCCTGCGACCGGTCCGCGTCCTGCGGATACGCGCGTAGCTGTTCGACGGGTGTGCCGCACCCCGGGCAGGCGAGGGCGCCGTTGAGGTGCCGTCGGCACGGGTGGCAGTAGTCCATGACGCGGAGAGACTAAGTTCCCGGAAGGGCGCGTTCCCGGTTGCGCCTGTGAAAGTTGTGTGGGAAACCGGCCATACGGCGCGTCAACTAGAGTGACGTACCCCACAAGGTCTCGACCCAAAGTCCGAAAGCGACACCGAAACTGTCGAAAGGGATACCCGTTCGCCCCATTGACACCCCGCTCACGCGGTCTTTACTGTCTGGTCAGCATTTCGAACGGGTGACGAAATCTCGAACGGCTTGAAGGGTTACTTCCGTGCGCATCACCGGAATCAGCATGCATGTGGTCGGGACGCCGTGGCGGAACCTGACCTACGTCCTGGTGCACACCGACGAGGGCCTCACGGGCGTCGGGGAGACCCGCATGCTGGGTCACACCGACGCGCTGATCGGGTACCTGAAGGAGGCCGAGGCCAACCACATTCTCGGCTCCGACCCCTTCGCCGTCGAGGACCTCGCGCGCCGCATGAAGTACGGCGACTACGGGCGGGCCGGCGAGATCGTCATGTCGGGCATCGCCGTCGTCGAGATGGCCTGCTGGGACATCAAGGGCAAGGCGCTCGGCGTGCCGGTCTGGCAGCTCCTCGGCGGGAAGGTCACCGACAAGGTCAAGGCCTACGCCAACGGCTGGTACACCACCGAACGGACCCCGGAGGCCTACCACAAGGCCGCCAGGGGCGTCATGGAGCGCGGCTACCGGGCGCTCAAGATCGACCCCTTCGGCACCGGGCACTTCGAGCTGGACCACCAGCAGAGCCTCTACGCCGTCTCCCTGATCGAGGCCGTGCGCGACGCCATCGGGCCGGACGCAGAGCTGATGCTCGAGATGCACGGCCGCTTCTCCCCCGCCACCGCCGTCCGGCTGGCCAAGGAGCTCGCGCCCTTCAAGCCCGCGTGGCTGGAGGAGCCGTGCCCGCCGGAGAACCTGAAGGCCCTGGAGAAGATCGCCGCAAAGGTCGACATCCCGGTCGCCACCGGTGAGCGCATCCACGACCGCATCGAGTTCCGCGAGCTGTTCGAGAGCCAGGCCGTCGACATCATCCAGCCGGACGTCGGGCACCTCGGCGGCATCTGGGAGACCCGCAAGCTCGCCGCCACCGCCGAGGCGCACTACGTGCTCGTCGCCCCGCACAACGTCGGCGGACCGGTCCTCACCGCCGCCTCCCTCCAGGTCGGTTTCACCACCCCGAACTTCAAGATCCTCGAGCACTTCAACGACTTCGCCGACGCGGAGATCAAGAAGGTCGTCAAGGGCGCGCCCGAAGTGGTCGACGGCTACTTCCACCTCTCCGACGCGCCCGGTCTGGGTGTGGAGCTGGACGTGGAGGCGGCCGCCGAGTTCCCGCAGCAGCAGGCGCGCTTCGACCTCTGGGCCGAGGGCTGGGAACAGCGCAAGCCGAAGGCCGCCGAGCAGTGAGCACCGCCGTCGTGGTCGAGGCGCCGGGCGAGCATCGCATCGTCCCGCACGAACCGCGGCAGCCGGACCCCGGCGAAGCGCTGGTCCGCGTCCACGCGACCGGCATCTGCGGCAGCGACCGCGAGGTCTACCACGGCAACCGGCCCGAAGGGTACGTGCGCTACCCGGTGACCCCCGGCCACGAGTGGTCCGGGACCGTCGAGGCCGTCGGCGCCGGGGTCCCCCCGTCGCTCGTCGACCGCAAGGTGGTGGGCGAGGGCTTTCGCAACTGCCAGGTCTGCGACCGCTGCCACACGGGCGCGACGACGCTGTGCACGGAAGGCTACGAGGAGACCGGCTTCACGCAGCCGGGGGCGATGGCCGCCACCCTCACCCTGCCGGCCCGGCTGCTGCACGCCCTTCCGGACGACGCCGACCTCACGGCGGCGGCCCTGCTGGAACCGGCGGCCTGCACCGCGGCCGCCGCGATCAAGGCGAAGGCCCTGCCGGGCGAGCGGGTGGCCGTCGTCGGCACCGGGACGCTCGGCATGTTCGCCGTGCAGTTCCTCAAGGCGGGCTCGCCCGCCGAACTGCTGGTCATCGGTACGCGCGGCGACAGGGAGGCGCTCTCCCGGCAGTTCGGCGCCACCGACTTCCGCACCTGTGACCAGGAACTCCCGGACGACATCGACGTCGTCATCGAGACCGCAGGATCCACGACCGCCGCACGGACCGCCGCCTCGCTGCTCCGGCGCGGTGGCCGGCTGGTCCTGACGGGCATCCCGGCGCCCGGTGCGGCCGGGCTGGACCCCACAGACCTCGTCGTACGGCAACTGGAGGTGCACACCGTCTTCGGGGCTCCACCGGACGCCTGGGCCTACACGGTCCGGGTGTTCGGGGCCGGGCTGCTCGATCCGCTGCCGCTCATCACGCACGAGCTGCCGCTGACCGCGTTCGCCGATGCCATCGAGCTGGTCGGCTCGGGTGATCCGAAGGTGGGCAAGGTGCTGCTCAGGCCGTAGGCCCCCGCCAAGCCGTACGCCGGCTCGGGGCGTCCTGACGCGTCCCGGGCCGGTGTACACCCAGCCCAGCACGACCTGAGCCGCGAACCTTGACCGACATATCGAACACGAAGGACGGCATGTGACCACCGACGCTTCCACCACGGCAGCTCGCCGACCTGGTGAGCAGGCGCTCGCCACGCTCGGCCTGGGCGCGCCCGCTCTCGATCCCGCCGACGCCTCACCCCATGGGTTCCCGGGCGGCGGCCGCTGGCGCACCGAGGTCCCTTCGTGCGAGGGCCCCGAAGCGCTGGCCGTCATACTGAAGGAGTCCTCGCGCCTCGACGTGCCGATCCACCGGATCAGCCAGGGCAGCGGCGTGTGGATGCTGACCGACGCCGAGATCACCGACATGGTCGAGTCCACCGCCGAGCGTGACATCGAGCTGTGTCTGTTCACCGGTCCGCGCGGCACCTGGGACATCGGCGCCTCGACCCGCACCGACTCCCGGGGCGGCGGACTGCGTGCCCGCGGGCACGACGCCGTCGCGGGGTGCGTGGAAGACGCCGTGCGGGCGACGGAGCTGGGCGTCAAGTGCCTGCTCGTCGCCGACGAGGGCGTCCTGTGGACGCTGCACCGCGCCCGCCTGGCCGGCGTCATCCCGGCCGACACGACGCTCAAGGTGTCGGCGCTCATCGGCCCGGTCAACCCGGCCGCGTACGCGGTGTACGAGCGCCTCGGCGCCGACTCCGTCAACGTGCCCAGCGACCTGACGCTCGATCACCTCACGGAGATCCGGCGGGTGTCGGCCGCCCCCATGGACATGTACATCGAGGCCCCCGACGATCTCGGAGGGTACATTCGGATGTACGAGGTCGCCGAGCTGATCCGGCGCGGCGCACCGCTTTACCTGAAGTTCGGCCTCTCCAAGGCGCCGGGCATCTACCCTTACGGCCATCACATGCGCGACGTGGCGCTCGCCACAGCCCGGGAACGGGTGCGCCGTGGCCGTCTCGCCCTCGACCTGCTCGCCCGTCACGGGGCGGACGGCGACATGGCCCCTCCAGGCTCGCGACTGCCCGGTGAACTGAACAGGTTCGACGCCGGGTCATAACGTTCCGGAAACCTTGCTTCACAGAAGCCGACACAGGCGCGCAGAATCCCACACATCGCTTCTCGGTCTTTCCGGCGTCGCTCCGGAAGCGTCCTTCGCAGCGCGAGACCGATCCCTGCCACACATCAAGCATCAAGGATGATGACCATGCGCAACCGCAGAGCCGCCCTCGCCGCCATAGCCGGAGCCGCTTCCCTCGCCCTCACCCTGTCCGCCTGCGGCCAGTCCGGTGAAGGCGGCAGTGAGGAGAAGGCAGGCGACGCCAAGGGCGGCACGATCGGCATCGCGATGCCGACCAAGTCCTCCGAGCGTTGGATCACCGACGGCGCCAACGTCGAGAAGGACCTCAAGGCCAAGGGCTACAAGACCAAGCTGGTCTTCGGCGAGGACGACCCCGACCAGCAGGTCTCGCAGATCGAGAACCTGATCACCCAGGGCGTCAAGGCGCTGATCATCGCGGCGATCGACAACAAGTCGCTGAACAACGTCCTCCAGCAGGCCGCCGACGCCAAGATCCCGGTCATCTCCTACGACCGCCTGATCCTCGGCTCGAAGAACGTCGACTACTACGCGTCCTTCGACAACGAGAAGGTCGGCAAGCTCCAGGCCACCTACCTGGTGGACAAGCTGGGCCTGGCGTCCGGCAAGGGCCCCTTCAACATCGAGCTCTTCGCCGGCTCCAACGACGACAACAACACCAAGTACTTCTTCAACGGTGCGATGAGCGTGCTCAAGCCGTACATCGACAGCAAGAAGCTCGTCGTCAAGTCCGGCCAGACCGCGATGACCCAGGTCACCACCCTGCGCTGGGACGGCGCCACCGCCCAGAAGCGCATGGAGGACATCCTCACCTCGTCGTACAAGAGCGGCAAGGTCGACGCCGTGCTCTCGCCCTACGACGGCATCTCCATCGGCATCATCGCCGCGCTGAAGTCGGACGGCTACGGCACCGCCGCCAAGCCCCTGCCGGTCATCAGCGGTCAGGACGCCGAGCTCGCCTCCGTGAAGTCGATCATCGCCGGCCAGCAGTCGATGACCGTCTACAAGGACCTCCGCAAGCTCGCCCAGGTCGCCACGGACATGGTCGACGCCACCCTGAACGGCAAGAAGCCCGAGATCAACGACACCAAGTCGTACGACAACGGCACCAAGGTCGTCCCCGCCTACCTGCTGCAGCCGGTGAGCGTCGACAAGACGAACTACCAGAAGGAGCTCGTCGACGGCGGCTACTACACGGCGGACCAGCTCAAGTAAGCGTCGAACCTTACGGATTGGAAGGCACGACCATGGCGGGACCCGTCCTGGAAATGCGCTCGATCGTCAAGACCTTTCCCGGCGTCAAGGCGCTGTCAGACGTCTCATTGACCGTCCGTCAGGGCGAGGTCCACGCCATCTGCGGTGAGAACGGCGCCGGGAAGTCCACCTTGATGAAGGTGCTCTCCGGTGTCCATCCCCACGGCAGCTACGAGGGCGACATCCTCTTCGAGGGGGAGGTCGTCCAGTTCAAGGACATCCGGGCGAGCGAGCAGCACGGCATTGTGATCATCCACCAGGAGCTGGCGCTGTCGCCGTACCTCTCCCTGGCGGAGAACATCTTCCTCGGCAACGAACATGCCAAGGGCGGGTTCATCGACTGGCGGGAGACCCTGCGGCACGCCACGGAGCTGCTGCGCCGGGTGGGTCTGAGCGACCACCCGGAGACCCGCGTCGCCGACATCGGCGTGGGCAAGCAGCAGCTCGTGGAGATCGCGAAGGCGCTCTCCAAGAAGGTGAAGCTGCTCATCCTCGACGAGCCCACCGCGGCGCTGAACGACGAGGACAGCGGCAAGCTCCTGGACCTGATCCTGGAGCTGAAGAAGCAGGGCATCACCTCGATCATCATCTCCCACAAGCTCAACGAGATCCGCAAGGTCGCGGACTCGGTGACGATCATCCGCGACGGGCACTCCATCGAGACGCTCGACGTGAAGTCTGCGGAGACGACCGAGGACCGGATCATCAGCGGCATGGTCGGCCGCGACCTCGACCACCGCTTCCCCGAGCGCACCCCGCACGAGGCGGCGGAGAAGGACGCGGCTCCGGCCCTGGAGATCCGTGACTGGACCGTGCACCACCCGATCGACCAGCAGCGCAAGGTGGTCGACGACGTGTCGATCCAGGTGCGCCGCGGGGAGATCGTCGGTATCGCCGGCCTGATGGGCGCGGGCCGCACCGAGCTCGCCATGAGCGTCTTCGGACGCGCCTACGGCCGGCACGCGGGCGGCACCGTCCTCAAGGACGGCAAGGAGATCCGTACGAAGACGGTCGCCGAGGCCATCGGCCACGGGATCGCGTACGTCACCGAGGACCGCAAGCACTACGGCCTCAACCTCATCGACACGATCAACCGCAACATCTCGCTGACCGCCCTGAACAAGGTCTCGAAGCGGGGCGTCGTCGACGAGCACGAGGAGCGGCAGGTCTCCGAGGGCTTCCGCAAGTCGATGAACATCAAGGCTCCGACCGTCTTCGAGCCGGTGGGCAAGCTGTCCGGCGGCAACCAGCAGAAGGTCGTCCTCAGCAAGTGGATCTTCGCGGGTCCTGACGTGCTGATCCTGGACGAACCGACGCGCGGTATCGACGTCGGCGCCAAGTTCGAGATCTACACGGTCATCGACCAGCTGGCCGCCCAGGGCAAGGCGGTCGTCTTCATCTCCTCCGAGCTGCCGGAACTGCTCGGCATGTGCGACCGCATCTACACGATGGCCGCCGGACGGCTCACGGGCGAGTTCCCGCGGGCCGAGGCCACGCAGGAAGTGCTGATGCGTCAGATGACGAAGGACAAAGAGGTAACGCGATGAGCACGGACGTGACCGACAAGAGCCCGGCGGCCGCGCCGCCCGGGAAGAGCGGGGGCTCCGCCTCCGGCGGCGGGCTGCTGCAGGTGATGCTCGACGGCCTGCGCCGCAACATGCGCCAGTACGGCATGCTGATCGCGCTCGGCCTGCTCGTCGTCCTGTTCCAGGTGTGGACCGGCGGCGACCTGCTGCTGCCGCGCAACGTCTCCAACCTGGTCCTGCAGAACAGCTACATCCTGATCCTCGCGATCGGCATGATGCTGGTGATCATCGCGGGTCACATCGACCTCTCGGTCGGTTCGGTGACGGCGTTCACGGGAGCCTTCGCGGCCGTCCTCACCGTCCAGCACGACGTGGCCTGGCCCGTCGCGCTGGTGCTGTGCCTGATCGTGGGCGCGGTGGCCGGCTCGGTGCAGGGCTTCCTGATCGCCTATCTCGGCATACCCTCCTTCATCGTCACCCTCGCGGGCATGCTGCTCTTCCGCGGTCTGACCGAGATCCTCCTGGAGGGCCAGACCCTCGGCCCGTTCCCGGACGGTCTGCAGAAGATGGGCAACGGCTTCCTGCCGGAGGTCGGCCCGAACACCAACTACCACAACATCACGCTGCTGCTGGGCTTCGCCCTGCTGGCCTTCGTGGTCCTCCAGGAGGTCCGGGACCGCAAGCGTCAGCAGGAGTTCGCGCTCGACGTGGTGCCGACGAACCTCTTCCTGCTCAAGCTCGTCGCCATCGCCGCCGCGGTCCTCACGGTCACGATGCTGCTCGCCAGCTACAAGGGCGCGCCGATCATCCTGATCATCCTCGGCCTGCTGGTGGTCGGCTACGGCTACATCATGCGCAACGCCGTCTTCGGCCGTCACATCTACGCGATCGGCGGCAACCTGCCGGCGGCGAAGCTGTCCGGCGTCAGGGACAAGAAGGTCACCTTCCTGGTCTTCCTGAACATGGGCGTGCTCGCGGCCCTGGCGGGTCTCGTGGTCGCCGCCCGTCTGAACGCGGCCTCGCCGAAGGCGGGCCTCAGCTTCGAACTCGAGGCGATCGCCTCGTCGTTCATCGGCGGCGCGTCCATGAGCGGCGGCGTCGGCACGGTCCTCGGCGCGATCATCGGTGGTCTCGTCCTCGGTGTGCTGAACAACGGCATGAACCTCCTCAGCGTCGGCAGCGACTGGCAGCAGGTCATCAAGGGCCTCGCCCTGCTGATCGCGGTCGGGTTCGACGTCTGGAACAAGCGCAAGTCCGGTTCCTGATCCGACGAGCGGGCCCCGCCTTCGAGGCGGGGCCCGCTCGTGTTTCCAGGGGCGGGCGGCAACGGGAAGTGGAAGGCGGGAAACAGTGAAGACGCTCTTCGGCGTGCTGGCCGACGGCACCGAGGTCTCCAGCTGGTCGCTGGAGAACGGGGGGACCCGGATGAAGGTCCTCGACTACGGCGGGATCGTGCAGTCCCTGGAGATCCCCGACCGGGACGGCCGGTACGCCAACGTCTCCCTCGGGTTCTCCGCGCTCGACGACTACGTGGCCGGCAGCCCGTACTTCGGCGCGCTGATCGGCCGCTTCGGCAACCGCATCGCCGCGGGCCGCTTCACCCTGGACGGCGAGAGCCACCAACTGCCCCTCAACGACGAGGACCGGAGTCTGCACGGCGGCGCCGAGGGCTTCGACCGGCGCGTCTGGGACGTCGAGCCGTTCACCGAGGGACCGGACGTCGGTCTGCGCCTGCGCCTGACGAGCCCCGACGGCGAGATGGGCTACCCCGGCACACTCGAGGTGAGCGTGTCGTACACCCTCACCGGCGGCGGCGACTGGCGCATCGACTACGAGGCCACCACCGACAGGGCCACCGTCGTCAACCTCACCAACCACGTCTACTGGAACCTCGCCGGCGAGGGCAGCGGCCCGGTGCACGAGCACGAGCTGGAGATCGCCGCCGCCCGCTACCTGCCCGTGGACAAGGGGCTCATCCCCACCGGCGAACTCGCCGACGTCGCCGGCACCCCCTTCGACTTCCGCACGGCCAAGGCGGTCGGCCGGGACCTGCGCGTCGCCCACGAGCAGTCGCTGCACTGCAAGGGCTTCGACCACAACTACGTCCTCGACAAGGGCGTCACCGCCCGGCCGGAGCCGGTCGCCGTCCTGCGGGACCCCGCCTCCGGCCGCACCCTGAGCATCGCGACCACCGAGCCGGGCCTGCAGTTCTACTCGGGCAACTTCCTCGACGGCACGCTCGTCGGCACCGGCGGCCGCACCTACCGCCAGGGCGACGCGCTCTGCCTGGAGACCCAGCACTTCCCGGACGCGCCGAACCAGCCGGCGTTCCCCTCCACGGTGCTGCGCCCCGGGCAGACGTACCGGTCGACGACGATCCACTCGTTCGGCTCCTGACCCGCCCGCACGACCGCCGGTGACACCTGATGCACAGTTAAACCACAACTTCTTACCGGTTTCTCAGCGGTTGAACACCGCCACCCGAACCCCCGTATGTAAGGACGGCCCGTGCTCCCCCGCGCGGGCCACCCAATGACGACGGGCCCGGTCGTCCCCGCCGGGCCCGCCCCATACGGAGGTTCCATGGCCGACAACGTCTCCTCGTTGTTCCGCAGCAACGCGGCGCACAGCCCGTCGATGGCGGCGCTGACACGGGAGGGCGGCGAGGGGGTCGGCCCGGTGGACTTCTGCATACCCTGCAACCCCTACTTCCCCACTCCGGCGATGTTCGACGAGATGGCGGCCCGGCTGCGGGACATCATCACGTACTACCCAAGCAGCGCCGACACCATCACCGCGGAACTGTGCAGCCTGCTGCAACTCCCGCCGCAGGCCGTCGCCATGGGCAACGGCTCGACGGAACTGATCACCTGGATCGACCATCTGCTGGTCCGTGAGTCGCTCGCCGTCCCGGTCCCCACCTTCGGCCGCTGGACCGACCAGCCCATGGAGACCGGCAAGCGGGTCGACATGTTCCCGCTCCAGGAGTCCAGCGGCTTCGCCCTCGACCTCGCACAGTACGCCGAGTTCATCCGCGCGCGGGGCACCCGGGCCGCGGTCATCTGCAACCCGAACAACCCCGACGGCGGGTTCCTGCACAAGCACGCCATCGTCCAGTTCATGGACGCGATGGCCGACCTGGACCTGATCGTCATCGACGAGTCGTTCCTGGAGTTCGCGGACGCCGAGGCCGAGCCGAGCGTCGTCCAGGAGGCGATGCTGCGGCCCAACGTGATCGTCCTGCGCAGCCTGGGCAAGAACTTCGGCCTGCACGGCATCCGGTTCGGCTACCTGGTCGCCAACCCGGCGCTGGCCGGCCGGATCCGCTCGATGCTCCCGAAGTGGAACCTCAACTCCTTCGCGGAACACGTCGTGTTCATCCTCAAGCAGCACGGCGCCGAATACGCGCAGAGCCTGATGCAGGTGCGCCGGGACCGCCTCGACATGGCGAGCCAGCTCAGCGCCCTGCCGGGCCTGACCGTCTACCCCTCGCAGGGGAACTTCCTCTTCGTGCGCCTGCCGGTCGGCGCCGAGGGGACCGTGGTCCGCGACCGGCTGCTCGCCGAACACCGCATCCTGGTCCGCGAGTGCGGCAACAAGATCGGTTCGTCGAGCCGCTTCCTGAGGCTCGTGGTGCGCCCCCAGGTGGACGTGCGTCGGCTGGTGTCCGGCATGGAGCAGGTGCTCTACGGGACCAGGAGGGGAGCCCCCGTGCCCGAGCTGAGCCCCGGCGCCGGCTACAGCTCGGGCACGGCGGCGGTGGACCGGCTGGTCACCAACGGGGCGGGCATGCCCGGCCTCGCCGCTCAGGCCATGGGCGTCGCGCCGCCGGGACTGGTGGCTGCCGCACCGGCCGCTGTCCCGGCCGCCGTCGCCGCGGCGGCGCCCGCCCCGGCGGCGGCGCAGCCCGCGCCGTCCGAGGGCGCCGGGGTGCCCCTGCCGGCCGCCGCACAGATCTTCCCCCAGTCCGTGCCCGCCCCGGCCCCGGTTCCGGCGCCCGCTCCGGCGCCCGCGCCCGCTCCGGCGCCCGCGCCCGCGCCCGCTCCCGCCCCGACCCCCGTTCCGGCGCCGGCCCCCATGGCCCCGGCGGCGGCGATGGCCCCGGCGGCCATGGCACCTCCGCCGATGTCCCCGGCCGCGATGTCCCCGGCCGCGATGTCGCCTCCGCCCATGTATCCGGCGGCTATGTCGCCGGCCGCGATGTCTCCCGCGGCGATGTCCCCAGCGATGGCCCCGCCCATGGCACCGGTCGCTCCCGCCCCGCAGATGGGCCCGACCCCGCCCGGCGTCCCGGCCCGCGGCGGCCTCACGGCCGCCCAGGTCAGGGGCACCAACGGTCTCTCCCCCGCCGCGGCGACCGGCTGGCCCAACGCCCAGAGCTGGCCGAACGCCGCGGGGATGGGCCAGGCGGGTTAGGACAGGTCCGGGTCACGCGCGGGGCTGAGCTTCCACTGCCGGCAGGTGCTGTTCAGCCATGTCCACTGGCGGACCTCGGCCGCGTCCGCCGTGGAGCAGCTCGCCACGTCGGCGACCTTGCCGGTGGACTGGTTGACGACGCGGACGCGGTACGAGATCCAGGGGTCGGCGCCCTCCTGGGTCTTGACCGGGTCGGTGAAGGCGGCCGCACTCGCCGAAGGCTGTCCGGCCGCCAGGGCGAGCAGCAGCGGGGTCAGCGGGGTCAGCGGGGTCAGGAGGCGACGGGCCATCCGCTGCTCCAGTTCAAGAGGTTGACGCCCAGTCTGGGCGTGCCGTTGGTGTTGCCGTCGTAGTAGTGGTAAACGATCAGGTCGCCGTCCGTGTCGTGCAGGATCGACTGGCCGCCGGGGCCGATGTAGCGCCCGTGCGACTCCAGGACCGGTGTGCCGCCGTCGTTGGTCATCGCGACGCCGTTCCTGTCGCGATAGGGCCCCGTGACGCTGGTGGCGCGGCCCACCTTGACCTTGTAGGTGGAGCTGGTGCCGGCGCAGCAGGTGTCGTACGAGGCGAAGAGGTAGTAGAAGCCGTTGCGCTTCACGACGAAGGGCGCCTCGACGGCGTTCGGAGGGGTGCCGCGGGACGCGATGGAGCGCCGGGCGGTGTCGGAGGAGAGCTGTTTGCCGGTGGACGGGTCGATCCGGATCATCTTGATCCCCGTCCAGAAACTCCCGAACGACAGCCACCAGGAGCCGTCGTCGTCCACGAAGAGGTTCGGGTCGATGGCGTTGTAGTCGTTCGAGGCGGTGGAGGTGTACACGATGCCGCGGTCGCTCCAGGAGCTCGGCAGGCCGGTGCTCGACACGGCCAGGCCGATCGCCGACCGGTTGGTCCTGAAGGTGGAGACGGCGTAGTACATCAGGTACTTGCCGCCCTGGTACGAGATGTCGGGAGCCCAGGCCTCGGTGGTGCCGTAGGACGACCACCAGCCGGGCCTGCCGGCGAAGGCGTCGCCGCCCGCGCTGTACGTCCTGCGGTCGGTGGAGGTGCGGTAGGAGAGTCCGCCGCCGGTCGCGTAGAGCAGGTACCGGCCCCCAGGGGTCCGGATCATCGTCGGGTCGTGCACGACCGTGGCCCCGGTGACGGTGCCGGGGTCGGGGTAGGCGGAGGCGATGGAGGGCGTCAGGGCCAGCAGGATCGCGGCCGGCACGCAGAGCAGCGCCGCCCACCGTGACGGGCGGGACGTACGGGGCGGGCGGGAGGGACGGGATGTACGTGACAGGCGGGACGGGTGTGAAGTGCAGGGCGTGCGGCTCATGCGAACGCTCCTTCAGTGGGGGACCTCACCGTTCGTGATGCCGTACGACAGTCGCGTCGCCGGACGGTGAACGTAGAATCGAACGCTTTGCGCGTCAACGGTTCTCGCGCCACCGCGAAAGTCCTCGAAAAGCACCGAAAAGCCACGACGGCCTCCGCGTCGCGGGCCCATGGGGGCGACCCCGGGCATCCCGCCCTGTCCTGTCCTGCAAGGTCCTTGACGTTTCGCCGGTTTGCCCGACTGACAGCCTCCGTACAGGAACCGCCCCTAGGGTGCCGTGCTCATGACAGACACTTCAGATGCGCGCACCCCCATCGGACGCCGCACCGTGCTCGTCGCCACGGGCGCGACCGCGGCGGCCCTGGCCGTCGGAGCCGCCGCCAGGCCCGACGCCCCCACCGCCGAAGCGGACGGCACCGCCCCCGTCACCGTCGCGGCCGTCTGCACCCTCACCAAGGAGATGACCGAAGGCCCCTACTACCTGGACGGACAGTACGTCCGCGCCGACATCACCGAGGGCAAGGCGGGCATCCCGCTGAAGCTCGCCCTCACGGTCGTCGACGACGACACCTGCGTCCCGATCAGCAACGCGCTGGTGGAGCTCTGGCACGCCGACGCCCTCGGCGAGTACTCCGGCTTCGTCGGCAACAACGGCCACACCGAGCCGGACAGCGGCACCTTCCTGCGCGGCGGCGTCCTGACGAACGCGTCCGGCGTCGCCTCGATCACCACGGTCTACCCCGGCTGGTACCGCGGGCGCTGCGCGCACATCCACGTCAAGGTCCACACGAACGTCACCCTGACCTCGGACGGCTCCTTCACCGGCGGCCAGGAACTGCACACCGGCCAGCTCTTCTTCGACGAGACGATCACCACCGCCGTCGCGCGGGTCTCCCCGTACTCCACCAACAGGGTCACCCGCACGACCCTCGCCCAGGACTCGATCTACGACGACGCGGGGGCCGCCTCCGGCCTGCTCACCCTGACGGCGCTGGGCAGCTCGACCTCGTCGGGCTACGCGGGCACGCTCACCCTCGGCGTCGAACGCTGACGCCCGCCATGTGACCATCCCCGTCCGACTGGACGTCACCGGATGAGCGGCGGCGTCCAGTCGGCGTGCCGGAGGGCGACGCGCAGCATCACCGCGGACGGCACCAGCCGCACAGCGGTGTCGCGCAGGGCCATGGCGGAGGGATGCGTCAGCCGGTGCCCCATCCGGCCCGCCTGCCGGGCCGCGCGGGCAACGGACTGGGCGCGCGGTCGCCGTATCGCGTCGTAGCGGCGCAGCGCGGACGCGGCGGTGGGCGTCCACCACCTCCCGGCGGGCGGCGGGCTCACCGACGATCGACGCGACGGCGCCGGGCGCCTCCGCGCCGTACGGGACGCCCGGTGACTGTGTCGAGGTCGCGCTCGACGGAAGCGGGTCCGGCCAGCAGCGGCGGCGACGGCATCGAGGGCGCCGCCCGTCCCGCGCGGATCCATGTCCGCGACTCCGAGGCCGAGAGCGGTCCCGGGCTCGCCCCCTCCCTCGCCGCGTGGGCCGTGTTCGTGACCCACACGGCGAAGTGACCCTAGGGTCGCGGGCCGCTCACTTGGCCGGGCACTGCTGCCAGGCCATGTGGTAGACGGTGCTGAGGTCGCCGTCGGTCGAGTCCATCGTCATGAAGCTGACCTTGCTCGGCGAGGACGAGCCCGCGTTGACCCGGAGCTCGGTGTTGATGTTGAAGTTGCGCTGGACTCCGCAGGGGGCCCAGACGAGTTGGGCCCAGTCGGTGGTGTCGGTGGCCTGCCAGTTGTCGTTGTAGGAACCGGAGAAGTTGTGGTTCTTGAACACCGTCTGCGACGACCCCTGGAAGTAGTACGAGGCCCGCTGCACGGCGCTCGCGCCCGACTGGAGTGAGGCGTAGCCGCGGTAGTCCGCCTTGGCGATGGCGTAGGTGAAGCCCGAGGGGACGTGGACGATCAGGTTGAGCTGGCAGTTCTTGCGGAAGGCCGTGGGGTTGGAGCCGCCGCCGACCTGGGCGAGGTAGTCGCTGTAGGTCACGGTGAAGGCGGTGTTGTCCTCGGACACGGCGACGGCGGCCGTGCCCGCGGGACAGCCGGAGCCGTTCACCGTGGCGACGTCGATGACGATCCTGTCCGGCGGCGGGTTGTCGAACACGGGGGACGAGTTGTGCGCGGGTACCGCCGCGGTGATCAGCGCGGCGACCGCGCCGCCCAGAAGCAGCCCATTTGCCATGGTGACTCTCCTTGGTTCAACGGAAAACCTGTGGAGTTCCTGTGAAGAACTGGGGGGGCGCTCGCATCGTAGGAATGCCACCGAGGCGCGGCCAGGTAGAACTCCGGCCATTCACCCAGTCCCGTTCACACCCCTACCGAGATCCCCGAACGAGCCTGAGGACAAAGGGAGTTGACGTTGTGTCCACAGACTCCGAGCAGCCCCGCCGCCGAGGATTCCCCGCACCGCTCAGAGCAGGCCCCGGACCGCCGCGCTCACGGGTTCTCCCAGGCCGCCGGCTCCGCCGCCAGCTCCTTCACCGGGACCGGCAGCGCGTCGGCGGCGATGTCCGCGATCGTGACGCCCTCCAGGATGCGGCGCACGTTGGCCCGCAGCGCGATCCACAGCGGCAGCAGCGGCTGCGCCGACCCCGTGTACGACAGTCCCGTCGGGCGTTCGCCGCGCACGGACACGATCGGGCCGTCCACCGCCCGGATGACGTCCGCGACGGTGATCGCCGCCGGGTCGCGGGCCAGCCGGTAGCCCCCGCCGCCGCCGCGCCGGCTGTCGACGATCCCGCCGCGCCGCAGGTCGCCGAGGATCCCCTCGAGGAACTTGTGCGGGATGTCCTGCTCGGCGGCGATCGCCTCCGCCTTCACCGGGTCGCCGCCTTGCCGCACCGCGAGCTCCAGCACCGCCCGCACCGCGTAGTCCGCTCTTGCCGAGATCCTCATGCGTCCATTGTGGGGTCAGCGGCCGGCCGTGCCCGCCGCCGACCCCGTCCCGGGACGTCCGGGCCTACGCCAGCCGGATCATGTTCCACGACAGCGGCTCCAGCGTCGCCGTCAGCCTGCCGTCCGTCAGCGCGGTGCCCTCGGCCGGGTGCGGAGCGACCCGCTCGGGGTCGGCGAGGGTGTTGCGGGCGTCCGGGTCGGCGTCCGCGAGCACGCTGTGCTCGACGACCGACGTCAGCTCCAGCCCGTGCAGGGCGACCTGGAGCGGCAGCGCGTCGGTGCGGCTGCGGTTCACGGCGAAGACGGTGACCGTGCCGTCCTCGGCGCGGACCGCGGTGGCGTGCAGCAGGTCCGTCGTGCCGTGCTTGCGCGTCTCGTACGTCGGCGAGTCCACCCGCACGTCGAGGACGGTGCCGCGACCGTGCCGGGACGCCTGCGCGAACGGGAAGAACGTCGTCTGCCGCCAGGCCGGGCCGCCCGGCTCGGTGAGGATCGGCGCGATCACGTTGACGAGCTGGGCGAGACAGGCGACCGTCACCCGGTCGGCGTGGCGCAGCAGCGCGATGAGGAGCGAGCCGAAGACGACGGCGTCGGTGACGCTGTAGTTGTCCTCGAGCTGGCGCGGGGCCTCCGGCCAGTCCCCCTGCTCGATGCCCTTGGCCTGCTCCTCCCACTCGCGCAGGTACCAGACGTTCCACTCGTCGAAGGAGAGGTTGATCCGCTTCTTCGACTTGAGCCGCGCGCCGATGTGGTCGGCGGTCGCGACGACGTTGTCGATGAACGACTCCATGTCGACGGCTGAGGCGAGGAAGGAGTCGACGTCGCCGTCCTCGGGCCAGTAGTAGGCGTGCAGGGAGATGTAGTCGACGAGGTCGTACGTCTCGGCGAGGACCTTCGCCTCCCATTCGGCGAACGTCGGCATGGACTGGCTGGAGGAGCCACAGGCGACGAGTTCGACGCCGGGGTCCATCTGGCGCATGGCGCGGGCGGTCTCGGCGGCGACGCGGCCGTACTCCTCGGCCGTCTTGTGGCCGGTCTGCCAGGGGCCGTCCATCTCGTTCCCCAGGCACCACAGCCGGATCCCGAACGGCTCCTTGTCGCCGTGGGCGACGCGCAGGTCGGAGAGGGCCGTGCCGGACGGGTGGTTGGCGTACTCCTGGAGCTCCAGGGCCTCGGCGACGCCGCGCGTGCCGAGGTTGACCGCCATCATCGGCTCGGCCTGCGGGCCGATCTTCCGGAGGAAGCCGATGTACTCGGAGAGGCCGAAGCGGTTCGTCTCCGTCGAGTGCCAGGCCAGGTCGAGCCGGCGGGGCCGCTCCGCGGCCGGGCCGACGGAGTCCTCCCACTTGTAGCCGGAGACGAAGTTGCCGCCGGGGTAGCGCACGGCGGTGACGCCGAGTTCGCGGACCAGGTCCAGCACGTCGGTGCGCAGGCCCTCGGCGTCCGCGCTGGGGTGGCCGGGTTCGTAGAGGCCGGTGTAGACGCAGCGGCCCAGGTGTTCCACGAAGCTGCCGAAGAGACGGGGGTCGACCTCGCCGACGGTGAAGGCGGGGTCGAGGGTGAAGCGGGCGGTGCTCATCTTGGCCTTTCGGGTTCGGTCTCCCCCCGGCCCTGACGCCCAGGCGGCCGGCCCTCCCCGGACCCTCCTCCGTCGCGTCGTGGCCTGGTGGGCCGGTGGGCCGCGCGGTTCGACATGCCGGATAGTGATCGCTGCTCCGAACGGACCGTAGATTCGAAGCGGGCGCTCGTCAATGCCTTCGGCGCGAGTTCTGACAGCGCTTTCTGTCCTTGACCGTGCAACGACTTCTCGTGACGCGGACACAACCAGCCGCGTAGTCTCGGACCGGCCGTCGCCGGGCGGCCGGAAGGGGGAGCCGATGGACGTCGCGGGCGCGCGCGGGAGGGCGTCCCGGATCGCCTCGGCGCTGCGGCGCGCGAGGACCGGCCCGGCCATGCGCGAGCTGACCGGCGAGCTCGCCGCGGCACTGCGGGCGCGCGCCGAACGGCCCCACGGGGTACGCGAGTTGTGCCGGGCGCTGTGCGAGGAACTGTCCGCGCGGCGCGGCGGACGGCCGGTGGAGGTGCGCTTCGAGCGGTTCCCCGACGAGATCGACGTGACCGGGCTCTGGGTCGAGTTCCAGGACTTCGACCTGGTCATCGTCGAGGAACGGGCCGAGGCCGTCCAGCAGTTGGTCATCCTCGGCCATGAGCTGTGGCATCTGCACGCCGGGCACCGGCACCACCATCGCGGCCTCGGCACGGTCGCCGCGGGCGTCCTGGCCGACCGCTCCGGCTGGGAGTCCGCCGCCCTGGCCTTCGCCGCCCGCGACGGCTCCCGGGAGGACGACGAGGCCGAGGCCGACGACTTCGGCCACCGGCTGGCCGCCCGCTTCCGGCGCCACCTCGCCGAGCCCGGGCCGGCCGCCGCCCAGGACGCCGCGGACACCGCCGCGGTCCAGCGGACCCTCGGCTACCGCGGACGCAGGGGGACCCTGCGGTGAGTCACGGGCTGTACATCTCCTTCTGGCTGCCCACGGCGGTGCTGGGGGCCGCCCTCGCCATCAAGCTGCCCAGCATCGTCAAGCTCTGGCGGGACCCGCTGCTGCGCGCGGTCGGCGGCCTGCTCGTCTTCGGCTGCGCGGTGTTCGTCTTCGCGGCCCCGAAGACCATCGCCTGGACCAACCGGGTCACCGGCGTGCCGAACATCGCCGCGCCCTGGGTGTACTCGCTGCTCACCGCGCTCTCCGCGTCCTGGCTGCTGCTGATCATCGCCTGGCGCAACGGCCGCACCGAGCGCTCGGCCCAGACGCGGCGGACGACCCGTCTGGTGGTCTGCGTCTACGCGGCGGTGGTGGTGGCGCTGTGGGTGCTGTTCGCGCTCGCGGACGTGCCCGTGGAGCGGATCCGGGACCTGGACACGTACTACGCCAACACGCCCTTCATGCGTGAGGAGATCCTGCTCTACCTGGTCGCGCACACCGTGGCGTGCTCGGTCACGGCCCGCCTGGTGTGGAACTGGAGCCGGACCGACGGCCTCGACGCGTGGCTGCGCTGGGGACTGCGCTTCCTGGGGGCCGGCTATGTGACGAACCTGCTGTTCAGCGCGGCCAAGCTGACGGCCGTCGGCGCGCGTTGGACCGGGCACGACCTGGACTGGCTGAACACCGGCATCGCACCCTCGGCGGCGTGCGTCGCCGCCACGCTCGTCGCGATCGGCTTCATCGTGCCGCACGCCGGCCAGTACCTCCAGGAGCGCTGGCGGGTGCGCCGCCGCCACCGGAGCCTGCAGCCGCTGTCCCGGCTGATGCGGACCGTCACCGGCGGCCGGGAGCCGTTCGACCTGCGCGCCACCCCGGAACTGCGGCTGATCCGCCGTGAGACGTTCATCCGCGACGCCCTCCTCCCGCTGGCCCGCCGCCTGGACGACGATCTGCGCGCCCGGGCCTACGACGCCGCCGTCGGCCTCGGCGTCGAACGCGGCCGGGCCCAGGCCCTGGCGGCCGCCGTGGCGCTGCTGGACGCCGTGGAGGCGCGCGAGCGCGCGCACCGCCCGGCGGCCGCCGCCGAGGCGACGCGGCCCCCGCGGCGCGACGGCGGGGCCGCCCTGCCGGCTTCCGCCGCTCCCCCCGCTCCCCGCGCCGCGTCCGGCTCCGCCGCGTCCGTCGCCTCCGCCTCTCCCGGCCCTTCTGCTCCGTTCCCCGCCGGCCCGGACGCCACGTATCTCCTGCGGGAGATCCAGGCCGTGTCCCAGGCCCTGCGCCACCCCGACGACATCCAGGCGGTCCGCGCCCGCGCGGCCGCCCCGGCAGAGAGCATCTCCACGCATGACTGAACCCTCCAACCCCGCCAGAACCGCCGTAGTCCTGGGGGGATCCCATGCGGGCATGCTCGCGGCACGCGCCCTGACCGGCCTCGCCGACCGGGTCGTCGTCATCGAGCGCGACGTGCTGCCCGACGGCCCCGCGCCCCGCAAGGGGCTGCCCCAGGCACGTCACGCCCACATGCTGTGGTCGGGCGGGGTGCGGGCGGTGGAGGAGCTGCTGCCGGACGTCACCGGGGCGCTCCGGGCGGCAGGGGCGCGCCGCGCGCCGGTCACGACGGACATGGTGGTCCTCGGCCCGCGCGGCTGGTTCCGCCGCTGGCCCGAGTCGCACCACGTGATCCTGGCCGGGCGCGACCTCCTGGACGCGACGGTCCGGGCCCGGGTGCTGGCCGACGAGCGGGTCGAGCTGTGCTCGGGGGCCGAGGTCTCGGGACTGGTGGGGGACGCGGGCGCGGTCACCGGCGTGCGGGTGCGCGAGGGCGGCGCGGAGCGCGTAATCGAGGCGGGCCTGGTCGTCGACGCCAGCGGGCGGGGGTCGCGGGCGGCGGGCTGGCTGACGGAGCTCGGCCTGCCGGCCGTGGAGCGGCGCGAGGTGGACTCCGGACTGGCGTACGCCAGCCGGCTGTACCTCGCGCCCGGGCCGGCCCGCTCCGGGTACCCGATCGTCAACGTGCAGCCCGACCCGCGGGACGCCGGGCCCGGCCGCGCCGGGTTCCTGCTGCCGATCGAGGACGGCCGCTGGATCGTCACCCTCAACGGCACCCGGGGCGGCGAACCCTCCCCCCACAACGACGACTTCGTCCGCTTCGCCCGCGAGGAGCTGCGCCACCCCGTCATCGGGCAGCTCCTCGAACAGGCCGAGCCGCTGTCCGACGTGGCGTACACCCGCTCCACCGTCAACCGCCGCCATTTCTACGAGCGGATGGCGGCCTGGCCCGACAACTTCGTCGTCCTCGGCGACGCCCTCGCCGCGTACAACCCGCTCTACGGGCACGGCCTCGCGGTCGCCGCCCAGAGCGCGGTACTGCTGCGCGACACCGTCCGGCGGCACGGGTGGGCCACGGCGGGGCTGGCCCGGCGTGCGCAGAAGGCGGTGGCCCGGCCCGTCGCGACCGCCTGGGACCTCGCCGTCGGCCAGGACGTGTTCTACCCCGGCGCGACCGAGACCGGCCCCACCCGGCGGGACCGGCTCGTGGCCGCGTACGTCGGCCGGCTGATGCTCACCGCCACCGGCAACGGCCGTTTGGCCCGCCGTTTGACGGACGTGACGTCCCTGGAGCGCGGCCCCCAGATCCTGCTGACGCCCTCCACCCTCGCGTCGGCCGCCGTCGGCCCCCTCCGCCCGCCCCTGTCCGGCCCGCCGCTGACGGTCGACGAACGCAGGCGAGCGGGCCTGCGATAGCCGGGCGGAGCCTCCCCGCCCCGGCGACGCGCAACGCCGGCCCGTGCGGGGCCGGCGGGCGTCCGTGGCTGACGGGCGTCGGTCGGTCGGGGGCGTCGCCGGCCGAGGTGGCCGGCGGCGGTCAGCCGGCGAAGGCGGGCTGGGGCAGGCCCTTGCCGGCGTTCGGGAGCACCAGGAGGGAGCCCGCCGTCGGGTGCGGGGCGTCGAGGCCCACGCGGGCCGTGGTGACGTACAGATCAGTTAGGTCCGGGCCGCCGAAGGCGCAGGCGGTGATCCGCGGGGTGGGCAGGTCGATCTGCCGGTCCAGGACGCCCGCCGGGGTGTAGCGGCGTACCGCGGCCCCGTCCCACAGCGCCACCCACACACAGCCGTCGGCGTCGACGGTGAGGCCGTCGGGGAATCCGGCCCCCTCCTCCAGCGCGACGAAGGGGCGGCGGCCGGACACCCGCCCGTCCGACGAGAAGTCGAAGACGTCGATGCGGCGCGTCGGCGAGTCGACGTAGTACATCAGCGTGCCGTCCGGGCTCCACCCCGTCCCGTTGCTCACCGCCACGTCGTCGAGGACCACCTCGGCCGCCCCCGCGCCGGTGAGACGGCACAGGGAGCCGCCGCCGGGGGCCTCGTCGTAGCGCATGGTGCCGGCCCACAGGGAGCCGTCCGGGGCGACGGCCGCGTCGTTGGCGCGGCGGCCCGGGACGGGCTCGTGGCGCAGCCAGCGGAAGCCGCCGTCCGGATCGAGGAGGCCCACGCCGTCCCGGAGGTTGAGGACCAGGCCGCCCCCCTCCCGGGGCTTGACCGCGCCCACGTGCTGGTGGGTCGCGCGGACCGTGCGGCGGCCGGTGGCCGGGTCGTACGCGTGCAGCCGGCTGCCCAGGATGTCGATCCAGAGCAGCCGGCCGGCGACCGGGTCCCAGGTCGGGCCCTCGCCGAGGACCGCCTCGGCCCGTACGGCCACCTCGTAGCGCGTGGTCATGCGGCGCTCCGGTAGCCGAGCAGCTCGGACAGGTCGCCGGCTCCCTTCAGGGCGAGCTGTTCCAGATCCCCGCGGCGCTCCTCGCTCCAGCGGATCATGGGGACGGAGATGGACAGGGCGGCGACGACCTGTCCCGTGCGGTCGCGCACCGGCGCGGCCACACAGCTGACGTCCGGGTTGGACTCGCGGTTCTCGACCGCGACGCCCCGCTCCCGGATCTCGGCCAGCGCTTCCCGCAGCGCCTTGGGCTCGGTGATGCTGTTCGGGGTCATCCGCACGAGTTCGGCGTCGTCGGGGATGCGCGCGGCGAGCTCCTGTTCGGGGAGCGAGGCCAGCAGCATCTTGCCGACGGAGGTGCAGTGGGCGGGCAGGCGGCGGCCGGCCGCCGACACCATCCGGACCGCGTGCGTGGAGTCGACCTTCGCGATGTAGATGACGTCGGCCCCTTCCAGGATCGCCACGTGCACCGTCTCGTCACACGTTTCGGCGACGGTGCGGGCGACCTGCTGACCCTCGGCGGCGAGGTCCAGTTGCTCGGCGTACCGGCTGCCGAGCTGGTAGGGGCGTACCCCCAGACGGTATCGTCCGGGTTGTCCGGGGACGGGCACGATGTACGCCCGGGCGGAGAGCGTGGTCACGAGTTCGTGCACCGTGGTGCGCGGAAGCTGGAGCTTGCGCACGATGTCGGGGGCGGAGAGCGAACCGTCCCCGTCCAGGAAGAGCTCGAGAATGTCGAGAGCTCGGGTCACGGCAGGTACGAGGCGTCCCACGACGGGCCCCCTCTCTTGGTCTGTGGCCTGAGTGGCTATGTTCGAGATATCAACAGGCGATCGGCATGACGAACACAGGCTGTCATAAGGTGTTGCGGCGGGCAATGGTCGTGAGTCGTGCGGTGGGCCAGGATGGGACGCATGCCGACCCAGAAACGCCTCGCGGGCTCGTTCACGCCGCTCGACTTCCAGCTGGTCCTGCTGCGCCGCATGGCCGACCACAACCCGGATCTGGTGGAGAACGCCCGCCACGAACTGGGCGTTTCCCTCACACAGATGAGGGAGGCCAACAAGCGTTGGCAGGCGATGGTCCACTCCCCGCACGCACGGGGCTCGCTCTCGCGGCATCGCTCGGTCCTCGGCGAACCCGAGTCGAGAACCGCCCGGCGCGTCGGCGACCTCGACTGCGAGGCATGGCTCTGGCCGATCCCGCTCTGGCCCGACCTGCGCTTCGAGGTGCTGCTCGCCCCGAACGGCTCGGTCTGGAACGAGTGGCTGGTCCGCGCCCCGGGGGCACGGCCGCCGTTCCTGCAGTCCCTGGCCGACCTCACGCCCTGGTCCTGCACGGTCGACGAGGCCGCCCACGCCTTCGCCCCGGCCCGCCCGCTCGAAGGCACCGCCCCCGCCCGCTGGGGACTGGCCTTCTCCGCGCCGGACGGGCGGGGGACCCGGCGGGACGTCGTCGCCGAGTTCACCTGGGGCCTGCTCCAGCGGACGGCCGTCAGGGAGTGACGGCTCACCGCCGGGTCACCGACGGCTCATCGACGGCTCACCGGCTCCGCGCACCGTCCGCAGCCGACCCGGCAGCGCTCAGGATGCCCGCGACGACGTGCGGCACGGACTGCGGGTGCAGGAACAGGAACAGGTTCGGCTCGACCAGCTCCAGCTCCATCACCCGCGGCTCCCCGTCGTCGCCGTCCACCAGGTCGACTCGGGCGTAGAGCAGCTCGGGCGCGTCCGGCACGGCGGCCAGGGCGCGCTCGGCCACGGACAGCTCGGCCGGGGACGGCGTCCAGGGCTCCAGACCGGGGTGGGCGATCTTGTCGGCGTCGAAGGCGGTGCCGGGGGCGAGGACGGCCCGCTTGCGGCTCGCGTGCAGGAGGCGGCCGCCGAAGAACTGCAGGGCGCGTTCACCGCCGGCGTCGATGCCGCGCACATACGGCTGCACCATCGCCGTCAGCCCCTCCGCGTGCATCCGCGCGAGGTGACGGACGGCCGTCTCGTGGGCGTCGGGCGTATAGCGGGCGGCGTAGCGCGCACCGGCCCCGGAGGCGGGCTTGATCACGTACTCCTCGGCGGCGGGCAGCTCGGCCGGCTCGCCGGGCGCGAAGTAGCGCGTGGGCACGGTCGGCACCCCGGCCGCCGCCAGCTCCCCCAGATACCGCTTGTCGGCGTTCCAGCCCACGACATCGGCCGGGTTGGCGAGCCGGGTGACGGCCGCGACCTTCCGCGTCCAGGCCGCGAACTCGTCCGCCCGCCAGCTGTAGTCCCAGGTGGAGCGGATGACGACGAGGTCGTAGGCGGCCCAGTCGACGTCCGCGTCGTCCCAGAAGACGCCGTCGGCCTCCGCGCCGGCCTCTCGCAGCGCGCTCAGCAGCACCGGGAAGTCGGCGTCCTTGCTCGGCTCCGGCCGGGGGTCGTAGGTGACGAGCGCGATTCGGGCCACGACGGACTCCCTGTTCGTACGACTGTCCGATCACCGGAAGGCTAACAAGCGGTCGAGACGCGGTGGAACGGGCGGCACGGGGAGGTGCGGGCGCGACGCGTGGGGTAGGAAGCTGCTTGTCGCCCCTGTCGCCCGCCTCAGCCGTGCAAGGAGTCCGTCCCGTGTCGTCTCTCTTCCCCGCACTCACGAACGATCCGTCCGGCCGCCCCGCCCTGCGGTTCGGTGCGCGTTCCCTGTCCTACGCGGAGCTCGCCGGCGCGGCCCGCGCCGTCGGCGGCCGCGTGCGGGAGACGACGGGAGTCCAGCCGCACGCGGGCGGCCGGGAGGGGGGAGGCCGGGAGCGGGGAAGGGTCGCCGTGTGGGCCACGCCCGCCCTGGAGACCGCCGTGGCCGTGGTGGGCGCGCTGCTCGCCGGGGCGGCCGCCGTGCCGCTGAACCCGAGGTCGGGCGAGAAGGAGCTCGGGCACATCCTGTCCGACAGCGCGCCGGGCGCGGTGCTGGCGGCCCCGGGCGACGAACTGCCCGAGCCGTTGCGGGCGTTGCCGCGGATCGACGTCGACGTGGACGGGCGCGGCGGCGCGGGGCCGGCCGCGGGCGGCGGGGTGTGGGACGAGCCGTCGGACGACGAGGAGGCCGCCCTCGTCGTGTACACCTCCGGCACCACCGGGCCCCCCAAGGGTGCGGTCATCCCGCGGCGGGCGATCGCCACGACGCTGGACGCCCTCGCCGACGCCTGGCAGTGGACCGGCGAGGACGTCCTCGTGCACGGGCTGCCGCTGTTCCATGTGCACGGGCTGGTGCTGGGAATCCTCGGGCCGCTGCGCCGCGGCGGTTCGGTGCGGCATCTGGGACGGTTCGACACGGAGGGCGTCGTACGGGAGCTGACCGACGGCGCGACCATGCTGTTCGGGGTGCCGACGATGTACCACCGCATCGCCGAGGCCCTGCCGTCCGACCCCGGCCTCGCCGACGCGCTCGCCGGGGCACGGCTGCTGGTGTCCGGTTCGGCCGCACTGCCCGTGCACGACCACGAGCGGATCTCGGCGGCCACCGGACGGCGGGTGATCGAGCGGTACGGCATGACGGAGACGCTGATGAACACCTCCGTACGGGCCGACGGGGAGGCCAGGGCGGGCACCGTCGGGGTGCCGTTGCCGGGGGTGGAGCTGCGGCTCGTCGAGGACGACGGCTCGGTCGTCGGGGCGTACGACGGGGAGAGCGTCGGCGAGATCCAGGTGCGCGGGCCGAACCTCTTCACGGCGTATCTGAACCGGCCGGACGCGACCGCCGCCGCCTTCACCGCCGACGGCTGGTTCCGCACCGGCGACGTGGCCGTCCGCGACCCCGACGGGTATGTGCGGATCGTCGGGCGCAAGGCGACCGATCTCATCAAGAGCGGCGGCTACAAGATCGGCGCCGGCGAGATCGAGAACGTCCTGCTGGAACATCCCGGGGTGCGGGAGGCCGCCGTCACCGGCGAGCCGGACGCGGACCTCGGGGAGCGGGTCGTCGCCTGGGTGGTGCCGGCCGATCCGCAGTCGCCGCCCGCCGAGCGCGAGCTGGCCGACCACGTCGCCCGCCGCCTCGCCCCGCACAAGCGGCCCCGCACGGTCCGCTACCTGGACGCCCTGCCCCGCAACGACATGGGGAAGATCATGAAGCGGGCGCTGCCGGCATGACGGCGCAGCGAGCGAGCGCACGGGAGTTCATCGCCCTGGTCGCCGACGATTTCCACGAACTCCCGCACGTGGAAAGGGAGTCCGCGCCGGACGGGCCGCTCGGCTGGCCCGGCTACGACGCCTCGCGCGAGCGTGCCGCCCGGCGCACCGGCGAGTTCGAGTCCGTGATCTGCGGGGTCGCCCGCGTCGGGGGCGTCCGAGCGGTGCTGATCTCCTTCGAGTTCGGCTTCCTCGGCGGCTCGCTGGGCGAGCGCACCGGCGACCGTCTGGTCGCGGCGTACGCCCACGCCCGCGCACACCGTCTGCCGGTCGTGCCGTTGATCGCCACCGGCGGCAGCAGGATGCAGGAGGGCATGCTCGCCCTCACCCAACTCCAGCGCGTGGCACACGAGTCGGCGCTCACCCGGGAGGCCGGGCTGGCGCAGATCGCGGTCCTGCGGGACCCGACGACCGGCGGCGGCTGGGCCACCCTGGGCGCGGGCGCCGACGTGGTGCTGGCCCTGCCGGGCGCGCAGGTCGGCTTCGCCGGATCACGGGTGCGGCCGGCGGACGCCGACCCGACCGCCTACACGGCGGAGGCGCAGCTCGCGGCGGGGGCCGCGGACGCGGTGGTGCCCGCCACGGAGCTGCGGGACGTGCTGGGGCGCTGGCTGCGCCTCCTGACCGGCGGGACGGCCGCGGCGGAGGGACCACCGGAGGAAGGCACACCCCCCGGCGGGCCGTCCGCGCCCGAGGCGGCGACGGCCCGGTCCGCGGCGCATCCGCACACCCGCCCGGAGGGAACGGCGCACACCGCCGCCCCGCCCGCAGCCGCGCCCCGTCAGCAGTCCCCCGCCGAACCGGCACAGCCCACTCCCTGGACCGCTCCCACCCCCGGGCACACCCGTCCGGAGGCGGCCGCACGCATACCGGCCCCGGTCGAGCCCGCTCCCGTGCCGGGCGCCCTCGGGGCGACGGATCTGCCGGCCACCGGCCGGGACGCGGTGCGGCGGGCCCGGGCGCCGGAACGGCCGCGCGCACAGGCCTACTTGGACGCCTACTTCACCGACCGGCTCGCCGTCCGCGGCGACCGGTGCGGCGGCGCCGACCCTGAGGGGATGCTGTGCGGCTTCGGCCTGCACCGGGGCCGTACGGTCGCCTACGCGGCGCAGACCGGCTCGGCGACCCGGCCCGCCGGCTACCGCACGGCCGCCCGGCTGATCCGGCTCGCCGGCCGGCTCGGCATCCCGGTGCTGACCCTGGTGGACACGCCGGGCGCGGCCAACGACGCGGAGGCGGAGCGGCAGGGCGCCGGCGCGGCGATCGCGGACCTGTTCGGCGCGGTCGCCACCGCCCGCACGCCGCTCACCACGCTGGTGATCGGCGAGGGCGGTTCCGGCGGTGCGCTGGCGCTGGCCGCGCCCGGGCGCACCTGGGCGACGCCGGACAGCTATTTCTCCGTCATCGCGCCGGAGTCGGCGGCGGCGATCCTCAAGCGGCCCCCGCAGGAGGCGGACACGACGGCCGACCAACTACGCCTGAGGCCACAGGATTTGGCGGACCTCGGGGTGATCCGCACCGAGCAGGCACACGGAACGCAGGACAACCACGCGCACCGTCCGTGACAATGAGGACGCGCAGCGCCGCGGAACGGGAGCGGCGGCTGCGCGCAGCGAGGAGCAGGGAAGGGGTTGCGGGGGAGACCGTGGACGGACTGGTGGAGTTCAGGACCGACGACGGCGCAGTGGTCGCCGTGGAGGCGGGCGCGGAGGGGCGGCCCGGTTCCCGGCTGGTGGCCCGCGGCGACGGGACGGTGCAGGCGGCCCGCACCTTCGAGGGCGCCCTGGAGGGCGTGCGCGCGGCCGCCGAGTCCGCGCTGCGGGTGTTCCGGGACGGGACGCTGCAACCCGACGGCGTCGAGATCGAGTTCGGTGTGAAGCTGTCGGCGGAGACGGGCGCGATCATCGCCAAGGGCACGGCGGAGGGACATCTCGTCGTGAAACTGACCTGGTCGCCCTCTTCCGGTTCATGAACAGCGCCGAATGGCACGCCCGGATCGAGTGCGGCGGCCGGGTGGCCGGCGCCGGCTTCCTCGTCACCCCGCGCAAGGTGCTGACCTGCGCCCATGTCGTGGACGGGGCCGCGCCGGACGCCCTGACGGTGACGTTCACCGAGCTGCCCGGCGCGCCCGCCGTGCCGGCCCGGGTGGTCGCCGACGGCGGCTGGGGCGGCGGCGCGACCGATCTCGGCGACCTCGCGGTCCTCGAGCTGGCCCGCGAGGCGCCGGCCGCCCCGGCCGCGCTGGCCCCCGAGGGGGCGGCCCACGCCCACCGCGCCGACCGGCCCCGCAAGCTCGTCGTCTACGGCTTCCCGGTCGGTTTCGACGAGGGCACCCTCGCCGAATACCGCGTCACCGCAAGCCAGTTGATCTCCCGCGAGTGGATCCAGCTGGAGGCCTGGCAGGCCGGCGGCCGGCCGCTCGAGCCGGGGTTCAGCGGGGCCGCCGTCACGCTGGCCGACACCGGCGAGGTGGTCGGCATGGTCACCGCCGCCTCCGGGGACCGCGGCGCGCACCACGGGCGGATGATGCCCACCGACGTCATGGCCCGCTACTGGCCCGCGCTGGAGGGCCTGGTCCCCACGGCCGACCACAGGACCGCGGACCGCGCCCGGCTGCGTGCCCTCGTCGAGCGCGCCGTCCGCGCGGGCCTGGACGACGATCCCCGGCGACGCGTGCGGCTCTACGAGGCCGCCAGGGGCCCGCTGGACCCGGACGCGCCCGACGAGGGGTTCGACTCGCTGTGGTCGGCGGCCCTGTTCGTGCTGTGCGAGATCGACGGCGACGACGCGGCCGCCACCGTGGCCCGTTTCACCGGCCGTGTGGAGGCCGTGCTCCACACGCCCGCCGAGTCCGCCGAACCGCCCGTCGAGGCGCCCGTCGAGGCGCCCGTCCCGCCGGACTGGTCGCCGATCCTCGTCGACCTCCGGCACAGCGGTGCGGGCGACGGGCACGTGCGCGTCGAGGTGTCCGCCTACAGCGGCGGCCGCCGGCACCCGGTGGGCTCCGACACCGTCCCGCAGGCCGGGGTGCGCGCCTACGTGCAGGACCGGATCGAGGCGGCGTTCCGTTATCTGACGCCGGGCTGCGACGAGTTGCTCGCGTTCGCGCTGCCCCGCGACTGGATCGACCTGCCCGTCGACCGGTGGGCGAGCGCGCCCGACGACGACACCCCGCTCGGGTGCGTGTACCCGCTCGTCGTCACCGACCAGACGCGCCGCCGGGCGAGTGTCCGGCACCAGCTGACGCGCGCCTGGAACCGGCTCGACTCGGCGTCCGGCGCGCGTCTGCACCGGGTCGAGTGCGGCGGCCCCGAGGAGCCCCGTCGGCTGCGGATGCGGCTGCGTCAGGACGACGCCTGTCTGGCCGGCTTCGCCACCGCGCCCGCCGCGTCCCGCACCCGCCCCCACTTCGACACCACGCTCAACGCGCCCGCCCCGATCGTCGTCTGGTCCCGCGAGGGCTGCGACTCCGGGCAGGACGAGTCCTGCGTCGGCGGCGACGGATGCCCGGGCAAGTCGTTCCTGGACGAGCTCGACAGCTGTGTGTCCGGCGTCCCGCCCGCCGAACTCCCCCGCCGGGTGCTCGCGTTGCGCGAGGAGGCCGACGCGGAGGACGGCCACTGGGCGCACGACATCCAGCTGCTCTGGGACGACCCGCGCGTCTTCACCGACCCGCACGCCGGCGCTCCGGCGCACACCCGCTCCCCGGTGACCTGAACCGCCCCCGACGCCCCGCCGCCCACGGGCCGCCCGCCCCGCCCCCCGCAACCGAGTCACGCCGAGTTTCGGAGAACCATGCCGCACTGGTCCGTCTACACCGGGAACAGCGAGCCGCACGACGGCATCGACCGGCTCCCCGCGCCGCCGCCCTGGCGGGCGTTCGACGGCGGGCCCGTCGTGCCGCCGCCCGGGGACGGCGACGACGAGACGGCCGTCTCACCGGACCGCGTCCACCGCGCCCGCGCGTACGTCGCCACCCCGGAGAGCGTCCAGCTGGTCAACGCGGCCCTCGTGCTGCGCCGCCC
Organism: Streptomyces sp. NPDC020597; assembly: GCF_044335095.1. Taxonomy (NCBI): domain Bacteria; kingdom Bacillati; phylum Actinomycetota; class Actinomycetes; order Kitasatosporales; family Streptomycetaceae; genus Streptomyces; species Streptomyces sp. NPDC020597. The sequence goes on along the minus strand of NZ_JBIRUL010000024.1, from coordinate 23,055 downwards.
CTTGCTGGTCACCGGCCCGCCCGGCACCGGCAAGTCCTCGCTGGCGTACGCGGTCGCCCGCGAGCTGGGCCTCGGCCCGGTGCTGCGGTGGAACATCACCAGCCGCTCCACGCTGGCCGACGGCCTCTACCAGTACGACCCGCTGTCCCGGCTCTACGCGGCCCGGCAGGCGGCGTGGCGCGAACGGGCGGAGGCCGCCGGGGAGGAACCCGCCCGGGGCGCGGTGGAGGACCATCTGCGCCTCGGCCCGCTCGGCACCGCCCTGCTCCCCTATGAGCGGCCCCGCGCCCTGCTGGTCGACGAGATCGACAAGAGCGACCTCGACCTTCCCAACGACCTGCTGAACGTCCTGGAGGAGGGCCAGTACGAGATTCCCGAGCTGATGCGCGCCGCCCGGCACCCCGCAGGCAAGGCCACCGACGAGGCGGCCACGGCCGAGGTGCTGGCCGACGGCTCGGACGTCCCGGTCGTCGTCGGCCGCGGCCGGGTCCGCTGCCGCGCCTTTCCCTTCGTCGTGCTGACCAGCAACGGCGAGCGCGAGTTCCCGCCCGCCTTCCTGCGCCGCTGCGTGCGGCTGAAGCTGCGCCGCCCCGGCCGCGAACAGCTCACCGACATCGTCCGCGCCCACCTGGACACCCCGCCCGGCGAGGCGGAGCGTCTCATCGACCGGTTCCTGACCCGTGCGGCCGGCGGCGAGCTCGCCACCGACCAGCTGCTGAACGCCCTCTACCTCACCGGCGTCACCGGACTCGACGCGGCCTCCCGCGACGAACTGGCCGAGCAGTTGATGCCGTATCTCAGCGCCACGGCGGACGGCGATGGCTTCTGAGGAGGCGCCGTCGGCGGCGGCGCGCGCCGACACGTCCGCCCTGCAGCGGCTGACCGCGCTGCTGACGGCGACGGCCGGCGCCGCGCCCACCCCTCACGAACTGGCCGAACTGCTGTGGCTGGCCGCGCAGTCGGACGGCGTGACGGCCAAGGAGGGCGCGGGACCGGCGGGCGGCGCGCCGCCGCGGGACGGCGACGTCCCGCCGCAGGAGACGGTCCCCGTGACCGCGCCGACTGCGGCCGAGCGGACGGGACCGCCCGCCCGGACGGCCCCAGCCGTCCCGCCCGCCGACCGCGTCCCGCTGCGTCTTCCGGCCCCCGAGGCCGCCACCGGTCCGACGGCCCCGGCGCCCGCCGAACCCGGCGCCGCCCGGCGCCTCCTCGCGCCCGCGCCCCCGATGCTCCCCCGCCCCCTGGCCCTGCAGCGCGCCCTGCGCCCGCTGAAGCGGACGGTGCCCGCGGCACGCGCCCGCCTCCTCGACGAGCGCGCGACCGCCGACCGCATCGCCCGGCTGGGCGCCCACCCGGACGTCTGGCTGCCCGTCCTGCGTCCCGCACACGACCGCTGGCTGCGTCTGAGCCTCGTCCACGACACGGGCCCGACGATGCCGGTGTGGCGGCCCCTCGTGCGGGAACTGCACACCGTGCTCGCCCAGTCGGGCGTCTTCCGCACGGTCACCCTGCACCCCGCCACACCGGACGGCCGGGCCCGGCAGGTCCCCGACACGGCGGACGGGCGGACGGTCACGCTCGTCGTCAGCGACTGCACCGGCCCGCAGTGGCGGCCCGGTCCGGCGGGCGAGCGCTGGTTCGCCGCCCTGCGGCACTGGGCGACCCGGATGCCGCTGGCCGTCGTCCAGCCGCTGCCGGAACACCTGTGGTCAGCCACGGCGCTGACCGCCGAACCGGGCCTTCTCTCCTCCCCCGCCACCGCCGCCCCGCTCTCCGCCCTCGCGTTCACCCCCTACGACCCCGACGCCCCGGCCCCGCCGCCCTCGGCGCTGCCCCTGCCCGTGCTCGAGCCCGGCGCTCCCTGGCTCGCCAACTGGGCGGCGCTGGTCGCCGGTCCCGGCGGCGCCCGCACGCCCGGCGCGGCGGCCTGGCTGCCCCCGGCCCCCGTGCCGCCCGAGCCCGCCGGCGCGACCGACCCCGGCCCCGCCCCGCCGTCCGCCCAGGACCTGGTTCTGCGCTTCCGGGCCACCGCCTCCCCGGAGGCCTTCCGGCTGGCCGGTCATCTGGCCCTCGCCGTCCCCTCGGTGCCGGTGATGCGGCTGGTCCAGCGCGCGGTGAACCGCGATCCGCGCCCGCAGCACCTCGCCGAGGTGATTCTCAGCGGCATGCTCACCACCGCCGCCGGGCCGCCCGGCTCGTACGACTTCCGGCCCGGTGTGCGCGACCTGCTGCTGCGCACCCTCCCGCGGTCGACCCGCGGCCGCACCCGCGAACTCCTGGCGCACATCGGCGGCCTGATCGACGAGCAGGCAGGTCTGACCGCGGGCGAGTTCCGCGCGGAGGCGACGACGACCGCCGGCCCCGGGGCCGGCGAGCCGGGCACGGCGTTCGCGACGGTGCGGGAGGAGACCGTGCGACGACTCGCCGGCCACCCTCAGGAGACGACGCGAGAGCCGCGCGGCGACGACGGCGTCCACGGCACGGTCCTGCGCTTCGAGACCTCCGCCGACCTCGCCGCCCGGCCCGAGACCCGCATCACGCTCGAAGTGGCCGTCCACGAGGTGCTCGCCCGGGGCGGCCTCGCCCGCCGGCACTACGAGATCCACGTCCGCGACGACGGTTACGCCGTCCGGATCCGGCCCGGCGCCTACCTCCTCCCGGTCCTCGCCGCCGCCCTGCGCTGGCTCCCGGGCCCCCTCGCCGACCTGCCCGAACCGCCGCTCCTGCGGGTGACGTTCCAGGACGGCCCGGACGGAACAGACGACTCGGACGGAGCGGAGGGCACGGACGGAACGCACGAAGCGGAGGGCCCCGTCCCGTCGCCGCGATCCCGCGCCCTCCCACGCCCACGCCCGCTCCCGCGTCCGGAGAAGGCCGCCGACGCCTCCCCCGTCCTCCTCACCGTCCCGCCCGCCCTCTACGACGCGTTCGCCCGCAGCTCCGCCGCCTCCGGACCGCACCGCTTCCGCCCGCTGTACGGCGACGCCCCGGACGGCCCGCCGCTCGCCTGGAACTGCCCGCTGCCCCCGCCGCGCCCCGAGGACGAGGCCCGCGACCTGGTGCGCGGGCCCCTGCTCACCGCCGATCTGCGGCAGCTCGGCATACCCGCCCCCGGCCGTACCGCGATCGTGCACACGCGTCCCGACGGCCCCCTCACGCTCCTCAACCCCGCCGACCCGTACGGCGGCCGCCCGCCCGGCCCGGCCACGTACTACGAGGTCGACCTCACTCCCCAGCACACCGTCCACCGCCTCTCGCTGCCCAGTTCCGGCAAGGGCGACTTCGCCGCGGCCGTGGAGCTGTCCTGGCGGGTGGCCGACCCGGTGGCGTTCGTGCGGGCGGAGGCCGACGGCGTGTCCGAGCGGCTGCGGGCGCACCTGCTGGCGGAAGGGGCGCGGATCACCCGGCGCCACTCCGTCCGGCGGTCGGCCGGCGCCCGGCGCGCGGTCGCCTCCCAGCTCGGCCGGTGGCCGGTGCCCGGGCTGGCCGTGACCTGCGCGGTCACTCTCGCGCCGGAACACGCCTCGCTTCCCGAGACGCCCCGGCCGGCCGCCGCCGGCCGCCCGCTGGATGCCCTGCTCGCCGAGTCGGACGCGGTGCTGTTCGGCTTCGACGGACCGCTGACCAGGCTGTTCACGGCGACGACCGCCCGCGCCGCCGCACTCGACCTGCTCCGCGTCGTCACCGAACACCGCGACCCCGAGGACGCCTTCGCGGGCCGTCCGGCGGGCGATCCCGGCGCGGTGGGCCGGGAGCTGTTCGTGCATCCGCTGGACGTGCTGCGGGCGTTCGCCCACGACCCGATGGGCCCTCTCCTGCGGGACCGCCTGGACCGGCTGGAGCTGGACGCCGTCCCGGACGCGCCCGCGACCCACCACTCGGTCGTCCTGGTGCGCACCCTGCACGATGCCGGACGCCGGGTGGGAGTGGTCACCGACGTCTGCGAACAGGCCGTCCACAGCCGGCTGGACCCCTACCGGCTCCCGCTCCTCGCGGGTGTGCACGGCCGTGGCGACGCGCTCGAGCGGCTCATGCCGGACCCGCACTGCGTGCAGCGCGCGCTGCGGCAGCTGGACGCGTCCGCCGCCGGCCTCATGATCGGTTCCACGCCCGCCGAGCTGGCCGCCGCCCGGGCGGCCGGTCTGCGGTTCGTCGGCCTCGCCCGCAACCCCACCGTCGAGCAGGCGCTGCTCGACGCCGGCTGCGATGTGACCGTCCCCTCCCTCACGCCGGTGCTGGAAGCCGCCCGCGCCCTGTAGCGGCGGGGCGCGGCGCGCGGAAATCACCGGTCGTGAAACGCGGTCCGGACCAGCCCAGCTGACATGAACTGGCTTACGCTGTCGGGGTTTTGAAGATTTCATGAAGATCGAGAGGTGGAATTGCGCATGTCCCGCACACCGTCCCGACGTACCGTTCTGCGCGGACTCACGGTCACCGGAGCGGCGGTGGTCGCCTTCGACACCGCGTCCCGCTCCTGGGCCGCGACCGCCGCCGAGTCCGAGACCGCGTCCGCGTCTTCGGCGTCCGCCGCGTCCTCGACCCCGTCGACGTCCGCGACCCTCGCCAAGGTCCCGCGGCTGGACGGAACGCTCCTCACGGACGCCCCCTCGCTCACCGCCGCCGCCGACGACTACGGGCACATCGTGCACCGCCGACCGGCGGCGGTCCTGCGCCCGGGTTCGGTGCGCGACGTCGTCACCATGCTCCGCTTCTGCAACGACCACCGGCTGCCGGTCGCACCGCGCGGCCAGGGCCACTCCCCCTTCGGCCAGGCGCAGGCTGAGGGCGGCCTCGTCATCGAGACCGCGCCGCTCGCGGCCGTCGGCTCCGTGAACACGGCGTCCAGGACGATCACCGTGGGCGCCGGCGCCAAGTGGAGCACCGTCGCCCGGGCCACCCTCGCCCAGGGCCTGACCCCGCCCGTGTTCACCGACTACCTCGAGCTCTCCGTCGGCGGCACGCTGTCCGTGGGCGGCCTCGGCGGCCAGGCCCACCGGGTCGGCGCCCAGGTCGACAACGTGGTGGAACTGCAGGTCGTGACCGGCGCGGGCGAACTGGTGCGCTGCTCCCCGACCCGCCGGTCCGACCTCTTCCGCGCCGTGCTGGCCGGCCTCGGCCAGTGCGCCGTCATCGTCGAGGCCACGCTGCGCCTGGTGCCCGCGCCCACGACCGTGCGCCGCTACCAGCTGACCTACGGCGACCTGACGACCTTCCTCGACGACCAGCGCGTCCTCGTCCGGGAGGGCCGCTTCGACTACGTCGAGGGCCAGGTCCACCCGGACGCCTCCGGCGCGTTCAAGGTCCACGTCCTGGAAGCGGTGGCCTACGGCCCGCCGGCCGGACCCGCCCCCGACGACGCGGCCCTGCTGCGCGGCCTGCGCCACGACCCGGCCACCGTGCAGATCGCCGACCAGCCCTACTTCGACTTCCTCGACCGGCTGTCCCCCTTGATCGCCGCCATGAAGGAGGCCGGCATCTGGGGGTTCGCCCACCCCTGGCTGAACCTGATGCTCCCCGGCACGTCCGCCGCGGCCCTCGGCTCACAGGTGCTGGACGGTCTCACCCCGGCCGACGTCGGCCCCGGCGCCGTCATCCTCTTCTACCCCCTGCTGCGCGACCGCCTCACCACCCCGTTGCTGCGCACCTCGGACGACGACGTGTCGTACCTCTTCGACGTCCTCAGCGCGGCCGCGCCGGACGACACGGCCGCCGTCAACCGCCTCCTGGCCGTCAACCGTTCCGCCTACGACAGGGTCGCGGCGGCCGGCGGCACGCACTACCCCGTCGGCAGCATCCCCCTCACCCCCGCGGACTGGCAGGCGCACTTCGGGCCGGCGTGGGCGGGCCTGCAGTCGGCCAAGTGCACCTACGACCCGCGGGGGATCCTGGCCCCGGGCCAGGGCATCTTCGCCTGACCGCACCGGCACAGGCACCGGCACCGGCACCGGCACCGGCACGAACGCGGACGCGAGCGCGAGCACGCGGCGGGGACAGGGGGCGCGGGGGGACAGGGGACACGGGCGGGTACGGGGCACGGAGCGAATCCAGGCGTACGGGCATATCCGGGGGGACGGGGCGCGCGGCAGCGCCGGCTCGTGGCACGGGGGCGGACCGGGGCCGGCCCCGGCTGACGACGGCGGACGGCCGCACGGTGTGTGCCACGCGCACAGGGCGTGCCGCGGGTGCCGTACCTGCAGTGCGGGCCGTGGATGCCGTGCTCGCGTGCGTGCCGTGGGTGCGGTGCGGGCCGTGGATGCGGTGCGTGCCGAACAACCCCCATTCAGCCGCGCCCCGCCCGGCCCACCTGAAGGGGCGGCCCCGTCCGCGTCCCCGCACGATGCGTAGGGAGGCCTGCCGACCGGCGGCCCCCACGGTCTGCGCTCTCGGGAGGACCTGCCATGACCGCCAGTCTGGAGCAGCTGCGCCGCTGCCACTTCGCCGTCGACCTGGGGGCGGCGCGGACGCGGGTCTATGTGAAGGGGGCCGGGCTGGTCGTCGACCAGCCGTCCGCCGCCGCCGTGAACACCCGCACGGGCGCGCTGATCGCGGTCGGCGAGTTCGCCGAGAAGATGACCGGGCGCACCCCGCACTACATCCGCGTGGTGCGCCCGGTCTCCGGCGGCACGGTCGTCGACATCGAGATGGCGCAGCGCATGCTGCGCCATCTCATCGGCGACAAGATCCGACGGCAGCTGCGCCGCAAGCCTTTCCTGCGGGCCGCCGCATGCACCCCGCACGACGCCGACCCGCTCGCCCAGCGCGCCGCGATCGAGACCCTGGTGGGCCTCGGCGCCCGTCGCGTCGAACTCGTCGACACCCTCATCGCGGCCGCCGTGGGCTGCGGGCTGCCCGTCGAGCGGCCGGAGGCCACCATGATCATGGTGTGCGGTGCCGCCGCGACCCAGGTCGCCGTCCTCTCCCTCGGTTCGATCGTGACCGCCGAACGCATCCCGGTCGGCGGCGAGGCGGTGGACCACGCGATCGTGCAACACCTGCGCCATGAGCACGAGTTGATGCTGCCGAGCCAGTCGGTACGACCCCTGCAGCTCGCCCTCTCCGGCAACGGCCTCACCCCGCACGGGCCCGCCTCCACCGAGATCCACGGACGGGACGTCGCCACCGGTCTCGCCCGTTCCGTGCAGGTCGACACCGCGGCCGTGCGCGACGCCATCGAGACCCCGCTGACAGCCGTCCTGGACGGCATCGGCAGGGTGCTGCGGGAATGCCCGCCCGACCTGGTCGCCGACCTCGCCGACCGCGGGATCATGATGGTCGGCGGGTCCGCCCTGCTGCCGGGCTTCGACCAGATGCTGCGCCAGGCCACCGGGATGCCGGTGCACATCGCCGAACGCCCCGACATCTGCGCCGCCCAGGGCCTCGGCGCGATGCTGGAGGGCAAGATCGAACCGCTGACCCTGAACCCGCTGGGCGCCTGAGCCCTCCAGAGATCGACATGCGGGCGGCCACCGGCGGGGCGACCATGGAAGCGAGCGAGCCGTCCCGTCTTCCGTGGGAGGGATGATGACCCGTCAAGTCGAACTCACGGGCGAGCAGAAGAAGGCGTACGAGCTGAACGACGCGGAACTCGCCGACCTCGAGGAACGGATCCGCAGCGTCTCGGAGACCGCCACGGCACGGCTGATCGCCGCGGGCCGCTTCACGGAGCCCCCCGTGAGCACAGGATGCCTGCGGTGCGTCTGCACCGAATTCGCGTCCAAGCCGCATCACGCGCACGAGTGCGCGCACTGCCCTCACAGCAGGACCAGCCACAGCGGATTCCGCTGAGCACGGCCGGCGCCCGCCGCGCGGCCGGCGCTCCCGTACCGCCGCAGGCCCGGCGCGCTGCCGTCGCCGGGCCGATACCCCGTTGATCGGCCCGTCGCCCGCCGCATAGGTTCCGGGCATGACGAACGTACGGATCGGTGTCATGTACGACCGGGACTGGGCCCCCGAAGGGCTGCCCGGCTTCGCGCGGGAGGCCGAGGCGCTCGGCGTGGACGACCTGTGGGTGGTCGAGGACCTCGGGTGGAACGGCGGGGTGTCGGCGGCGGCCGTGGCGCTGGGAGCCACCGAACGCATCCGGGTCGGCATCGGCATCGCCCCGGCCCCGCTGCGCAGCCCCGCACTGCTGGCCATGGAACTGGCCACGCTGGCCCGCGTGTTCCCCGGACGGCTGGTCGCCGGGGTCGGGCACGGGGTGCGCGAGTGGATGGAGTCGGTCGGCGTCGCCCCCCGGTCGCCGCTGGCCCTGCTGGAGGAGACGATCACCTCCGTGCGCGCGCTGCTGCGCGGCGAGCGCGTCGAGCTGGACGGCCGCGAAGTGCGCCTGGACGGCGTCACGTTGGTGCATCCGCCCGCCGAGGTCCCGCCGGTGGTCGCGGGCGTCGTCCGGCCCCGCTCCCTGGAACTGGCCGGGCGGGTCGCGGACGGCGTGCTGATCGCCGAGGGCCACGGACCGAGCGACCTGGAGAACACCCGGGCCCTGACCGCCAAGGGCGGCGCCGGCCCCGACCACTCCCTGACCGTGCTGTCGTTCGCCTGCGTGGGCGAGGACGCCGACGACGTGGCGCGCACCCTGCACCCGCACACCGAGGGCCACGGCGCATGGCTCGGCCGCCCGCAGGACGAGGTGTTCACCGTCTCCGGCGCCCCCGCGCAGGCCGCCGACGACGTGCGCGCCCTGCACGCCTCCGGCGCGGACACCGTCGTCCTGCGCGTCGTCGGCCCGGAGCCGCTGCGGCAGCTCGCGGCGCTGCTGGCGTCCCTCGGGCGCTGACGCCGGGGAACTCCCGGCCACCGCCCGGACGTTCCCCCGCACAGGATCGCGGACAGGACGATCCGTGCACGTCCGTACACGGAGAGAGCGGGGAGAGGCATGGCGCGCGTACTGGTCATCGGCGGCGGGATCGCCGGCGCCGCGGCGGCACTGGCGCTGCGGAAGGCAGGGCAGGACCCCGTCGTGTACGAGGCGCACCCGGACTCCGCCGAGGACGTCGGCGCCTTCCTCACCCTCGCGGGCAACGGGCTGCGGGCGCTGGCGCAGATCGACGCGTCGGACGCGGTGACCCCGCTCGGCTTCCCGCTCACCTCGATGCGCGTGGTGGACGCGACCGGCGCCGAGACGGCCCACGTCCCGCTCGGGGAGGCCGGCGACCCCCGGCTGCGGTACCGGTGCCTGCGCCGCGGCGAGCTCAGCGCGGCGTTGCAGGCGGAGGCCGTCCGGCGGGGCGTCGAGATCGTCCACGGCGCGCGTCTCGTCGCCGTCGAGGACGGCCCCGAGGGCGTCACCGCGCACTTCGCGGACGGCGGTACGGCCACCGGCGGCCTGCTGCTCGGCGCGGACGGCCTGAACTCCACCGTCCGCCGGACCATCGCCCCCACCGCGGCGCCGTGTCACGCGGGACAGCGCGTCTTCTACGGCTACACCGCCGACGCTCCGGTGAGCGGCGTCGACGAGACGGCGTGCATCACCATGATCCGCGGCAGCGCGGTCGCCTTCGGCCACATGACGTCACCGGGCGGGGAGACCTCCTGGTTCGCCCGCGTCGACGCAGCAGGGCCGCTGAGCGCGGGCGAGATCGCGGACGCGGGCCCCGGCCACTGGCGGGACCTGCTCGTCGCGCTGCTGCGCGCCGACCGCACGCCCGCCGCGGACATCGTCGCGTCCACCAAGGCGGCCGTGCTGGTCACCGACGCCACCGAGATCCCCAACGGCACGCCGTGGCGCTCGGGCCGCACGCTGCTGATCGGCGACGCGGCGCACGCGGCCTCCCCCGCGACCGGACAGGGCGCGTCGATGGCCCTGGAGGACGCGGTGATCCTCGCGAAGTGCCTGCGCGACGCCCCGGACCACGAGTCCGCGCTCACCCTCTACGAGACGCTCCGCCGCCCCCGCGTGGAGCACAACACCACCGTCAGCGGCAACATCTCCCGCGGCGCCCACACCCCCGTACCCCGCCCCACGGGCGCCCCGCCCCCGCCCCGCCCGGGCGACGACGACCTCACCCGCCAACTGGACTGGAACACCAGCCTGGTCTAGCGGGTACAGACCGGCGGCATCACTGAACGTGAGGGCCGTCGCCCGCGTACGTGTCGCCAACCGCAACGCGGCGCACAGTCGTGCGAGTCCGTGACCTGCCCCTGGCTGCCCGGGCTGCTGCGCACGGCTGTCGTCCGGCCGGCCCGGCCCTGAGCTCGTCGACGACGGTCACCGCCCGGTCTGACGGGTCCGCCCGCACCGGGAGCGTGACAGGTCCCTCCGCGGCGTCCTGGTCGGTGGCGGGGGCGGGTCAGCCGTCGCCCCGCCCGCGGACGCCGTTGCGGAACTCGATCGGAGACTGACCCGTGCGGTGCAGGAAGTACTTGCTGAACTGGGACGGGTTGACGAAGCCGAGCTGGTCGGAGATCTGGGCCGCGGTCCGGTCGCCGTGCGCCAGCAGCCGCTTCGCCTCCAGCACGACCCGGCGGTCGACGAACTCCTTGGCGCTGAGCCCGGCGCCGGCCAACGTCGCCCGGGACAGGGTGCGGCCCGAATAGCCGAGCGTGCGAGCGTAGTCCTCGACCCGCCGGGTGCGGGTGAAGTCCCGCTCGACCGCGTCGCGGAACCGCAGGTACGTCTCGTCGGGGTCCGGTACGGCGCCGCCGACCGGGACGGTGAGGTGGGCGAGCCGCAGCAGCAGGACCGCCAGCAGATGACGCAGGGCCGCCATGTGCACCTCCAGCGGGAGGTGGCCGAGCGCCTGGAACTCGCGGCTCAGATGCTCCGCGGCCATGGTCAGGGCCTGCGCGTCGTCGGCGACGGGAGTGGTGACGACGGGTGCGTGCGGGTCGTCGACCCGGGCGGCCGTCGCGGTGGCCGCGTCGAGCGCGTCCTGCCGGAAGAGGATCAGCGTGCCCTCGGCCCCGCCGAGGTCGCCCCACTGGTTCACCTGTCCCGGGCGCACCCACAGCCAGGACCCGGGCCGCAGCACATGGCCGGCGAAGTCGACGGTGTGCCGGAGGTCGCCCGTCGAGAGGGTGAGCAGGTGGTGGAAGTCGGGGCGTTGCGGCCGGCCCAGGGTGGGCGCGGCGACGCGGCGGCGCAGCTCGGCCAGTGACATGACCTCGATTCCGGCCGGGGTGCCCGCGGGCGCGGCGAAGGGGATCTCGAGGATCTCCTTCGAGGCGCCGTGTCGGGTTTTGGCCATCATCAGTCACAAGTTTATCGGGATGCGCACTGTCGTCCTTCTACGTTGGTCGTACCGCCGAAGCGGCGGATTCCGCCTGTCCTGGCGGAAAACGGAAAGGACGCGAACGGCGATGCAGTTGGAGGGACGGGTGACGGCCGAGACGGTCCGCAGGTGGCTGGAGGAGGCCGACCGGGTCCTGGTCGCGGCCGGCGCCGGTCTGAGCGCGGCGGCCGGCTACGACTACGGCGACGCCGAACGCTTCAGGGAACTGCTGCCGGGGCTCCACCGGCTCGGTCTGCGCTCCCGCTACCTGTTCGGCACGCCCCTGCCGAAGGACATGATGTGGGGGTACTGGGCCGTCCACATCGACGACATCCGTCACAGCCCCGGGCCCAACCCGCTGTACCGACGACTGAGGACGCTGGTGGGCGAGCGCGACCACTGGGTGGTGACGTCCAACGTCGACGCCCTGTTCGCCCGCAGCGGCTTCGCCGCGGACCGGGTCTTCACCCCGCAGGGCGACTACGGGCGCCTCCAGTGCACCGTCCCGTGCACCCCTGAGACCTGGCCCAGCAAACCGTTCCTCGACCGGATCCTCGCGGTCTACGACCGTGAGACCGGCCGGGTGACCGACCCCCGGGCGCTGCCGCGGTGCCCGAACTGCGGCGCCGACGTCTTCCCCAACGTCCGGGTCGGTCCCGAGTTCGTCGACCGGGACTATCTGCCGACGGGACGGCGGCTGGTGCGGTGGCTCGACGACGCGCCCACGGACAGCACCCTGCTCGTCCTGGAACTGGGCGCCGGATTCAATACCCCGGGGGTGATCCGGCTGCCCATGGAGGACGTGGTGCGCCGGACGCCCCGGGCCCGCCTCGTCCGGATCAACCCCCTGCACCCCGACGTACCCGCAGACCTCGGCGAGCGGGCCCTGTCCGTTCCCCTCGGGGCGGACCGGTTCCTCGACCGGCTCGAGCGCTGACGGCTTCCGGCGGAGCACCCACGTCACCACGCGAGGAGACCCACGTCATGTCCGACGCATCAGCAGCACCCGGAGCATCCGCTTCCTCCGCCGCACCCGCCGCACCCGCGATCGCGGTCACCGGCTCCACCGGCCGTCTCGGCGGGCGGGTGGCCCGGCGGCTCGCCGCGCGGGGGCTCCCGCAGACGCTGGTGGTCCGCCGCCCCGAGCGGGCTCCGCGGCTTCCCGGCGCGGCGGCCGTGCGCGGCGACTACGCCGACCGTGCCGCGGTGGGCGAGGCCCTCGCGGGCATCCGCACCGTCTTCATGGTGTCCGCCTCCGAGAGCGCCGACCGCCTCGCCCAGCACAAGGCGTTCGTGGACGCCGCCGCAGCGGCGGGCGTGCGCCATCTGGTGTACCTCTCCTTCTACGGCGCGGCCCCCGACGCCGCCTTCACCCTGGCGCGGGACCACTTCCACACCGAGCAGCACATCCGGGCGAGCGGACTCGCGCACACGTTCCTCAGGGACAACCTCTACGCCGAGTTCGTCCCCGACCTGGTCGGCGAGGACGGCGTCATCCGCGGCCCGGCCGGACAGGGGCGTGCCGCGTTCGTCGGCCAGGACGACATCGCCGACGCGGCCGCCGCGGTGCTCTCCCGTCCGGACGACCACGCCGGCGTCGCCTACGACCTGACCGGCCCCGAGTCCCTGACCCTGGAAGAAGCGGCCGTGATCCTGTCGGAGCAGCTCGGACGCACGGTGGTCTACCGGCCGGAGACCCTCGAGGAGGCCTACGCCTCCCGCGCCTCCTACGGCGCCCCGCCGTGGCAGCTGGACGCCTGGGTGTCCACCTACACGGCCATCGCGGCCGGGGAACTCGACGGCGTCAGCGACGCCGTGCACCGCCTCACGGGCCGCCCCGCCACGCCCCTCGCCGACGTCGTGCGCGCCGCCCGGACCTGACACATGTGGGTGCCCCAAGGACACCAGGGTCGACTTTTGAACATCGAGAGTCCTCTCTTGCCCCGACCGACCCTCTCCTCGCGACCTAGTTTGAACACATCACCACTCGACCGCCGGCTCATCCCGGCGCAGGTACCCCACGCAAGGAAGACCGTCATGAGCAACGCGAAGAACGCCGTCCTCCAGGCCCTCTCGGAACTGTTCGGCGACAAGGACCCCACCGCCGTGGACCGCTGGGTCGCCGCGGACTACACGCAGCACAGCGCCCTCGCCGCCGACGGCCCCGAGGCTCTGCGCGCACTCGTGGCCGGCCTCGGCGAGGACTTCCGCTACGAAGGCGCCCGCGTCATCGCCGACGGCGACCTCGTCGCCCTGCACGGCATCTACCACGGCTTCGGCCCCGTCCCGCTCGTCGGCTTCGACGTCTTCCACGTCGACGCCGACGGCAAGCTGGCCGAGCACTGGGACGCCCTGACCCCCAAGGTCGAGAACACCCTCTCCGGCCGCTCCCAGACCGACGGCCCGGCCGCGGTCGCCGACCCCGACAGCACCGAGGCGAACCGCGCCCTGGTGACCGCGTTCGCCGAGAAGGTCCTCGTCGGCGCCGACTACTCGGTGCTCACCGACTACATCTCCACCGAGACCTACCACCAGCACAACACCGACGCCGCCGACGGACTCGACGGCTTCGGGGCGGCCGCCGCCAAGTGGGCCGAGCAGGGCAAGAACCTCGTCTACAAGAAGGTCCACAAGGTCATCGCCGAAGGCGACTTCGTCCTGACGCAGTCCGAGGGCGAGTTCGGCGTCGCGGTCGCCTACTACGACCTCTTCCGCATCGCCGACGGCAAGATCGTCGAGCACTGGGACGTCATCGCGCCCGTGCCCACCGAACTGCCCCACGGCAACGGCCTGTTCTGATCGCGCCTGCCGGATCCACGAGACGGTCGAGGGTCGGATCGGCGAGCTGCACGTCGGCACGCTCGAACAGCTCCGACCCCCGCCGACGGCCCGGCGTGCGCACGCCGACGTGCACACGCCGGGCCGACGGCACGGCCCGTCCGCACACCCCCACCCGGAGCCCTCGATGAACGCGCCCCACACCGAGCCCGAGGTCCCCGCCGGGACGAGGCCGCGGCCCGCTTCGCTGCCCCTGACCGCCTACCGCGAGGCCGTCGCGCTGGACGAGCCCCTGCGGCCGGCCGCAGCCGCCGCGGCCGCCGGCCGGCTGGACGCCCACGTCCGCACGGCGTTGCGCCTGCTCGCCTCCGATCCGGCCGCTGCCCGCCTGGGGATGCGGGCCGATTCGCCGGCGGACCTCGACGGCATGGACGCGGCGACGGCCCGCGAGCTGCTGCGCGCGGTGCTGACCGTCCGCGATCCCGGCCCGCTGCCGGACGGCGTGGACGAAGCGGTGGACGCGGTCCTCGGCGGGGAGCGCCTGCTACGGCCGACCGTCCGGGTCGAGAGTCTGCCCACGATCGCGGAACAGTTCCCCGGATTCGCCTTCCCGGCCGGACGCCGGACCGTGCTGTGGCGCGGAGACCTCACCGTTCTGGACGCGGACGCCGTCGTCAACGCCGCCAACAGTGCCCTGCTGGGCTGCTTCCGCCCGCTGCACCCCTGCATCGACAACGCTTTCCACAACGCCGCGGGACCCCGCCTGCGCGACGACTGCCACACGATCATGACGCTGCAGGGCGCACCCGAGGCTGCCGGGACGGCCAAGATCACCCGGGGCTACCACCTGCCGGCCCGGTACGTCCTGCACACGGTCGGCCCGATCGTCGACGGCCGTGCACGGGCCGACGACGCGTTGGCGCTCGCCTCCTCCTACCGTGCCTGTCTGGACCTCGCCGCCGAGGTGGAGGCCGTCCGCACCGTCGCCTTCTGCGCCGTGAGCACCGGCGTCTTCGGCTACCCCGGGAGCGAGGCCGCCCCCGTCGCGCTGCGCACGGTCGGCGACTGGCTGGACGCCCACCCCGGCCGTTTCGACCGCGTCGTGTTCGCCGTGTTCGGCGAGGACGACGAACTGGCCTACCGGCGGGCCCTCGGCGAAGCCGCCCGGTGCTGACCCGCGGTCCCGCGCGCATTCCCGGCGAGGGCGCCCTCGCGCCCTCGCGCCGCAGGCCTCCGCGAAGTGGGCCTAGGCTGTCCTCAGGGCCCGGGAAACAGGGGAAACCGGGAACGGGAAACAGAGAAACAGGGAAACAGGGGATCATGGCGATGGGGGACAGGTCCAGGTCCGGACGGCCCCGGCCGTCGATGGCGGACGTCGCCCGTCACGCCGGTGTCGCACCGCAGACGGTCTCACGCGTGTCCAACGGCCACGCCAACGTCGACCCGGCGACCCGGCAGCGGGTCGTGGAATCGATGCAGGCACTCGGCTACCGGCCGAACGGAGCCGCACGCGCGCTCAAGAGCGGGCGGTTCAACACGATCGGCGTCATCACCTTCACGCTCAGGACGTTCGGCAACACGCGCACGCTCGACGCCATCGCCAAGGAAGCGGCGCGCGCCAAGTACGCGGTCACCCTCATCCCCGTGCCGGACCCGACGATGGGCAGGCTGTCGGGCGCCTACGACCGGCTCAGCGAGGCGGCCGTCGACGGGGTGATCCTCGTCTTCGAGGCGCATCTCCTGGACGACGCGGAGTTCAGCCTCCCCCCGGGGGTTCCGATGGTGGTCGTCGACTCCGACACCGGCCCCGGCTACACCGTGGTGGACACCGATCAGGCGCAGGGCGCCCGTCAGGCGACGGAACACCTGCTGGAACTCGGCCACCGCCAGGTGTGGCACGTCGCCGGTCCCCCGACCTCGTTCTCCGCGGCCCACCGGGTCGAGTCCTGGCGGCGCACGCTGGAGGAGTCCGGCATCGTCCCGCCACCGGTGCTGTACGGCGACTGGACCACCCGGTCCGGATACCTGCACGGGCTGACTCTGGGGCAGAGGCCGGAGGTCACGGCGATCTTCGCCGCGAACGACCACATGGCGCTCGGTGTCATGCGTGCCCTGCACGAGCTCGGCCGCCGGATTCCCGAGGACGTCAGCGTCGTGGGGTTCGACGACATGGAGGAGACCCAGGCCTTCTGGCCGCCGCTGACCACCGTCCGGCAGGACTTCGCGGCGGTCGGCCGGCTCAGCCTGCAGAAACTGCTGGACAAGATCGGCCGGACCGGGCCCGACCTGATCGACAAGACCCTGGTCCCGACCCGGCTGATCGTCCGCGCGAGCACCGGAGCGCCGCCGCCCTCGCCTCGGGGCGAAGCACGGCGGCGCTGACCGGTGCGGGCCCGGCGAGGGTGCTCGCCGGGCCCGCGCGGTGGGGAGAGGATCAGAGGTCGGGCGGGGGCGTCAGCTCCTGGCCCACTGCTGGTTGGTGCTTCCGTTGCAGTGCCAGACGTCGACCGACGTGCCGTTGCCGGTGCCCGCGCCGGCCGCGTCCAGGCAGAGGCCCGGGTTCGCGACGCTCGTCACCGAGAGGTCCGCGTTGACGTTCCACTGCTGTGCCGTCGCGCCGGTGCAGTCGGAGATGACCACCGGGTCCCCCGCCGTGGCTCCGGTGCCTCCCACCGTCATGCACTTGTTGCCGTAGACGGTGAGCTGCTTGCCCGCGTTCCAGTTCCAGGTCTGGTTGCCGCCGTCGTTGCAGTCCCACAGGTCGAGCTGGGTGCCGTTGGCCGTGCTGAAGCCGGGCACGTCGACGCAGCGGCCGGAGCCCACTCCGCGCAGGACCTCACCGGGAGGCGCGGGCGGCAGGTTGTTGACCGGCGGGGTCTTGCCGAAGCCGTAGCCCCAGCGCAGCAGTGCGACTCCGGTGGCGCTGTTGTCCACCAGGTTGCCCTTGGAGTCCAGCGACTCGATCGAGTAGGCGTCGCCGAACCGCAGGCCCGGCCAGTACACCAGTCCCATCCCCTTGCTGCGGGCGGTGTTGGCCACGGCCGCGAGGTACGAGGTGTAGACGTTGCCGTTCCACGCGCCGTAGTTCAGACCGATGGTCATCGGGGCGCCGGCCTCGTCGATGATGGTCCGGCCGGCGTACTTGCCGAGGCGGGTCTCAAGGTCGGCGGTCCAGTCCGACTGCTGGGTGTACTTGTTCCAGAAGCCGTAGAAGTGCAGCGACAGCAGCGTCCCCCGCAGTGCGCGGGCCGCGCCGACGCCGGTGACGTTGTCGTTGTAGCCGGTACCGCTGATCACGACCCGGCCGCGCGGCACGTCCTTGTGCTGGGCCAGCCAGCCGCTGGTGACGGACACCCACTGGTCCAGGGTGTAGCCGTGCGGCTCGTTCATGGGCTCGAAGTAGACGCGCGGGTTGTGCTTGTACGCACGCACCACGGTGTTCCACATCTTCTTCCAGGCGGCCGTGTCGTCGACCAGGCCGTCCTTGCTGGTGTCGGCCTCCCAGTAGCTGACGATGACCTTGTCACCGTGGGCCGTGGCCGCGTCGATGGTCGCCCGGTACGACTTCCACCAGGTGGTGCCCACGCTCGCCGGGTTGATCGGCAGGCGCAGCGTGTTGGCGCCGAGGTTCTTCTTGAAGCCGCTCACCATGCGGGTGGCGGTGCGGTACACCGTGCGGTAGTCGTCGGTCACCTTCAGCCCGCTGGGCACCACGGCGTCACTGGCGTAGTTGTCCCTCGGGTCCGCCCAGTTCACCCCACGGAAGTCACTCGTACCGCCCTTGGGCGCGGGCTTGGCCGGCGCGTACGAGCCTGCCTGCGTCGTGGCGGCCTGCCGGGCGAGGGCGGGCGCGGGGGCGGACAGCAACATGAGTGTCGCGCCGAAGCCGGCCATGAGCACACTGGCCAGTCTTCTCGACCTCGTAGGGGTCTTGGTCATGTCGTCTCCAGTGACGGAAATCGCGGGGCGGAGTGCGGGTTCGTCACCTGAGCCGAGGCAGTGAGGAACCAGGGTCCGGGTCCGGACACAGCTGGTTCGGACCCTTGTGAACCGGCCATGGTTACGTAACCATGGCCGGACACTGGCACGTCTCCCGCACCGGTGACAAGACCTGTGACCGGTTCGGGAGGAGGACAGCCCCTTTGGTCCGCCGGGAAGCGGAAGGGCCCGCACCGCGCAGGGACCCCCGCCCGGCGGCAGGGTCCCCGCACGGCCGAAGGGCCCCCGCACGTCGTGTCCCGCGGGAGCCCTCCGTCTGCTGCTGCGCGCCGCCCGCGGGTGAAGGCCGGGAGGCGGAAAGGCGCGGTCAGGCCCAGGGGCTCACCGGTGTGAAGGAACTGTCGGCGCGGAAGGTGGCGTTGTCCTGGTAGGTGTCGAGGCGCAGCTCGTAGTTGTAGTGGCGCAGGTAGCGGCCGGGGTAGTTGTACGACTCCAGGGAGACCGAGCCGGTGACCGAGCCCTGCCGGGCGCAGTAGGTGGCGTCCTTGGCGAAGAGCGTCGTGCCGTTGCCCGCGTCGGCGCGGACGCGGAGGTCCTTGTGGCGCAGGTAGCGGCCGGCCGCGTCACGGAACGAGTAGCAGCTGCCGTCGGCCAGGCCGGGGACGACGGTGAAGGTGGCGCTCTGCTTGACCGCCGTGGTGCTGGCGGACGTCACCGGGTCGAGGTAGCCGAGGCTGTCCGACCGTACGACGGCGTAGCGGCCGGGGAAGTTGACCGACCGGAGGGAGCGGGTGGTGTCCGTCGGCAGGGTGACGCCGGCGGAGACCGGGTCGATGCCGCTCAGCGTGGGGACGACCTTCTTGATCAGGCCGTCGGCGTCGAACTCCATTCTGTCGACGGTGGTTTCGCGGTGGGTGCCGTCACCGCCGGGGATGGCGAAGCGGTGGTAGGCGATGTACCAGTCGTCGGTGCCCGGCACCTGCACCACGGAGTGGTGGCCGGGGCCCTTGATGCCGAGCGAGAGGTCCTTCTCCAGGATCACGCTCCGCTTGGTCCACGGGCCCGTGGGCGAGGGGCCGGTGGCGTAGGCGACGCGGTAGTTCTCGTCCCGGGTGTCGTTCTCCGACCACATGAGGTAGTAGACGCCCTGGCGCTTGATGACGAAGGAGCCCTCCCGGAAGCCGCTCGGGGTGCTCTCGGTGACCTTCGAGGGGTCGAAGGAGACCATGTCGTCGTTCAGCGGAACCACGTAGGCATGGCCGTTGCCCCAGTACAGGTACGACTGGCCGTCGTCGTCGGTGAAGACGGCCGGGTCGATCATCTGGCCGGCGTGGGCGCCGCGGGCGATCAGCGGCTTGCCCAGGGGGTCTTTGAACGGGCCGGCGGGCGAGTCGGCGACCGCGACGCCGATGTTCGTGTCGGCGGAGTAGTAGAAGTAGTACTTGCCGTTCTTCGCGGTCGCCGTCGGCGCCCAGGCCCGGCTGTTGGCCCAGCTGATGTCGGGGCCGAGGTCGAGGACCACGCCGCGGTCCGTCCAGTGGACCAGGTCCTTGGACGAGTACGCCTTGAACTGCGTACCGCTCCAGTTCGCGAAGCCGTCGGCGGTCGGATAGATGTAGTAGGTGTCGCCGAACCGGACGATGTTCGGGTCGGCGGTGAATCCCGGCAGGACCGGGCTCCTCATGATCTGCGCGGAGACCGTCCAGGTGCGCTTCGCCCCGTCGGAGCCCGTCACCTCGTACGTCACGGGGTGCGTGAAGTCGCGCGCGACGCCGGAGGCCGGGCTGATGGACGCGCCCTGGGTGAGGGTGAACTGCGGGGCGAGCGCGGTGAGGTCCGTGCCCTCCTTCAGCGGCAGCGTGATCCGGCTCGCGGCGTCGTCGACGAGGGCGGCGATCTTCAGCGAGGGGTCGTCGACCGCGGCGATCGCCGTGGTGTTCCCGCTGACCTCGAGGACCTCACCGGGCGTCAGGGCGCGGTTGTAGACGCGGAAGTCGCGGATCCTGCCCTTGAACAACTTGTCCGCGCTGTAGAGGGACTTGCCGATGTAGTTGGCGGTGGTGACGCCCGATCCGATGGAACCGGGCGTGACGGTGACCGACGGGTTGCGGGCCGCCTCCACTCCGTCCTGGTAGAGGATGCCCGTGGTGCCGCTCTGGGTGTAGGTGACGTGCTTCCACACCGAACGCGGCAGCGCGGCCGGGGTCCGGGTGTTCTGCTCGGTGGAGAAGCCGCCGGAGGCGATGGCCGCCCGGAAGGTGTCGCCGGTGGCGAACAGGTACCCGTTCCCGGCGCCGCCGGAGGTGTTGCCGAAGCCGTAGAGGAAGTACGGCGTGGCCTGGGCGGCGTCGATCTGCACGTCCATCGAGACGGTGACCGCGTTCATGCCGCTCAGGATGCCGTCCGGCACCTTGATGTAGGTGTCGGAGCCGTTGAACGCCAGTCCCTGCCCTGAACTCGACCAGGCTGCGGCCCCGTTGACGGTTCCGTCACGTCCGTTGCCCGAGGAGTCCACTGCCACGGCGCCCGAGGTCGCGTCGAGTTTGTACCAGAGCGCCAGACCGTCGGTGACCTCCGCCGCCCGGGCCGGGGCCGACAGACCGGCGATACCCGCGAGGAGCGCGGCGGCGGCCACCACGGCCGGCCATCGTCGTCGACGGCCTTGAAGTCTCACGCTGTGCATGGGTTCACATCCTGTGATGAAGGCATGCTGGAGAAGGGGGTCACGCCCTCGGCCGAGGTGCTGACGTGCCGCCCGTATGACATTGCGCTGCGCTGCGTGAGTGTGAGGTGAGCCGCGAGGCAGCGTCAATACTTTGCGAACAATGTCCGATAGGTCGAACAAGCCTGCACGCTTCCCCGTATGCCTGACGCAGCGTCACGACGCTGTCAGGGCAGGCACGGTCGTTCGGCGTCAGCTCCAGGGTTCCACCAGGACGAAGGAACGGCTCGCCCGGTACGTGGCCGTGTTCTCGGAAGGGTCGAGCCACAGCCGGAGGTCGTCGCGGTGGCGGAGATAGCGGCCGGGGTAGTTGTACGACTCCAGGGAGATCGAGCCGGCCGTGGAGCCGGAACGCGGGCAGAAGGTGGCGTCCTTGCGGAAGATGGCGGAGCCGTCGTCGGCGTCCAGCCGGATGCGGAACGCGTAGTGCCGCACATACCTGCCCTCGGCGTCCCTGAGCGAGTAGCAGCGGGGGTCGGCCAGGCCGGGAACGAACGTGAAGGCGGCCGCCCGACGGGTGGCGGCGGAGCTGGTCGCCCCGACCGGGCCGAGGACGCCGAATCGGCCGGACCGGATCATGTAGTCCCCCCGGTCGTCGACCGACCGCAGGGCATGCCGCCCCGAGATCCGCGCCCCGGCCGTCGCCGTCGGGGCCGCCCCCGGCACCTGCGTCGACGGCGATGTCGTCGGCTTGGACGTCGGCGTCGCCGTCCGTGAGACGGACGCTCCCGGGGACGGCTGCGCGGACGGGACGGCGGGCGACGGCGGGGCCGCGACGGCAGGGCGCGGGGCCGGCTCGTGCGATCCGGCGGTGGCGTACCAGGCGGCTCCGGCGGCCGCGAGCGTGACGGCGGCCGCGGCCGCCGTCACCGCGGGCTTTGCAGCCAGCTTGGCGAGCGTCCGCGCCGCCCGGCTCGCGTTGCCCGCCGTGCGGCTCGCGCCGCCCGTCGTTCGCGCGCCCGCGCCGGCGGCCGCCCCGGCCGAGCCCGTGCCCAGCGTCCTGGCCAGCACCAGACCGGTCAGCGCGACCGGCACCGGCACCAGCGCGAGGCCGGCCAGCAGCCCCTCCGCCGGAACGAGGTCGGACGAGTTCGACAGGCACTGCGGGCAGTCCCGGACATGGCGCGCCAGCCGCTTGCGCCACAGCCCGGACGGCCGCCCGTCCCAGGAGGCGAGCACGGCGGTCAGGTCGGGGCACCGCGGCGAGGCCGTCACGGCCCGGACGACGGCACGCGCCGTCTCCAGCCGTTCCTTGGCCCGCTGGATGCGGACCGCGGCATGCTGCGGCGCGAGGCCGCAGGCCGCCGAGAGCTCGCCGCGGGTCAGTTCGCCGGCGCGCTCCATCCACCACAGCGCGAGCACCTCGCGCTCCTCGTCCTCCAGCCAGCGGGTCGCCTCGACCGCTTCGCGCCGCTGGCCCGACAGCGCGAGCCGGAGCACCACCAGGTCGGAGAAGTCGGCCTGCGGGTCCGTGTCGTGGGCGCCCTCCTCCAGGGGCTCCGCGGTGAGCCAGGCCCGCCCCCTGCGCCACCGGTCACGGATCTGCCGGACGGTGATGGCGACGAGCCAGGCCCGGAACCGATCCGGCCGCTCCAGCCCGGGCAACCCGTCCAGGACCCGAATCATCGTCTCCTGGACCACGTCGTCGACGTCGCTGTGGCCGTCCAGGGCCCGCCCGACGATGTTGTAGACCAGCGGCAGCGAGTCCCGTACGAGCTGTTCCGAGGCCTGCCGGTCCCCGGCCCGCGCCGCCATGACGACGGCGACGTCCGACCGCTCCCGTGCGTCCTGCGAGCGCACCCAGCCTCACCTGTCCCGTCGCCGTGCCGATCTGTCGCGGGCGACAGTGTGCCAGGAGCCGAATCCGGCGGATCCGCTCGGGTCGCTCCCCCGCCACCGCCCCACACCCTCCCCGGTCCGACGATTCACCTCGACGCATTCCGTTGGACGGTTTCCGTTATGCGCGACGTCGCGGCGCGTCTCCCCTGCGTACGGCCCTGCGCCGCCTCCGACCCGACCCCGACCGCCCGCCCCGACCGCTTCGCGAGGACACGCAAAGGCACCCGCCGTTTTTCTCGACTTCCCCCTCTTGACACCCGTTCTTACCGCGCTCTAACTTCTTGCCGACTTTACGAACAATGTCCGTAATCTCGAACAAACGTGACCGACCCCGCGGTCACGCACCCGGCCTCCGCTTTCCCCCCGTCCCGGCACCCGCACAAAGACAGGAAACGCGCATGTCAAGGGTTCTCACCCGGCTCGCGGCGATACTGGTCGCACTCGGCCTCTTCCTCACCTCGCAGTCCCTGACCACACCCCAGCAGGCGGCCGCCGCCGACCCCGGCTACCTGATGGTGCACTTCACCGGTGAGGGGGCCACCAACCAGCAGATGTACCTCTCGCACA